>NZ_JAUCGU010000018.1:12326-78027 GCF_059916625.1 Chromobacterium sp. CCUG 76385
CGCGCGAGCGGGGATGAACCGTCGCTGATTGAGGGCGTGGCCGATCCGCTGACGTGTTCCCCGCGCGAGCGGGGATGAACCGTATGTCCGCTCTCTGCTTCCTCCCTTGCCCTCGTGTTCCCCGCGCGAGCGGGGATGAACCGTCGCTGATTGAGGGCGTGGCCGATCCGCTGACGTGTTCCCCGCGCGAGCGGGGATGAACCGGATTCGGGGCCGAACAAGCGCAGCAGGAGCGAGTGTTCCCCGCGCGAGCGGGGATGAACCGCGCTCCATCATGCTGGTGCCGTCGATTGTGCAGTGTTCCCCGCGCGAGCGGGGATGAACCGGGATTATTCGATCTTCGTGCATCTTTAGATCGGGTGTTCCCCGCGCGAGCGGGGATGAACCGCCGCCGCACGCGACATTCATCTGCCCCCATGTGTGTTCCCCGCGCGAGCGGGGATGAACCGCTAGGGCGCAACTATTGCATAGCCAAATCGGCGTGTTCCCCGCGCGAGCGGGGATGAACCGCAATTGCTGCAAATGGCGGCAACCTATAAAACGTGTTCCCCGCGCGAGCGGGGATGAACCGACCTAGTCGCCGCCCCGCTTGGTAAAAAACTAGTGTTCCCCGCGCGAGCGGGGATGAACCGGCGGGTACTGAACAACAAGTCGGTCAAGCAAAGTGTTCCCCGCGCGAGCGGGGATGAACCGCGGCGTTGATATCTTGCTCAGCGGCTTGGGCTGTGTTCCCCGCGCGAGCGGGGATGAACCGATTATTTCGCACATGATACATCCTCCCATTGCGTGTTCCCCGCGCGAGCGGGGATGAACCGCCATGACGGTCACAGTCGAGCCATTAAAGGTAGTGTTCCCCGCGCGAGCGGGGATGAACCGCCGCGGCGCAGCTGGCTGATAAACACGGGCTCGTGTTCCCCGCGCGAGCGGGGATGAACCGTGCCATCCGCCGCCAGCTTCACCCGCGCAAACGTGTTCCCCGCGCGAGCGGGGATGAACCGCTCCAACCATTGTCCCGGCAGAGTTCCTCAATGTGTTCCCCGCGCGAGCGGGGATGAACCGAACTAGCCAAGCCTGCGCCTATTGAGGATGCCGTGTTCCCCGCGCGAGCGGGGATGAACCGACGAATCCGGCGAGATGCTGGCGTCACTTTTGGTGTTCCCCGCGCGAGCGGGGATGAACCGATTAGGGTTTGAAATCGAAGGCGTCAAAAAAGGTGTTCCCCGCGCGAGCGGGGATGAACCGTATTTGCCCCGAATGAGTTTGTAGAACCGACCGTGTTCCCCGCGCGAGCGGGGATGAACCGTTGCCGAGTTCGCAGTTGTCGCCGAGTTCGCAGTGTTCCCCGCGCGAGCGGGGATGAACCGTAGTTCGCATGCTGCAAGGGCAAGAGTTCGGCGTGTTCCCCGCGCGAGCGGGGATGAACCGGCGCGAGGCAACATCCTCGGGGCAGCAATCGCGTGTTCCCCGCGCGAGCGGGGATGAACCGCCGTCCAGGCGCAGCGCCTCCTCGACTTGGTCGTGTTCCCCGCGCGAGCGGGGATGAACCGTCATGAAAACCAGCCAGAACGGGATCGCCCTCGTGTTCCCCGCGCGAGCGGGGATGAACCGATTGAACGACTCCAGCTCCTCCATGGCCTGCAGTGTTCCCCGCGCGAGCGGGGATGAACCGGTGCTAAACCTAAGGAGGGTCACGCGCAATCCGTGTTCCCCGCGCGAGCGGGGATGAACCGCCACCCTCCCACATTGCGCCGGCAATAGTTACGTGTTCCCCGCGCGAGCGGGGATGAACCGGATCGCCAAAACCCAACTTAATGATATGGCATGTGTTCCCCGCGCGAGCGGGGATGAACCGGCAAATTAACGCAGCTTGCGCAAATGTACCCGGTGTTCCCCGCGCGAGCGGGGATGAACCGCGACTGACGATGCGGACATTCGATTCGCAGCAGTGTTCCCCGCGCGAGCGGGGATGAACCGATGGACTTCGAAATCAACCAATACGGCGGATGGTGTTCCCCGCGCGAGCGGGGATGAACCGATCACCCGCAATTCGACCCTGCTGCCGGCTGTGTGTTCCCCGCGCGAGCGGGGATGAACCGTAATGACGTCCTCGGCCAAATCGTAAATACGCCGTGTTCCCCGCGCGAGCGGGGATGAACCGCACGTTCAAAAAATGGGCCGCTTGGTGCGCACGTGTTCCCCGCGCGAGCGGGGATGAACCGGCTCTTTAGTTTTTCCGTTATCCCTTTCTACAGTGTTCCCCGCGCGAGCGGGGATGAACCTGAACATTGGGAAAATGTAGATGAAGATATTCCGTGTTCCCCGCGCGAGCGGGGATGAACCGGCGGTCTGATTCCACCTGAACGCATTGTAGGCGTGTTCCCCGCGCGAGCGGGGATGAACCGCGGTAAACTGCGTCGGAAAACTGTTGGGAATCGTGTTCCCCGCGCGAGCGGGGATGAACCGCCGACGCATCGCATGTTAGCCTGGCGTCTGTTGTGTTCCCCGCGCGAGCGGGGATGAATTGCTTTGCAGTCAGCCTCATCCAGGCCATTTTTGAGCGCGTGATGACCGGCTACGGGGCCGGCTAACGTGTCCGTCGCAAGGCGTGTTTGAGTGGGGCGATGCGTTTCAGGGCCGGACAGAAGGTCTCCTTCCATTTATCTGGGCTCGACCCCAAGACGCTCCTTGTTTCAGCCGCCTCTTCTGCCGCGATAGCCAAACAGCACGAAAGAGATGATCACTACAGCAACGATCAGTCCGATAGGGCCAATTCCCCAGCCCATGCCCAGACCCCAATACAAGCCCCCGCCGCCGCCAAACAGCAGCAAGAGCAAAATCGCGATAATCAGTAAGTCCATGTCTGCTCTCCTGATGAAGAAGTGAAATCTTGACCGTCAGCGATGGCGCGCAAGGGGATGCGGCCATCCTGCGCTGACAGTGGTTAAGGCCTTAGTGCGCCATAATCGTCAGGTTGTTGTGAACCGCCCTGACGGCTTTGACCTGTGTTGCCAATTCCGTGGCGCGGTCGGATTCATTCTTGCTCTTGACCGTGCCGGTCAGGTCGACGACGCCATGGTCGGTACGGACGCTGATGTCTGAGCCGTTAACCCATTTGTCCTCTGCGAACACGGCTTTGACCTTGGTCGTGATGGCCGCATCGTCCAGATACTGACCTGGGGTGTCCGTGGAGGTGTCTTCGGCATAGGCGCCGACTGGGCCGAGCAGGGCACCCAACAAAAGCAAGGCGCCGGTGAGTTTGATGTCCATGATTGCTCCAATTGCTTAGTTTCAGCCGAACAGGCGTCGAATGCATCGACACGCGGGTTCCGCCTGGTGATTAAGGTGTTTTCAGCTTCTTCGAGAGATCCTCTTTCGCGTCGCCAACCGCTGCCTGCACGGCTCCTACGTTTTTCTGGGCGCTGCCTTTCACTTCCAGCTCCTTGTTACCCACCGCCTTGCCGACAACCTCCTTCACTTTGCCTTTCAACTCTTCAGCACGCCCTTTGATTTGATCTTTGTTGATGCCCATGATCCGCTCCTGAAAAATTCAGCCGACTCCATGTCGACGCGCGGCGAATGCCACACATTCGCACCTTAATCCACCGGCGGCGCTGGGTCTGTTCGTTGCCCCACACTTGGCATGGTCTGGTTCTGAGAGCCTGTTCACGATCTTTGTTTTTTGGGGCCTGGCTTGTGGAAGCACGTTTTCGATGCGCCACCGTCCCTTCGCTCGCCGGGCATGTCCCGGCAAGGAAAACGGCTATCCGCGAAGCGGATACAAGGCCAAAAAGATCGTGAACACGTTCTGACAAGAATGGGCAGGGGCAGGCGTTGGAGATGCTGGCTGGCCATGAATAGGGAAGGGTTAAGCCTGACGCTTCTGTCAATTTCAAGTGGAATATTTCTTATGTGAAATGACATGTGACTGACTTGCTGCTAGCCTGCGCGCTTAGGTCATGTCTATTGAGCTGATCGGTTTGTGCCGGAGGAGCGATGCAAGCGTATTGGCGATACAGGGGAAAATCCTCGCCGCGTGACGATACGGGCGAGCGCTGGCATTTGCTGCCTTTCCACATGCTGGATGTGGCCGCGGTGATGGAAGCACTGCTGTTTCAGCGACCGGCTTGGGTGGCGTCGTGTGCCGCCAGCCAGGGGTGGAGTGCGGAGCAGTTCCGCTCCGTGGCGGTTTACTTCGCTATTTTGCATGACCTGGGCAAGTTCGCCCGCAGTTTCCAGGCGATTCTGCCGCCTGGTTCCGACGATCTGGTCTCGGTGGCCCGCGCGCCTTTGTATACGCTGCGCCACGATACGCTGGGTCTGCTGCTGTGGTTGGACTATCTGGAAGAGCGCCTGCCGGCGGCCGTCATGCCGGAGGCGGATCGCGAGCGCTGGGATGACTGGCTGCGCATCGCATGCGGCCATCACGGCCAGCCGCCGCGCGAAGGCGGGGCCAGACGGCTGCGTGCAACCGATCATTTCCTGCCAGACGATATGGACGCCGCGCAAGCCTTTGCTTGCGACGCCGCAGTCTTGGTCGGCGCATTGCCCGCGCCTGGCCAAACGCTTGACCCGCGCAGGGGCTGGCAGCTGGCCGGCCTGATGGTGCTGGCGGACTGGATAGGCTCTAATCAATATCACTTTCCCTACCGCGCCCAGCCCATGGCGCTGGCGGACTATTGGCATGAGCATGCCCGTCCGGCCGCGCGGCGGGCTTTGGCCGCGTCCGGCATCACGGCTTGTTGCTGCGCGCCTTATGCCGGCGTGGACCAGCTGACCCGCCTCATCCCCTATCTATCTTCTCCCACGCCCTTGCAGCATTACGCGGCTAGCGTGCCGCTGGCTGATGGACCGCAGCTATTCCTGCTGGAGGATGTGACCGGCGCCGGCAAGACCGAGGCGGCGCTGATTCTGGCGCATCGCCTGATGGCGGCAGGGCTGGCCGATGGCCTGTACTTCGCCCTGCCCACCATGGCCACGGCCAACCAGATGTACCGTCGCGTGGGCGGCGTGTATCGCAAGCTGTTCGCCGATGGCGAGCGGCCGTCGCTGGTGTTGGCGCACTCCGCCCGCCAGCTGGTGGAGGACTTTGCGCTCAGCGTGCAAAGCGGCGGCAAGCCTTATGCCAAGGACGACGCGTCGGCCGGCATGAGTTGCAACGCATGGCTGGCGGACAACAATAAAAAGGCCTTGCTGGCGCAGGCCGGCGTCGGCTCCATAGACCAGGCCTTGCTGGCCGCGCTGCCGGTGCGGCACCAGTCGCTGCGCTTGCTGGGCCTGAGCCGCAAGGTATTGGTGGTGGACGAGGTGCACGGTTTCGATCCCTATGTCCGCACTTTACTGGTCGGTTTGCTGCGCTGGCACGCGGCGCAAGGCGGCAGCGCGGTGCTGTTGTCCGCCACCGTGCCGGAGCAGATCAAGCGCGAGCTGCTGAATGCCTATCGCCAGGGGCTGGCCCAGCCTAGTTTGAGCGACGCCTTCCTGCCGGATTATCCCTTGGCCAGCCATCTGTCCGCCTCCGCCTTCCATCAGCAGCCCTGTGAAACCCGCCGCGAGGTCAAGCGCAAGGTGCGGGTGGCGCATCTGCATGACGAGGCGGCTGTGATCGAACTGATCGTCCGGCAAGCGCAGGCCGGACGCTGCGTGTGCTGGGTGCGCAATACCGTGGATGATGCCCGCCGCGCCTTCGACCTGCTGCGGGACGCAATCCCGGCCGACAGACTGCATCTGTTCCATAGCCGTTACGCAATGGGGCATCGGTTAGAGATAGAAGATAAAGTATTGGACGCGCTGGGCAAGCATTCCGATGCGGACACGCGAGCGGGAAGGGTGCTGATCGGCACCCAGGTGCTGGAGCAGAGTTTGGATTTCGACGCCGATGTGATGGTCAGCGACTTGGCGCCGATAGACCTGCTGATCCAGCGCGCCGGCCGCCTGCAGCGCCATGCCCGTCAGGAGGACGGCCAGCCGTGGCCAGATGGCACGCCTCCCGCGCAGTGCCTGGAGCAGCGGCCGGAGCCTGTGCTCTACGTCTACGGACCGGAGCCGGATGATGAGGCCAAGGCCGATTGGTACGGCCGGCTGTTCCCCGGCGCTCAGTACGTATACCCGGATTCCGCCAAGCTATGGCAGACCCAGCAGGCTTTGCTGGCAGCTGGCGGCATCGTGTCGCCTGGAGAAATCGGCGAAGCCGGCGCGGTGCGGCAGTTGGTGGAGGCCGTGTATGGCGCAGCCAGCGCGCGCGAAGCGCCGCCGGCGCTGCAAGACGCCGCCAATCAATGCTGGGGCGAGGCGATGAGCCAGCGCAGCATGGCCCTGTTCAACGGGCTGGATTGGGAAAAGGGCTACTGCGAGGACAGCAGCAAGCATTGGGTGGAAGACAGCGACGTCGCCACCCGGCTAGCCGACGAAACGCGGCTGGTCTATCTGGCAGTGGCCGATGGCGAGGCCTTGCGGCCGCTGTTCCCAAGCGACGATCCGCGCCTGCAATGGCAACTGTCCGCGCTGCGGGTGGACGCCAACAGGCTCAAGGACTTGTCGCCAAGCTGGCGGCAGCGCTTCAAACCCTGGCTGGACCGCTTGGCGCATGAGCAACCCTGGCTGACCGAGTACGACCTGGTCGTGCCCTTACTTCCCGGCGAAGAGGCTGGCGGGTGGCTGGGTCAGGGCGTCGATGCCAGGGGCAGGGAGGTGGAGGTGAAGTACAGCCTGGAGTTGGGCTTGCTGTGGAAGTGAACCAGGCGGCCGGAGCCGCCTGGAATAAGCCCTGCTATCGCAAGGAACGTATTGACAGATATAAGGATAGAATCCCCATTCTGTGGTTCATCCCCAATCTCTTGAGGAGCCCTTGCATTGTAACAGATTGGGTGTTGAGTCTCAAAATCCCCATACCCCATTCTGCTTTACTTTTTTTGCTGCGATGCTAGAATCCCGAATGTCATCACTCGGGAGGCGTTAGCAATGCGTGAGTTTCTAGTGTGGGTGTTGGGTAGTGAGGCGGTTGGGGCTCTGGCGGGGAACGGTAATGGCTGGGCTGTGGCATTGATCTTGGTGTTGGTGATTGCCCTGATTTTCATTTGGCGAGTGAAGAAGGTCGAATTCAAGTAACTAGGAGGGTGGAATGAATCTACTCAATCCCGCCAACCGCTGGCTCCGCCTCAAACGGCGCGATGGCAGCGTGTCGCCGGGCAGCGTCTACGATGCGGCGGACCCGGAGGTGGTGGATGTGCTGGCGCCGCGCGCGGATTTTCGCGGCGCGCTGTATCAGCTGCTGATCGGCCTGCTGCAAACGGCGGCGGCGCCGGGCAATCTGAATGACTGGCTGGGCTATTGGAATGAGCCGCCTAGCGCGACGGAGCTGGAGGCTTGGCTCGCGCCGTTGCGGCCGGCTTTCGAGCTGACCGGCGATATCGCTTTCATGCAGGACCGCGACGCCAAGCTGGAAGGCAACGCCAAAAGCACCGCCGAGCTGCTGATCGATACCGGCTCCGATTCCAATCTGTTCTTCAACAAGCTGGCCGACTGGCAGGGCCTGTGCGAGAGCTGCGCGGCGCAAGCCTTGTTCACCTTGCAGATCAACGCGCCCAGCGGCGGCGTGGGACATCGTACCTCACTGCGCGGCGGCGGGCCGCTGACCACGCTGGTGTTGCAGGAGGACGCCGACGCCTCGCTGTGGCGCAAGCTGTGGCTGAATGTGCTGCCGCTGGATGGCGAGGATGCCGCCTGGCGCGCGGAGCAGCCGCTGTCCGCCAAGCTGCCTTGGTTGGCTGCCACCCGCGTCAGCGACAAGGGCGGCGATGAAACCAGGCCTGAGGATGTCCACCCGCTGCAGGCGTTCTGGAGCATGCCGCGCCGCATCCGGCTGGACGTGGACGATGTGGCCGCCGGCGTGTGCGAAGTCTGCGGCGAGGCGCATGACGCCTTGTTCCGCCAATACCGCACCCGCAATTACGGCATCAATTACACCGGCCCCTGGCTGCATCCGCTTACACCCTATCTGACCGACCCCAAGGACATTTCCAAGCCGCCGATTTCCACCAAGGGCGGCCGCGCGGCCGGCGGTTATCGTCATTGGCTGAGCCTGACCTTGGGCGAAAACGACAACGAGAAGCCGGCGCGGGCGGTGTGGGACTTCAACCGCCAGCGCGGCAAGGCGAACAAGCTGAAACAGGCCGGCGAGGCGCGGCTGTGGTGCTTCGGCTACCAGATGGACAATATGAAGGCCGAAGCCTGGCGCGATGTCACGCTGCCCTGGTTTGGCTTGGCCAGCGAAGACCAGCCCCATTTCGTCGATGCCGCGCGCCAGATGCTGGAGGTGGCCAGACAAAGCGCGTTGATGCTGGGCGATGGCGTCAAAAAAGCCCGCAATATGGACAAGAAGGAGCCAGCCATCGAGCAGAGCTTTTGGCAACGCAGCGAGGGCCTGTTCTATCAGGCGGTAGAACGCTTGGCCAAAGCGCCACAGCTTGACCCTGCCGCTCAGGCGGAGGTTTTCGCCGCCTGGCTGCCGCCGCTGCGCCGGCTGGTGCTGGAGTTGTTCGATTATTGGGTGTTGTGCGCGCCGATTGAAGAAATGGATATGGCCAAGGTGGTAAGGGCGCGCGCCGATTTGCAGCGCGGCCTGTGGCGGGCCAAGCCGCACAAGATCATGGGCGAACGCATCGCCCAATACCAGGGAGCAAGCGATGAAGCGGTTTCTCAATAAGGCCGAACGCCAAACGCTGGCCAAGACGGTCGCGCAGTGGCGGCAGGCGCTGGACCCGAGCGACGAGGAGCGCCATGGGCCATTCGCCATGTTGAAGCGGGCAGACCGCGCCCAACTGCGGCGCTGCGCCGCGCCGGAAGATGTATTGCTGCAATCCGCCTTCCATCGGCTACTGCAGGAATTGCGGCGGCAGGGTTTGGATGTGGGGGCGGAGGAGTTGGCGCTGGCCGCCGGCGTGGCGGCGCATGCCACCCACGCGCCGGGCAAGGAGTTTGCCCGCAGCTTGGGCCGCAAGAACGAATCCGGCCGCGAGGCGATGAGCGAGCTGCGTTTCCGCCAGCTGCAAACCTGCCGCGACGAGGACAGTTTTTACCGCCAGGCCCGCCGCGCGGTGGACCTGCTGGGCGGCGAGGTGGATGTAGGCAAGCTGGCGGTGGACCTGTTGCAGTGGGTATGGGAATTCCGCGAAGCCGACCCGGCGCTGCCCCCGCGCGAACGCCTGAAACTGCGCTGGGCCGCAGACTACTATCACGAATCCTTGCGCGAAGCCGATCAAGAACCCGCCTGATTGTCATTGGAGAATAAAACATGAGCCGTTTCATCCAACTGCATACCCTGATTTCCTACCCGCCGGCCAACCTGAACCGCGACGACCTGGGCCGCCCCAAGACCGCGATGATGGGCGGCGTGGAGCGCCTGCGGGTGTCGTCGCAAAGCCTGAAGCGCGCCTGGCGCACGTCTGAGCTGTTTGAGCAAAAGCTGTTCAGCCAAGTGGGCCAGAGCGAAGGCGCGCTGGGCACGCGCACCAAGCTGCTAGGCGTGGAGGTTTATGAAAAGCTGAAGGCTGCGGGTTTCCCGGAAAAGCTGGCTGGCGACAGCGCCAATGAGATCGCCAAGGTGTACGGCGCGCTGAAGAAGGACAAGCCATACGAGATCGAGCAGCTGGTGCATGTTTCGGCGGAAGAGAAGGCTTCGCTGGACAAGCTGGTGGCCAAGCTGATCGCCGACAAGCGCGCGCCGGAAAAAGAGGAATTGGACGCGCTGCTGCATAAGCAGCAGGCGGCGGACATCGCCATGTTCGGCCGCATGCTGGCCAGCAAGACCGAACACAATGTGGAAGCGGCGGTGCAAGTGGCGCACGCGCTGGGCATCCACGCCACGGTGGTGGAAGATGACTACTTCACGGCGGTGGACGACCTGAACCGCAAAGATCCCGGCGCGGCCCACATCGGCGAAAGCGCCTTCGCCGCCGCGGTGTTCTACCAGTACATCTGCATCGACCGCGAACTGTTGCGGCAAAACCTGGGCGGCGATGCCGAGCTGGCCAAGCGGACCATCGCCGCCTTGACCGAGGCCGCGTTGACGGTGGCGCCCAACGGCAAGCAAAACAGCTACGCCAGCCGCGCCTACGCCCATTACGCGCTGGCCGAGCGCGGCGATCGCCAGCCGCGCAGCCTGTCGCTGGCCTTCCTCAAGCCGGTGAACAGCGGGGATTACGCCGCTGGCGGCATCCAGGCCTTGACGTCGGTGCGGGACAATATGGACAAGGTGTACGGCGCTTGCGCCGACCGCCGCTATGAATTCGATGTGATCAAGGGCGAGGGCAGCCTGCAGGCGCTGCTGGCTTTCGTCGCGGAGTAAGGCCATGCGCGAGTATCTGGTTTTCCAGCTGTATGGGCCCATGGCCAGCTGGGGCGAGCTGGCGGTGGGCGAGCAGCGCGCCAGCGCCGACCATCCGTCCCGTTCCACGCTGCTGGGTCTGCTGGGCGCGGCGCTGGGCGTGAGGCGGGACGACGAGGCCGGCCAGCAGGCGCTCAGCCGCGGTTACCGCTTCGGCGTCAAGCTCGTCGCCGCCGGCATGCCGCTGCGCGACTACCACACCGTGCAGTGGCCGGACATCCCCAAGAAGTTTGCCTACCGCAGCCGCCGCCAGGAAGTGCGCGACAAGGAAAAGTTGAACACCATCCTCACCAGCCGCGAATACCGCAGCGACAGCCTGAGCGTGGTGGCGGTGGAGGCTGCGCCGGACGCGCCGCATGGCTTGCCTGCCCTGGCCGATGCGCTGCGCGCGCCGGTGTTTTTGCCTTATCTCGGCCGCAAGTCTTGCCCGCTGGCGCTGCCCTTGGATCCTAGGTTGGGCGGTTTCGACACGCTGAAGCAGGCGCTGGACAGCCGCGACGATGAGCCGTTTGTGCCTGGTGTCGATCTTGATGACGATGAGCCGAGGGAGGCCAAGATCGATCTGGATAAGGACAGACAGGCGCGTTACTTCTGGGACGAGGCGATGGCTGATGTCGGCATGGACGCGACTTTACAGTTGATGAGGAATGACCAGCCCTTGTCGCGCTTGCGCTGGCAATTCGAGCCGCGGCGGGAGCTGGCCTATCTGGCGGGAGGGCGGCAATGAGCTATCTATCCCGCATTGCCGTGCCGGCCAGCGTTTTTTCGCATGAGTCCAGCCTCATGATTCACGGAGACGCATACCGCGATCACTTGCTGATGTGGAAGCTGTTTCCGGACGCGCCTGACGCCAAGCGCGATTTCCTGTTCCGCGCGGAGCAGGGCGCCAATGGCCATCTGCTGTACTACCTGTTGTCGCAGCGGCAGCCGCAGGGCTGGCACCCGGCGGTGAAAGTGGAAAGCAAGCCTTACCAGCCGCGCTTGGAATCTGGGGAATGGGTGCATTTCAGCCTGCGTGCCAATCCGGTGGTGGCCAAGCCCAAGGCCAAGGGGCAGCGCAGCCAGCGCCACGACGTATTGATGGCGGCCAAGACTGAGGCGAAAGCCCAAGGCCTGCCGGAAGATGAAATCCAGGAAGCCATGATGGCCGCTGCTTTGGATTGGCTCTCTCGCCGCGCCGATGCCTGGGGGCTGGAGATCGACCGCGACGAAGTGCAGGTGGACGCTTATTTCCAGCACACGCTGCATAGCAAGGGCCGCCGCATGCAGTTTTCCTCGGTCGATTACCAGGGCATGGCCAGGGTGGCCGATGGTGACAAGCTGGCGCAGGCGCTATTGGGACAGCCCGCCGCCGCGCCGCATTCCAGCCTGGGGCATGCGCTGGGCTTCGGCTGCGGCCTGCTGTTGGTGAAACGGCTGCCATGAGCCAACCCCTCCCGCCCTTGAAGCCGCTCCCCATCAAGGAGCGGCTTTCCGTCTTGTTTGTCGAGCGCTGCCAGCTGGATGTGCTGGACGGCGCTTTCGTCGCGGTGGACGCCACCGGCGTGCGCACCCATATCCCGGTGGGCGGCGTGGCCTGTTTGATGTTGGAGCCAGGTGTGCGGGTGTCTCACGCCGCCTGCAAGCTGGCGGCCCAGGTGGGCACCTTGCTGGTGTGGGTGGGCGAGGCCGGGGTGCGGCTGTATTCCGCCGGCCAGCCCGGCGGCGCGCGCGCCGACCGGCTGTTGTACCAGGCCCGGCTGGCGCTGGACGATGACGCGCGGCTCAAGGTGGTGCGCGAGATGTACCGCCGCCGCTTTGGCGACGAGCCGCCGCAAAAGCGCAGCGTGGAACAGCTGCGCGGCATAGAGGGCGCGCGGGTGCGGGCCCTGTACCAGCAACTGGCGCAGCAGTACGGCGTGAAATGGCAGGCGCGCAATTACGACCGCGAAGACTGGGACCAGGCCGACATCCCCAACCGCTGCCTGTCCGCCGCCACCGCCTGCCTGTACGGCGTGACCGAGGCGGCGGTGCTGGCGGCCGGCTACGCGCCGGCCATCGGCTTCATCCACAGCGGCAAACCGCTGTCCTTCGTCTACGACGTGGCGGACGTATACAAATTCGAAACCGTGGTGCCGGTGGCCTTCGCCGTCGCCGCCAAGCCGGTGCACAACGTGGAGCGCGAGGTGCGTCAGCGCTGCCGCGACATGTTCCGCAAGACCAGGCTGCTGGAGCGCATCATCCCGGACATCGAAACCATGCTGGACGCAGGCGGCCTGGACAAGCCGGAGGCGCAGGGCGTGGTGGAGGCGGCGTTTCCGGACGACGAAGGGCTGGGCGATGCTGGTCATCGTACTTGAAAACGCGCCTCCCCGGCTGCGCGGCCGGATGGCGATCTGGCTCTTGGAAATCCGCGCCGGCGTTTACGTGGGCAACTACAACCGCAAGATTCGAGACTACCTGTGGCAGCAGGTGGAGGAGGGGCTGGAGGACGGCAACGCGGTGATGGCTTGGCAGGCCGCCACCGAGGCCGGCTTCGACTTCGTCACCCTGGGCGCCAACCGCCGCATGCCAGCCGAGTTCGATGGCGCCAAGCTGGTGTCTTTCCTACCGCCACCCGCGCCGGAAGATGCAGGGGAATAGCGTCTGCATCAATTGATGGGAAAGGAGAGTCTTGTTCTTTAAAAATCGGTAGATTTTTTGGTGGCATTTTTGTTATTAAAAATCAGTTGCTTGCAATTGGTGTGTTCCCCGCGCCCGCGGGGATGAACCGCCGAGTTCCATTTGATCGCATGTGAAATCTGTGTGTTCCCCGCGCCCGCGGGGATGAACCGTGGTGGTCGCTGGCGCGCCCACAACTTCGGTGGTGTTCCCCGCGCCCGCGGGGATGAACCGCGTCGCGCAGCGACTGGGCCGTCGCTGGCTCGGTGTTCCCCGCGCCCGCGGGGATGAACCGCCCGGCGGCAGTATTCCGCTGCAGCTGATTTGGTGTTCCCCGCGCCCGCGGGGATGAACCGGCCAGCGACCTGCCGGACAGCCTCACCACCATGTGTTCCCCGCGCCCGCGGGGATGAACCGCCAGGCATGATGGTTCGCTGGACGCCTGAAGAGTGTTCCCCGCGCCCGCGGGGATGAACCGCGGCCTTTCCACAGGCAGAGGTCCAAGAACGGGTGTTCCCCGCGCCCGCGGGGATGAACCGCTTTCGGCTGTCCGGCCGCGATGTTTCCGTTTGTGTTCCCCGCGCCCGCGGGGATGAACCGTCGCCCTTGCTGACGCACATCACCTGCTTCTTGTGTTCCCCGCGCCCGCGGGGATGAACCGGAGTAACAAATGGCTAAAGCCGACACCGCAGCGTGTTCCCCGCGCCCGCGGGGATGAACCGGTCAGCTTGCTGGTGGCGGCCTCGGCCGTGGCGTGTTCCCCGCGCCCGCGGGGATGAACCGGTGGCGCTACTGCCGAGCTTGGCGATGACGTAGTGTTCCCCGCGCCCGCGGGGATGAACCGATAGGGGGCGCCATAGTCTACAAGCGCGACGAGTGTTCCCCGCGCCCGCGGGGATGAACCGGCCGTGTGCCTCGATGGCGGGCGGTTTAACGGGTGTTCCCCGCGCCCGCGGGGATGAACCCGCTTGAGCCGGTCATACACGCCGCGCTCGGTAGTGTTCCCCGCGCCCGCGGGGATGAACCGTCACTTTATTTACCTTTAGTCAAGTTAAACAAGTGTTCCCCGCGCCCGCGGGGATGAACCGCAGCGTTTGATGATCGGTGGTTTGGCTATAGTGTGTTCCCCGCGCCCGCGGGGATGAACCGAATGTCGGTCATTCGTCACTGGGCGCTGAAGGGTGTTCCCCGCGCCCGCGGGGATGAACCGATTTTTTTTCGAATTTCACCACGGTTATTCAGGTGTTCCCCGCGCCCGCGGGGATGAACCGATTACGGAATTGGCAAAACTTGCCCCATTCTAGTGTTCCCCGCGCCCGCGGGGATGAACCGAAGAAATAAGTCTGATCGATATTGCGAATAACGTGTTCCCCGCGCCCGCGGGGATGAACCGGACCGGCCGCCGCTACGCGGTCTCCCGAGCCGGTGTTCCCCGCGCCCGCGGGGATGAACCGGTGCTGATGCCGTCATACAGCAGAGTATTGCGGTGTTCCCCGCGCCCGCGGGGATGAACCGCGTCACTACCGCACTATTGGCCGTGTTGGCAGGTGTTCCCCGCGCCCGCGGGGATGAACCGACCCCGCCCATTTCTGCAGACATTCAAACCCTGTGTTCCCCGCGCCCGCGGGGATGAACCGATACGTTTCAGACCAAATTTCAATCATTTCAGGTGTTCCCCGCGCCCGCGGGGATGAACCGAATACCAGCAACTTTTTCGTGGTTAAGGCCTTGTGTTCCCCGCGCCCGCGGGGATGAACCGCGTGCGGCCAGAGCCGTCAGGGTTGTCCCAATGTGTTCCCCGCGCCCGCGGGGATGAACCGACGCGGGTTAACCGATTTTCTTGAACAGCTTTGTGTTCCCCGCGCCCGCGGGGATGAACCGCCCTTAATGTCAACCGGATAGCCTTTAACCATGTGTTCCCCGCGCCCGCGGGGATGAACCGTCATTGACACCCCGAAAATATCCAGCGCGCTCGTGTTCCCCGCGCCCGCGGGGATGAACCGTTATTGAGCTTCGGCACGTTTGCACCCTATTAGTGTTCCCCGCGCCCGCGGGGATGAACCGAGGCGTATTTCGAGGTCACGACATGAGAATTCGTGTTCCCCGCGCCCGCGGGGATGAACCGGATTCGCCGGTCGATGGCAACGCGATAGAACCGTGTTCCCCGCGCCCGCGGGGATGAACCGGAGGGTGATGCCTCGGCACCTGCCGGTGCCGTGTGTTCCCCGCGCCCGCGGGGATGAACCGGCTACGTGCCGCAAGATATGGCTGCAGGTGGCGTGTTCCCCGCGCCCGCGGGGATGAACCGACAACGATTCGACCTGGTAACTGCGTTCGAAGGTGTTCCCCGCGCCCGCGGGGATGAACCGGCCCTTTGCGCGGGCTTCGGGTCTAGGTATGAGTGTTCCCCGCGCCCGCGGGGATGAACCGCCTTGGGAACTTGGCTTGCCGGAGTGGCGCCCGTGTTCCCCGCGCCCGCGGGGATGAACCGCAATGGCTCCGCGACTTCCCATTTGAGGCCGGGTGTTCCCCGCGCCCGCGGGGATGAACCGCGGGCAATCCAGCGCCGGGCCAGTTCGTCCAAGTGTTCCCCGCGCCCGCGGGGATGAACCGCCAGCGTGCCGGGTATTATTCCGATTGAACCGGTGTTCCCCGCGCCCGCGGGGATGAACCGGGCCTTGCCCAGTTTGGTCATCTTCATGGCGGGTGTTCCCCGCGCCCGCGGGGATGAACCGGAAATATTAGCAAGCGTTTGGCGGCTTCGGGTGTGTTCCCCGCGCCCGCGGGGATGAACCGCCGTGCGCGTCCGGGTCCGTGTAGAAAGATGCGTGTTCCCCGCGCCCGCGGGGATGAACCGGTTCAAGTATTCCGTGAACCCTTTTTGCGGGCGTGTTCCCCGCGCCCGCGGGGATGAACCGACCAAAAACGACCGCCGGTTCTGCCTGCTATTGTGTTCCCCGCGCCCGCGGGGATGAACCGTTGCACGGGGAAGCTATCGCCAAGGCTCTCGTGTGTTCCCCGCGCCCGCGGGGATGAACCGAGCGTGCCAAGGCAGTGACGGAGTTGGCGAAAGTGTTCCCCGCGCCCGCGGGGATGAACCGGGTGAGGCAGAAAAGCCAACCGAACCCAGCGAGTGTTCCCCGCGCCCGCGGGGATGAACCGACGCAATCCATAGGGGTGGAACTGCCAGCCACGTGTTCCCCGCGCCCGCGGGGATGAACCGATGTGACCGCAACCCTTGCCGGTCCGACTGGCGTGTTCCCCGCGCCCGCGGGGATGAACCGACGCCGAAAGGGGGTGGTTCCAGTTCCGTCGCGTGTTCCCCGCGCCCGCGGGGATGAACCGGGGATATGAGATGAGCAAAACGGACCTGCAAAGTGTTCCCCGCGCCCGCGGGGATGAACCGTCCGTCATGCGCGGCCACAACAAGGGCTGGCAGTGTTCCCCGCGCCCGCGGGGATGAACCGTGACTAGCCAGCATTTTGATACCCCCTTTTGTGTGTTCCCCGCGCCCGCGGGGATGAACCGGTGCTGGTCGAGCCGTCCGTCTCCTTGATGGTGTGTTCCCCGCGCCCGCGGGGATGAACCGCGACCAGCAGACCATTCTCCACATCGCCAGGGGTGTTCCCCGCGCCCGCGGGGATGAACCGAGATTTTAGCAGGGGAGGCCTTCATGTACCGCGTGTTCCCCGCGCCCGCGGGGATGAACCGCCATAGGTAGACCGCTTTCGGCACCGGCTCGCGTGTTCCCCGCGCCCGCGGGGATGAACCGGATCCAGCGCGCCTGCTGGCGCGACAACGTAGGTGTTCCCCGCGCCCGCGGGGATGAACCGCGTCACTACCGCACTATTGGCCGTGTTGGCAGGTGTTCCCCGCGCCCGCGGGGATGAACCGCCTCGTCTGCAGGGTTTGCCGTCTGCGCTGGCGTGTTCCCCGCGCCCGCGGGGATGAACCGCCTCGTATGGCAGAAACCACCGTTGCCCCTGGGTGTTCCCCGCGCCCGCGGGGATGAACCGACACGCTAGTGTCTGTAGTAGTGGGTGTAGGTGTGTTCCCCGCGCCCGCGGGGATGAACCGGAATACGAACATGTCCAATACTCAAACTGCTCGTGTTCCCCGCGCCCGCGGGGATGAACCGCACGCCTGCCGGCGGCGGACTGGCCCACCGCCGTGTTCCCCTCGCCCACGGGGATGAAAGCGGAAGGAGTTAGTTGTTCTTGCTGTGGACGATGGTCTGCGCTGCGGCCAAAAAATGCACCAAACGCAGCGTCAGGCTTTCCCTGGCGGCGTTGGCCGGCCATACGGCGTAGATGCCCAGCGGCTCCACTTGCCATTGTGGTAGCACTGTTTGCAAGCGGCCGGCAGCGATGTCGTCCGCTACCAGAAACGCCGGCGGAGTGGCCAGGCCGCAGCCGGCGATGGCCAACTGGCAGGCGGCGTCCACGCTGTTGACGGTGAGGCGCGGCTGGAAGGAGAACGATTGCGCCTGGCCTGTTTCATGGATCAGCGTCTTGCGATTGGGGCGCATGCGGATGCCCAGCCAGGGCCATTCCGCCAGCTCTTGCGGGTTTTGCGGCGCTTTGCGCTCAGCCAGCAGCGAGGGCGCGGCCACCGTGAGGCGGGGCATGTCGTGCAGACGGCGCGATTTGAGTGCGCTGTCCGGCAGTTCGCCGATGCGGATGGCCAGGTCTATGCCGTCGCGGATCAGGTCGCGTTTTTCGTCGCTGAAGTCCAGCGTCAATTCCACCTTGGGATGGCTGCGGACGAATTCGGCCAACTGGCCGACCAGCGGACTGCGGGCGAAGAAGGCCGGCAGCGTCAAGCTGAGCGTTCCTGCCGGCTCCGCCGCGCGGCCGGCGATGGCGTTGAGCCCGCTTTGCGCCGCCTCCAGCATGGCTTGGGCGTGGAGGTAGAGTGCCTGTCCGTCCGGCGTGAGCGATAGCCTGCGGGTGGAGCGGTACAGCAGCGCCGTGCCCAGGCGCGCTTCCAGCTGCGACAGATGGTGGCTCACCACTGATGGCGATAGCCCCAGCGCCCGCGCGGCGGCGCGAAACGATCCGGTTTCCACGGTTTTGGCGAAGACGGCCAGGGCGCGCAGTTCGTCTATCATTGTTCGATTTTTTCGATCAGACAGTTTCAATTGATCTGGATTGTAGCGCAGCGGGTGACCGCGCATAGTGAGTCATTCCAATCCGATAGGGGACTGTCATGCAGGACATGCGTTGCGTCATCGTCATCGACCCGGCATTGCCGCCGGGCGTCATCGCCAATACCGCAGCCGTGCTGTCGCTATCGCTGGGCAGGCGGCATCCGCAATTGGTGGGGGAAGACTTGCCGGACGCGGCGGGCGAACTGCGGCTGGGTATCACTACGGTGGCGATTCCCATCCTGAAGTGCGACGCCGACCAATTGCGGGCCTTGCGCGCGGCGGCGAGCACGCACCGGGATGAGTTGACGCTGGTGGAATTGACCAGCGCCACCCGGAACACGCGGAGTTACCAGGAGTATGCGGCCGCGCTGGCCGCCACGCCGGAGCAGGCTTTGCAATACCAGGGCCTGGCGCTGTGCGGGCCGGCCAAGCGGGTGCGCCAGTTGACGGGTAGCCTTGGCTTGTTGCGCTGAGGAGACGGCCATGATCTGGAGCTTTATCGTGGCGACGGCCTTGATCACCCTGCTGCCGGGGCCATCGCTGCTAGTGATTGTGGCCGCGGCCTTGCGCGAGGGCTGGCGCGCCGGCGCGGCGGCGTCCTTGGGTGTGGTGACGGCGGACGCCATCCTGCTGCTGGCGGCGTTGAGCGGCCTGGGCGCGTTGGCGCAGGCGTCGCCGCTTATCTTGCTTGGCCTGAAGTGGTTGGGCGCAGGCTATCTGTTGTGGCTGGGCGTGGGGCAGTTGCGAACGTCGCCATCAGGACAAGAGGCGGTGGCGCAAGCTCCCGGCGGGGTGTTCCGGCGCGGGCTGATGGCGACGCTGCCCAACCCTAAAATCATCGGTTTTTTGATCGTTTACTTCCCGCAGTTCATCCAGCCCGGGCAGGACGCGGCGCGACAGATGTTGTTGCTGGGGCCGCTGTTCCTGCTGACCGTGCTGGCGGTGTTCCTGCTGTGCGTCGCCGCCGCCTGTCTGCTGAGCGGCAGGCTGGTGGGCAAGGGGCAGTCATGGCCGGCGCGGTTATGCGGCTGTTGCCTGATAGGCTGCGGCCTGTACTCTGCGTTTGGGTAAGGATCAGGCCGGCGCGGCTTCCAGCCAGCGCCACAGTTCGGGCGCGGTGAAGTCGTCAATAATCGCATCGGCGCCGGCGGCCAACAGTTGCTCGGCCGGCAGGGCGTCGCCAATGGCGAAGGTGTGCAGGCCTGCCGCGCGGGCGGCGCGGATGCCGGAGGGAGAGTCTTCAAAGGCGCAAGCGCGTTCCGCTACTCCGCCGATGCGGGCGAGGCCGGTTAGGTAGGGGAGCGGGTCTGGCTTGGCGGCGGGCAGCTCCTCGCCTATGACCAGGGCGTGGACACGGGCGGCCAGGCCCAGCTTTTCCAGCATCAGTTCGGCGTTGGCGCGTGGGGCGTTGGTGACGACGGCGATGGGGAAGCCGCGCGCGGCCGCCCAATCGAACAGCTGCGTGACGCCTGGCGTGGCTTGCATGCGGGTTACAGAGGAGCGGAACAAGGCTTCCTTGTGATCGGCCATGGCGCGGTGCGCGTCTTCGTCCCGCTCCGGAAACAGCGCGCGCATGATGCTGGCGTTGGAGCCGCCCACGATGTGGCGCTGGTACAGTTCGGGCGTCAGCGTCTTGCCGTTTTCTTCCAGCAGTCGGGCAAAGGCCTGATAGTGCAGCGGGTCGCTATTGGCCAGGGTGCCGTCCAGGTCGAACAGCAGGGCGAAGTCGGCGGATTTCATCGCATTCCTTCTTGGATATTTTCTGAGCGCAGGGCCGTCATGTTAGGGGCTGTTGACGTTTGGTGAGTGGATCGCGTTTGAGCCGATTTGGGCCGGAAGCAAGGCGCGCAGTCCGACGCATAGTCATTCTATGCAAGGGCTGGGCAACGCGGCTTCCGGCCCAAAGCGGCCAAACCCGCAGGGCCGGGCGCCTTTCGCGCCGACTCTTCGTTGTTTCGCGCTGGCAGAGAATGACTATGCGGCGCGCGAAACGCCTCGATTCGTCGCAAAACGCATCCCGGCGCGACCGCTCTCCAAACGTCAACAACCCCTAGGCAGTGGGCGGCCATGCAGCAAGCCGAGCCGTCAACAAAAACGCCACCGCGAGGGTGGCGTTTGTCTTAGCGCGGGCGACGGGCTCAGGCTGCGTCGTCCACCCAGCGGATGGCCTGGCTGGGCACAACCTTGCTTTCCACCTTGATCTGCAAGGCGAGGCCGCCGCAGGAGGTTTCGCGGTACTTGGCGTCCATATCCTTGCCGGTTTCGTACATGGCGGCGATGACCTTGTCCAGCGACACCTTGGGGCTGCTGACGCGGTGCATGGCCATGCGCGCGGCGTTGATCGCCTTGACCGCGGCGATGGCGTTGCGCTCGATGCACGGAATCTGCACCTGGCCGCCCACCGGGTCGCAGGTCAGGCCCAGGTTGTGCTCCATGGCGATTTCCGCCGCCATGCACACCTGGGACGGGCTGCCGCCCATCAGTTCGGTCAGGCCGGCCGCGGCCATGGAACAGGCCACGCCCACTTCACCCTGGCAGCCGACTTCGGCGCCGGAGATGGACGCGTTCAGCTTGAACAGGCAGCCGATGGCGCCGGAGGACAGGAAGAAGCGCAGGCAGCTGTCGTCGTCCAGCGGCTGGATGAAGTGGTTGTAGTAGGCCAGCACCGCCGGCACGATGCCGCAGGCGCCGTTGGTCGGGGCGGTGACTACACGGCCGCCGGCGGCGTTTTCTTCCGACATGGCCATGGCGTACATATTGACCCAGTCCATCACGCTCATCGGGTCTTTGGCCACGGTGAGCGAGCTGGTCAGCATGCGGTGCAGGGCCGGGGCGCGGCGCGGGATGCGCATCGGGCCGGGCAGGTTGCCTTCGGTGCGCATGCCGCGCTCGATGCTGCCCTTCATGACTTCCCACACGCGGCGGAAGTGCGCCTCGGTGTCCTTGACGTCGTGGAAGGCTTTCTCGTTTTCCAGCACCAGGGCGGCGATGGACAGGCCGGTTTCCTCGCACATGTCCATCAGTTGCTGGGCGGTGACGAAGTGGTACGGCACCGGGGTGTCGCTGCAGCTGGATTGGTCGAAGTGCTCCTCATCCACGATGAAGCCGCCGCCGATCGAGTAATAGGTCTTGGTCAGCACTTTTTCGTCGCCGACGAAGGCGTGGATCTGCATGCCGTTTTCGTGCAGCGGCAGGTTGGCGGTATGGAAGTCCATGCCGAGGATCACGCGTTGGTGGGTGCGGCCCAGCGTCAGCTGGCCGGTTTGCTCCACGTCGGCGATCAGGCTGGCGGAGTTGTCCGGGTCCACGGTGTCCGGCAGGTTGCCGGCCAGGCCCAGGATGATGGCCTGGTCCGTGCAGTGGCCCTTGCCGGTGAGGGCCAGCGAGCCGTAGCAGTCCACATGGATGCGGGTGACTTGGTTGAATCTGCCGGTTTCCTTGAGCGCGCCCAGGAACTGGTGACCGGCCTTCATCGGGCCGACGGTGTGGGAACTGGAGGGACCAACGCCGATTTTGTAGATATCACTCATGCTGAACATGATGCTACCTCTTTGAAGCTAGTACGGAGAGGAGAGCAGGCCGCTGGGCGGCCTGCCTGGTTACGATCAGACGAACAGATCGTAGAAGATGGCGGAGATGGCGATCAGGCCGATCAGTACCACGAAGATGTTGCTGGCGGCGTCGGAGTACTTCTTCATCGCCGGTACCTTGTGGATGGCGTACATCGGCATCAGGAACAGCAGCATCGCGATGACCGGGCCGCCCAGGGTTTCAATCATGCCCAGGATGGACGGGTTGATGGTGGCGATGATCCAGCAGGTCACGATCATGAAGATGGCGGTGTAGCGGTCCAGCTTCGAGGTTTCGATGGTCTTGCCGCTCTGGCGCAGTTGCTTGACCACCAGGCCGTTGAAGCCTTCCTTGGCGCCCAGGTAGTGGCCCAGGAAGGACTTGCTGATGGCAACCATGGCGATGATCGGGGCAACCCATTCCATCACCGGGTTCTGGAAGTGGTTGGCCAGGTAGGACAGGATGGAGATGTTCTGGGCCTTGGCGGCGGCCAGATCGGCCGGGCTCAGGCTGAATACGCAGCTGAACACGAAGAACATCACGGTCAGCACCATCATGGTGTGGGCGCGGATCAGCACGCGGCTGGAGGCCGGCTCGGCTTCGTCGCCGTGCAGCTTGCGCTGGTCGACGGAGAAGGAAGAGATGATGGGCGAGTGGTTGAACGAGAACACCATCACCGGGATGGCCAGCCACAGCGTTTTGTAGAAGGCGCCGCTGGATACGGCGTCGCCCAGGCTGCCGGCGTGGCGGATGGCGGTGTCGCTCCATTGCGGGATCAGGTACAGGGCCAGCAGCATCAGCACCACCACAAACGGGTAGACCAGGATGCTCATCGCCTTGACGATCATCTGGCCGCCCAGGCGGACGATGGACATCAGGCCCAGGATCAGCGCCAGCGAGAACACGGCGCGGGTGGCGATGCCGGTGCCCACGTCGATGTGCAGCTGGTTATTGAGGAAGGACAGCACCGTGTTGGTGATGGCCACGCTGTACATCAGCAGAATCGGGTAGATGGCGAAGAAGTACAGCAAGGTGATGATCTTGCCGGCGCCTACGCCGAAGTGTTCTTCCACCACTTCCGTGATGTCGGCGCCTTCCTTGCTGCCAGACAGTACGAAGCGGGTCAGGCCGCGGTGGGCGAAGAAGGTCAGCGGCAGGGCCAGGATGGCCATCAGCATCAGGGGCCACAGGCCGCCGATGCCGGCGTTGATGGGAAGGAACAGGACGCCGGCGCCGATGGCGGTGCCATAGAGGCCGAGCATCCAGGTGGTGTCGTGCTTGGTCCAGCCGGACGAACCGGAGCGGGAGGCGGTTGAGGCGATTGCTTGTGACATGATGAGGTGCCTTTTCAAACGATATTTCGCAAATTCCGGGTTTCCATCCTCCGCCGCCGGCGTTGTCGGCTTGTGGCGGGGGGCGGATCGAACTGTTGCCGACGGGGTTCTCTGTATGTCGTTGTTTGTGAACCGCGTCTTGCTTAATTGCTGCCCATCGTAAGGGCATTTGTAGTTAGCAAGGTACACATTTAAGAACATCAGTTGATTCTAATCAAGATAATTTTGTCACCAAATGAACAAATGAACATGCCTGAGGGATGGCTGGTTTTCTAAATTCTAAATGACAATATTTTTTTATTGGTTTTATATCCTTTAAATTCATTTTTTGTGGAATTAAATTTCACTAAATTTTCTATTTTATAAAATGATTGCGCATGGGTAATTTTGCCATGGTCATTTTTTATCCTTGCCACAAGTTTGAAATTTGAGTGATTGCTCTGTGCAATTTATTGCGTAATTTTACCTTTCTTGGGTCTGTCATTGCCTGCTGACGCAAAGATGCCGGGAGCCGGGCGATGGGGTTCGTTTCCGTGCTTGGATTGTGCAAGTCTTTGATGAGAATGGATTTATTGGCATGGTCTGCCGGGTGGAATAGCATGGGCTTGCGCCTGAATTGTTCGAATTTTGATTGTTCGATTGTGATGATTGCGGCGTCAATGCGCACGATATGCGAGCGTGAAATTGCTTAATTATTTTCGAATGTGAAAATAAAGTTACAAAAATGAACAACTTTTCTTTCGTATTCTATGAAATGACAAGGGCGCGTCTCTTGGCCCAGTGATAGCGAAATGCCGGCGCTACAACAGGCATGGCTGATGCGAGGCAGGCCGGCGGGGACGGTTTGTCTGCATTGCGCTGGCGAGCTGCTGCAACATTTCTCTGGTGTTTTGTGCCGGTATTCGCACAAATGTGGAAGGATTGTGCTGCAGTCTGGCCGTGTGGGGGTGGCTTGGGCGGTGGTACGCTATGGATTGATCGGTATCAAACACGAATTTACTAAAACGAACATAAAATTTTCGCAAAGTCGCATCGGATGCGAATCGCCTCCGGCCGCATCGCGCGACGCCGCCTTACCCACATTCTTAATAGAGACGTTACATCATGAGCCACTCTTCAACTCTCGCCTACGTGGTCGACGAGGCCGCCAGCAAGCAGCAGGTGCTGCTGTCCGAACCGGGCCGCTATCTGCTCAGCGCGGCCATGGCCGGCGCGCTGATCGCCGTTGTGCTGGCCGTCAGCCTGAAGCTAGGCCAGGTCTTCTTCGCCAGCGGCGCCCCCGGTTATTACATCGCCACTTCTGGTTTCTTTGGCGTGGCGCTGGTCAGCATCATCGTGTGCAAGGTGGAATTGTTCACCAGCAATGTGATGTACTTCACCGTCGGCCGGCTTAGCGGCCGCTGCCGCACCTGCAATATGTTGCGCAGCTGGACGATGGTGTATCTGGGCAATCTGCTGGGCGTGCTGTTGTTCGTCGCCGTGCTGGCCGGCGCCGGCGGCATGGGCGTATTGCCTGCCGATCACCTGCTGTTCAACGTGGTGGAGCATAAGGTGCACGCCTCGAGCATGGAGATCTTCTGGAAGGGCGTGCTGTGCAACTGGGTGATCTGCCTGGCGGTATGGGTGCCGATGCGCCTGAGCAATGAAGCGGCGCGGCTGTTGATCATCATGCTGCTGGTGTTCGTGTTCTTCTTCTCCGGTTTCGAGCACAGCATCGCCAACATGGCTTTCTTCGCGCTGGCCAAGCTGCAGGGCATGGCGGGGCTGGAGTGGGCGGATATCGCGCATAATCTGGTGCCGGCTACGTTGGGCAATATCGTTGGCGGCGCGTTTGGCGTCGGTCTGGTGGTGTACTTGCTGGAACGCCACACGCTGAAAGCGGTCTGAACATTGAGACAGGCTGTTGGCCTGTAAACGGCATGTGAATGTTCGTTTTCGAATGTAGTCGGCGCAGTACACCCTGTATTGCGCCGACTTTGCTATAAATCACTGATAAATCAATGATGTTGAAGGCAGTTGGCATGCTGCGCTGCAGGATCGAAATCGCGCCTCAAGCGGGGCGCTACTTGATCAAGATCAAACGAAATTTTCGATTCCGAATGTACCATGTGTTCAATATCTAACACGTTACCGGACCAAGCCAAGTAAGGAGGCCCCAGATGGACGCCATCACTCAAAATGCAGCTCAAGCCAACCCGTGGCGCGATTTCGTCGCTGGCGAGTGGCAGAGCAAGGTCGATGTACGCAACTTCATCCAGCTGAACTACAAGCCGTACGAAGGCGACGACAGCTTCCTGGCTGGCGCCACCGAGCGCACCAAGAAGCTGTGGGATACCCTGGGTGTGCTGCTGAAAGAAGAACGCGCCAAGGGCGTGCTGGATGTTTCGGCCGACCGCGCCTCTTCCATTACCGCTCACGACGCGGGCTACATCGATCAAGCCAATGAAGTGATCGTCGGCCTGCAAACCGATGCTCCGCTGAAGCGCGCCATCATGCCGAACGGCGGCCTGCGCATGGTCGAAAACGGCCTGGAAGCCTTCGGCTTCAAGCTGGATCCGGTGATCAAGGAAATCTGGGAAAAGTATCGCAAGAGCCACAACCAGGGCGTGTTCGATGTCTACACCCCGGAAATCATGGCTTGCCGCAAGTCCGGCGTGATCACCGGCCTGCCGGATGCCTACGGCCGCGGCCGCATCATCGGCGACTATCGCCGCGTGGCCCTGTACGGCACCGACTTCCTGCGCAAGGAACGCCAGCAGCTGTTCGCCGAACTGAATGACGTGACCTTCACCGACGAAGTGATGCGTCAACGCGAAGAACTGTCCGAACAGTTCCGCGCCCTGGACGAACTGCGCCAGATGGCCGCCAAGTACGGCTACGACATCAGCCGCCCGGCCGCCACCGCCCGCGAAGCCATCCAGTGGGTTTACTTCGCCTACCTGGCCGCGGTTAAGGAGCAGAACGGCGCCGCCATGTCCTTCGGCCGCGTGTCCACCTTCCTGGACGTGTACATCGAGCGCGATATCGCCGCCGGCGTGCTGACCGAAGAGCAAGCTCAGGAAATGATCGACGATCTGGTCATCAAGCTGCGCATCGTCCGCTTCCTGCGCACGCCGGAATACGATCAACTGTTCTCCGGCGACCCGACCTGGGTGACCGAATCCATCGGCGGCATGGGCGAAGACGGCCGCACCCTGGTGACCAAGAACAGCTTCCGCTTCCTGAACACCCTGTACAACCTGGGCCCGGCGCCGGAACCGAACCTGACCGTGCTGTGGTCTACCCGCTTCCCGCAAGGCTTCAAGAACTTCTGCGCCAAGGTGTCCATCGATACCAGCGCGATCCAGTACGAAAACGACGACCTGATGCTGCCGTACTGGGGCGACGACTACGGCATCGCCTGCTGCGTGTCGGCGATGAAGATCGGCAAGCAGATGCAGTTCTTCGGCGCCCGCGCCAACCTGGCCAAGGCCATGCTGTACGCGATCAACGGCGGCCGCGACGAGAAGTCCGGCGCGGTGGTGGCCCACGGCTTTGAGCCGATCACCGGCGACGTGCTGACTTACGAAGAACTGATGCCGAAGTTCGAGAAGATGATGGACTGGCTGGCCGCCACCTACGTCAAGGCGCTGAACTGCATCCACTACATGCACGACAAGTACGCCTACGAACGCATCGAAATGGCGCTGCACGACCGCGACATCGTCCGCACCATGGCTTGCGGCATCGCCGGCCTGTCCGTGGCCGCCGACTCGCTGTCCGCCGTCAAGTTCGCCAAGGTTCACATCATCCGCAATGAAGAAGGCCTGGCTGTCGACTACAAGATCGAAGGCGAATACCCGGCATTCGGCAACAACGACGACCGCGTGGACGAGATCGCGGTGTGGCTGACCCAGTCCTTCATGGACAAGATCAAGGCCCAGCCGTACTTCTACCGCGACTCCAAGCCGACTCAGTCGGTGCTGACCATCACCTCCAACGTGGTGTACGGCAAGAAGACCGGCAACACCCCGGACGGCCGCCGCGCCGGCGAACCGTTCTCCCCGGGCGCCAACCCGATGAACGGCCGCGATGTGAAGGGCTTTGTGGCGGCAGGCGCCTCGGTGGCCAAGCTGCCGTACGACTCCGCGCTGGACGGCATCAGCTGGACCGCTTCGGCCACGCCGGACGCGCTGGGCCACACCGCTGAAGAGCGCATCGTGAACCTGGCCAACTGCCTGGACGGTTTCTGCTCGGCTCACCCGACCGAGTTCAGCAGCGCCAACTGCACCCCGTTCGATTGCGACGGCGAGCGCAACATCGCCGGCGGCGGTTTCCACGTGAACGTGAACGTGTTCAAGCGCGAAACCCTGCTGGACGCCATGGAGCATCCGGAGCTGTACCCGCAGCTGACCATCCGGGTGTCCGGTTATGCGGTGAACTTCGTCAAGCTGACGCGCGAGCAACAGCTGGACGTGATCAACCGCACCTTCCACGGCAAGATGTAAGCTGAAAAGAAGGTAGGGCGGGCAGGCCGCAGGGCTTGCCCGCGCGGAAACACCATCGCATCAATGGCGGGGCGGTCCGGAAGGAAAGCCCCGCTTTTTCACAAGATTCACCGGAGAAACGGCATGACCCCACCTATTGCCGCAGACCACAGCGAAGCATCCGTCAAGACCGAAACCATAGGCTATCTGCACTCCACCGAGAGCGGCGCCGGCGTGGACGGCCCCGGCATGCGCTTCGTGTTTTTCGTTTCGGGCTGTCAGTTCCGCTGCCTGTACTGTCACAACCCGGATACCTGGAAGCTGCACAACGGCCGCCAGGTGACCGTGGAGCAGGCGCTGTCCGAAGTGGCCACCTACGCGCGCTTTTTGAAGTTCGCCGGCGGCGTCACCATTTCCGGCGGCGAGCCGCTGATGCAGCACGAGTTCGTCGGCGAGCTGTTCCATCAGATCAAGCAACGCTACGGCCTGCACACCGCGCTGGATACCCAGGGCTTCCTGCACGAGCGGGTGTCGGATGAATGGTTCGACGATGTAGACCTGGTGATGCTGGACATCAAGCATTCCGACCCCGACAAATACCTGGCGCTTACCGGCCAGCCCTTGCAGCCGACGCTGGACTTCGCCCAGCGCCTGAAGCGGCTCGGCAAGAAAATGTGGATACGCTACGTGCTGGTGCCGGGCCTCACCGACGGCGACGCCGACATCGAGCGGCTGGCCGATTATGTGGCCGGACTGGGCGATCTGGTGGAGCGGGTGGAAGTACTGCCCTTCCATCAATTGGGCAAGGACAAGTGGGCGCAGCTGGGCATGGAATACCAGCTGAACGATACCCCGATTCCCACCGCGGCGCAGGCCGCCCACGCGCGCGCGCTGTTCGCCAGCCGCGGGCTGAAAGTCACCTGATTTTTTCATCGCGTCATTCTCCCTGACCGCCGCCGGCATCGAATGCCGGCGTTTTTTTTGCGTCCGGCCGGCACCTTTGCCGCGCGCGGAGGGTCAGTCAAACTGGATAAGCAAAGGAGAAAGTCATGCAAGGGATTCTGGAAATCTGCGCCGGCTCATTGGCATCCTGTCTGGCTGCGCAGCAGGGCGGCGCGCAGCGGGTCGAACTGTGCGACAACCTCTTGGAAGGCGGCACCACGCCGTCCTACGGCATGGTGGCCCTGGCCCGGGATAGCCTGGGCATAGACCTCAATGTCTTGATCCGCCCGCGCGGCGGCGATTTTCTGTACACGGCGCTGGAGTTCGAAACCATGGCCCGCGACATCGAGATGTGCCGCAAGCTGGGCGTAAACGGCGTGGTGCTGGGCATGTTGACGGCCGATGGCGACATCGACGGGCCGGGCACGCGCGAGCTGGTCGGCCTGGCCGGGACGATGAGCGTGACCTTTCACCGCGCCTTCGACATGGCGCGCGATCCAATCAGCGCGCTGGAAGAGGTGATCGCCGCCGGCTGCGCGCGGCTGCTCAGCTCCGGCCAGGCCGCCACGGCGCTGGACGGCGCAGACCTGCTGGCCCTGTTGCGCCAGCAGGCCGGAGAGCGGCTGATCGTGATGCCGGGCGCCGGGGTGCGCGCCGCCAACGTCGCCGAACTGGCGCGCCGCACCGGCTGCCGCGAATTCCACGCCTCGGCGCGCGCCGAGGTGGCCAGCGGCATGCGCTACCGCCAGCCGGGCTTGAGCATGGGCGCGCCGGGCACGGACGAATACCTGCGCCAGGAAACGGCCGTGGATGAGGTGAAGGCCTTGCGCGCGGCGCTGGACGGCGCGACGCGTTAATAAGGCATTGGCTGCCCGCACACGCCGCGGCAGCGGCTGCGTTTTGCTTGGGCAGGGATAGGCGCGCCGCCGTCAAATTATGAAAATAATTTGTCTTGGTGTGGAAATTGATGGCATAAGCATGTTGTCGGCAATTTGAATCGTGGAGAAATCGCATGCGCCCGGAAGTCTTGACTCGTCTGCTCACTGTCGGCTGTCTGCTGCTGTGCGGCCTGCCGGCTTCTGCCGGCCAGGGCGCGGTGGCGTCGCCGGATCGCTACGGCGCCGAGGTGGCGGCGCATGTGCTGAAGGCAGGCGGCAACGCGGTGGATGCGGCGGTGGCCACCGCCTTCGCCCTGGCCGTCACCTATCCGGAAGCCGGCAATATCGGCGGCGGCGGCTTCATGACCCTCTACCAGGACGGCAAGCCTTATTTCCTCGACTATCGCGAAACGGCGCCCAAGGCGGCCAGCCGCGACATGTACCTGGACGCGGACGGCAAGGTGCGGCCGCAGATGAGTTTGGTCGGCGCCCGCGCCGCCGGCGTGCCGGGCACGGTGATGGGGCTGTGGCAGGCGCATCAGCGTTTTGGCAAGCTCAAATGGAGCCAGCTGGTCGAGCCGGCCATCCGTTACGCCGAGCGCGGCTTCACCGTGGCCGACCGCCAGTTCCAGTACCGCGGCGAGGCGGTGCAACTGTTTGCCGGCAAGACCAATTTCGCGCAGTACTTCGGCAAGATGAAGGCGGGCGAGACCTTCCGCCAGCCGGAGCTGGCGGCCACCTTGAAGCGCATCGCCCGCTACGGCGCGGCCGATTTCTATCAGGGCCAGACCGCCAAGTTGCTGGTGGCGCAGATGCGGCGCGATCACGGCCTGATCTCGGCCGAGGATCTGCAGGACTACCGCGCGCGCTGGCGCGAGCCGATACGGATAGACTGGCGCGGCAATGTCATCTATACCGCGCCGCCGCCCAGTTCCGGCGGCGTGGCCCTGGCGCAGCTCTTGGGCATCAAGGAGAACCGCGCGGCGGACTTCGCCGGCGTCGCGCTGAACTCCGCCCGCTACATCCATCTGCTGGCCGAGATCGAAAAGCGCGTGTTCGCCGACCGCGCCGACTACCTCGGCGATCCGGACTTCGTGGCCGCGCCGACGGCCGCGCTGATCGATGCGGGCTACTTGAAGCGCCGCGCGGCCGAGATCAATCCGCGAGCGATCTCCGCCACGCCGGACATCCAGCCGGGGCTGGAGCCGCGCCAGACCACGCATTTCTCCATCGTGGACCGCTGGGGCAATGCGGTGGCCAACACCTACACGCTGAATTTCGATTTCGGCAGCGGCATGGTGGTGAAGGGCGCCGGCTTCCTGCTCAACGACGAGATGGACGATTTCAGCGCCAAGCCCGGCGTGGCCAACGCCTTCGGCGTGGTGGGCAAGGACGCCAACGCCATCGCGCCCGGCAAGCGCATGCTGTCGTCGATGACGCCCACCATCGTCACCCGCGACGGCAAGGTGACGCTGGTGATCGGCACGCCGGGCGGTTCGCGCATCTTCACTTCCCTCTTCCAGGTGCTGAACAATCTGTACGATTTCGACATGCCGCTGCAGCTGGCGGTGGCGGCGCAGCGCGTGCATCACCAGTTGCTGCCCAAGGACACCATCTATTACGACGAGTACGCGCCCTTGTCCGGCCCGGTGGCGGACCAGCTGCGCGCGCTGGGTTACACGCTGCAGGACCAGGGCTGGCGCATGGGCGACATCCAGGCGGTGCGGGTGGACGGCGCGGTGACGGAAACCGCCTCCGACCCGCGCGGCCGCGGCATGGGCATCGTCGTCGGCGATTGATGCGGCGGCCCCTGTTTTTTTGATAACGACAATAAAGCGAGTGAAGCATGCAGTACCAAACCGTATTGAGCGATGCGGCGGCAGCCGAAACCCGGGCCGCCATCGCGGCGCCCTTGATCGCCTACAATGAGGCGCAGATTGGTGCCAGCGACCATAGGCCGCTGGTGATCCGGATTGAGGATGAAGCCGGCCAGGTGGTGGGCGGCCTGTGGGGCTATACCCGCGGCGGCTGGCTGTATACCGAACTGCTGTCCGCGCCATCCGGCGCGCGCGGCTTGGGTTTGGGGCGGCGAATGATGGAACAGGCCGAAGCCGAGGCCCGCGCCCGCGGCTGCATTGGCGCGTGGGTGGATACCCACAGCTTCCAGGCGCCCAAGTTCTACGAAAGCCTCGGTTATCAGCGCTTCGGCGAGCTGGAGGACTACCCGCCAGGACATAGCCGCATCTTCTATCGCAAGCGTCTGCGGGCGGATTGAGCCTATGGCCTGTGGACGCCTGCCGCGCGGATCGCGTTCGCGCTTCGCCAAACCCGCAGGGCCGGGCGCCTTTCGCGACGACTCTTCGTTGTTCCGCACAGGCATAGAATGACTATGTGGCGTGCGAAACGCCTCGAATCGTCGTGAAATGCGCTCCGGCGCGACCGCTCAGCAAACGTCAGCAGCCCCTAGGGCCGGGCGTCTTTCGCGACGGCGCGGCAAACGTCAACCATCCCGCTTGCCGCGCCGCATGGTTTCGCGGCGCAAATCATGACTGGTGATTGGTTCTGATTGAGACTAAAACGCTATGTGTATCCACCTAACTGGCTGGGAGCGTAGCGTGAGCCAATTACTTGCCCAATTCAGCATTCGGCTGAAGATTTTCGGTTTGATCCTGCTTGGCATCCTGTCCGCGCTGATCATCGGCGTCAACGGCATGAACGGCGCGTCGAAGATGTTCGATCTCACCACTGACATGCACGACAATATGATCAATCCGATTTATTGGCTGGGCCAGGCCTCAATGAACGCCGCCTATGTCAATCGCGCCGACTACCGCTTCATCGCGGAAACGGAAAAGTCGCAGATGGATCAGGTGCAAGCCAACCGCGACAAGTTTATGGCCGCGATGAAAGGCTTTCTCGATAAATACCGCAAGACGGAGCTGACGCCGCCCGAAGTGGACGGCCTCAAGCGTTTTGACGCGGCCTGGGAGGCGATGGAAGGGCCGTGCAAGCAGGTGCGCGAGCTGAGCTACACCGACACGGGAAACGGCGAAAACAACAAGAAAGCCTTGCAGATCATGGCCAAACAGTGCCGTCCGCTGTTCACCGCCGCCAACGACATCCTGACCCAGCTATCCGACATCAATGTCAAACTGGCGGATAAAGGGCTGGAGGACGCGCGTGCCAGCTACCAGAGCGTGAGGAATACCGCCATCGGCGTTTTGGTGGCGGGCTTGGTCATACTGGTCGCATTGGGGTTGATGGTGCAAAGAGGCATCGTGGGCAGCCTGCAAGACGCTTCCCGGGCGATGGAGAAAATGGGCGAAGGCGATCTGACCGGCAAGATTATTCCCAAAGGCAAGGATGAGATCGCCGCGATGATGCAATCGCTGGCGGATACTCAGGAGCGGCTGCGCAAGACGGTGGGCGAGATCATCCGCTCCGCCGGCAGCGTGGCGGCCACCTCGGAGCAACTGGCGGCGTCGACCGAACAGGTCAGCGCCAGCATAGGCCAGCAGGTCAACGCCACCTCCAGCGCGGCGGCGTCCATCGAGCAATTGACGGTCAGCATAGACCTGTGCGCCAGCAATGCCGCCCAGGCCAACCAGCAGGCGGCGGACGCAGGCCAGCAAGCCAAGGCCGGCAACAAGGAGGTGCAGGAGTCCACGGTGCGGGTGCGCAAAGTCAACGACAGCGTGACGCATTCCGCCGAGAGCCTGGAATCGCTGTCCGATCAGGCGCAGCAGATCGGCAGCATCGCCACCGTGATCAAGGATGTGGCCGATCAGACCAATCTGCTGGCCTTGAACGCGGCGATCGAGGCCGCGCGCGCCGGCGAGCAGGGCCGCGGCTTCGCGGTGGTGGCGGACGAGGTGCGCAAGCTGGCCGAGCGCACCACCTCTTCTGCCCAGGAAATCACCAATATGATAGGCAAGATCCAGGACGGCGCGCGGGTGGCGGTGGACGGCATGCGCGGCAGTCGGCAGATCGTGTCCGACGTGGTGGTGGCGGCGGAAAGCGCGTCCGCCACCATCAGCACGGTGGAGGAACGGGCCGCCGAAGTGGTGGCCGCCATCGGCGAGATCGCCATGGCGGTGGGCGAGCAGCGCCAGGCCAGCACCGAGCTGGCCGGCCGGGTGGAGTCCATCGCTGAGATGTCCAAGGAAAACGGCTTGGCCGTGGATGTGTTCTCGCAAGCGACGCGCGAGCTGGCGGTGGTGGCGGAGCGGCTGCAGCAGACCACGCTGGCGTTCAAGCTGGAGTAGGGACTGTTGAAGTTTGGGACGTCAATAGCCCCCAGGCTTACATCCGCTGGAACAGGTGCGCGTAGCTGCGGCTCACTTCCACCAGCGGGCTGTAAGCGCGCAGTTTCAGCAGCAGGCCGCGTTCGCCGCGGCGCACTTCTTCTATCGCCGCCACCCGCACCAGGGTGGCGCGGTGCACTTGCCAGAACTGCTCCGGATCGAGCTGCGGCAGTAATTCCTTCAGCGGGGTGCGGATCAGCGCTTCGCAATTGGCGGTTTGCACCAGGGTGTATTTCTCGTCCGACTGGAACAGCAGCACCTCATCGATGCTGATCAGGCGCAGGCTGTTGCCCACCGAGGCGCGTATCCAGCGCAGATATTCCGGCTTGTCCAATTGGCGGCTGAGCTTCAACAAGGTGCTTTGCCAATCCTGCGGCAGCGGCGGCTGCTTCTGCTCCCAGCGCTGGCGCGTACGCAGCAGCCGGGCGTCTTCCACCGGCTTGAGCAGGTAGTCGATGGCGCCTTCCTCAAAGGCCTGGACCGCGTATTGATCGTAGGCGGTGACGAACACGATGGGATACTGTCCGTTTAGCGCGATCGCCGCCTCGATGCCGCTTTGCGCCGGCATGGTGATGTCCAGAAAAATCAGGTCCGGTTGCAGCTGGCGGGCCAGCTCCTCCGCCTGCCTCCCGTCCTGGGCTTCGGCGACGATGTCCAGCTCCGGCCAGACGCGGCCCAGCGCCATGCGCAGCTGTTCCCGCATCAATCTTTCATCGTCGGCGATCAAGGCGCTAAGCGCGTTCATGGTATTTCCTCGTTAAACCAGGGCAAACGGCATGGCGATGGTGGCGAGCGTGCCGCCGTCCTCCGGCGCTTCCAGCACCAGTTCGGCCTCGGTTCCGTACAGCAGGGACAGCCGTTCGCGGATATTGGTCAGGCCCATGCCCTGGCCGGGCTGGTCCGGGAAGCCGACGCCGTCGTCGCGCACCGCCAGCCTCAGCTTGCCGTCCAGCACTTTGGCGTCCACCTCGATGGCGCCGCCTTCCGCCTTGGGTTCCAGGCCATGCTTGATGGCGTTCTCCACCAAGGTTTGCAGCATCATCACCGGGAAACGCGCGCTTTGCAGCGACGGCGGCACCTTGATGCAAACCTTGAGCCTGTCCTCCATCCGCAACTGCATGATTTCCAGATAGGCGCGCGACAATTCCACTTGCTGCCCCAGGCTGGTTTCGCCGGGAGAGTCGCGCCATTCCGGCAGCGAAGAGCGCAGATAGCGGATCAGCGCCTTTTGCATGACCACCGCCTTGTCCGGCGCGGTTTCCATCAACTGGCACACCGAGGACAGGGTGTTGAACAGAAAGTGCGGTTCGATCTGCGCCTGCAGCGCGCTCATGCGCGTTTCCGCCAGCTGGCGCTGCAGCGCTTCCAGCTCGGCCTGCTGCTCCGCTTTTTCGCTGCGGGCGATGGCGCGGTCCGCCTCCTGTTCCGCCCGGTGCTTGCCTATGGCCAGCACCTTCACCAGGATGGCGACCAGGGACAGCAGCAGCGTCATGTGTTCGATATTCAGAATGCCGCCCAGCATCATGGTCAGCAGCAGCGTCAACATCAGCCGTCCCCAACCCAGCCGCGCCACCATGTCGACAAAGCCCCACCAGCCCTTTTCTATGGTTTTCAGGATCATGCTGAAATCTTCACGCCAAGGCGTTGCGTGGTTTTGATTATCCAATTTTCACCTCTTTGCGCGGGGCCGGCAGGGTCAGACGTTGGCGGTACTGCTTCAGCTTGGGCAGGGTCAGGTCCACCGCCAGCCAGATCAGCACCAGGGGCACGATCAGCGCGTTGCAGGCCAGAATGGTCAGCAGCATGGACGAGACGGCATGCCCCCATTCGATGGCGGCCAATCCGTTCAGCGCCTGTGCGAAGTACAGGGACATATGATGGCAGAACTGGTTGAGGGCGTCCAAGGCTGAGGCGATGTCGAGGTAAGTCATGATGTTCTCCTGGTTGGTGTGTGCTGTGACTGTAGGAGAGCGAATCGAGGGGCGACATCGGCATGCGATGGACTGCGCAATCAAGGGTATGAGCCGCGTTTGGCGGGGATGAAATGCAGCGCGCTGGGTGAAATCAAAGGAGCTGGGACGGCGCCGCCGATAGCGGCGGCAACTAGCTGGCGCTTCAAGCGCTGAACAGCCCCGGCGGCTCGGTGCGCTCCAGCTCAAAGCGCAGCAGCGCGGCTTTCAGCGGCAGACCGCCGGCGTAGCCGGTGAGGCTGCCGTCGGCGCCCAGCACGCGGTGGCAAGGCACGATCAGCGCGATGGGATTGGTGGCGTTGGCGCGGCCGATGGCGCGGGCGCCGTCCGGATGGCCCAGAGCTTTGGCCAGCTCGCCATAGCTGACAGTGTGGCCATACGGGATGCGGCGCAGCGCCGCCCACACCTGTTGCTGGAACGGCGTGCCTTGCGGGTCGAGCGGCAGGTCGAAATCGCGCCGCGCGCCGGACTCGTACTCCGCCAGTTGGCCCGCCACCTCGGCCAGCGCGGCGTCGTCGCGCCGGCAGGCGTGTTCGGCCATCTGTTCAGGCCTGGGATGGAAAATCAGCCGGATCAGCGCGCCGCGCGCGTTCAGCCAGGCGGCGACCGGGCCGAAGCGGGTATCGATCAGGCCATGGCAAGTGCCGGAGTGTGGTGGCATCGTCAAGACGAGGTAAGGGATGTATCGTGTATTCTAAATGAATCGAGGCGGGCATGCATGGCGCCGCCGGTGAGCTTGCGATATGGAGGCGGACCTATGAGCATGGCGGCAAATCTGGTGATCACCGTAGTGGCCTTGTTGCATCTGTATTTCCTGGCGCTGGAAATGTTTCTGTGGGACAAGCCGCTGGGGATGAAGACCTTCCGCTTGACACCGGAAAGGGCCAAGGACACCAAGGCGCTGGCCGCCAACCAGGGCCTGTATAACGGTTTCCTGGCCGCCGGCCTGGCCTGGGGGCTGTGGCTGGGCGCGCAGGGTTTTCAGATCAAGCTGTTTTTCCTGGCTTGCGTGCTGGCGGCCGGCGTGTTCGGCGCATTGACTGTCAATCGGCGCATTTTCTTTGTGCAGGGGCTGCCGGCGGCGCTGGGCATCGCGCTGCTGTGGCTGGCTTGATCGGCGAGCGCGTCGCGGGGAGTGCGGATGGTTCCGGAAATGAGTATCTTGGGGCGGTTTTCAGGCAGAAGGCTCAAGCCGGCGCACATCGTGTTCGATGAGCATGGCGTGTCCGCGCTCCGTGGCGATGCCGTGCGATGGCGCGTGGCGCTGGAGGAGATCGCCTCCGTTCGCTTGATGCGGGGGCGGCGTCTGTTCGGCTTGTTTCCGCTGGGTAGGTGGCTGGTGGTGGAATCTCGCGGCGGCGAATTCCATGCTCAATCCGGCCTCGAATTCAAGAATGACGACCTTGAGCGCTTGGTTGCGCGAATTTGCCAGTTCATCCCTTGATTTCGCAGCATCAGCTGCTTCGCTCCAGTTCCTGCAGGAAACGCTCGAGCACCAGATTGGCGCGCCGCCCCTTGCGCACCGCCAACGCCAGCGGCGCGTCGTAATGGCAGAGGTCCGGCCGGATGGCCCGCATCATGCCCTGCGCCACCCAGCCAGCGGCGAAATGGTCCGGCAGATAGCCGATGTAGCGCCCGGTGAGGATCAGGAAGGCGATGCCTTCTCGGTCCGATGCGGTGGCGGCCGGCTTCAGCCGCTGCTGCAGCGCCTGCGCTTGCGGCGGCAGCCGGTAGCCGGGGACGATGGCGTCGGCGCGGGCGAGGTCCGCCTCGCCAATGGCTTCATCTGGCTGTGGAAACAGCCGATGCTCGCGGCTGCAATACAGCTGGGAGCGCTCCTCGTACAGCGGCAGGTAGTCCAGCCCGGACAAGGGCTGGATCAGCGGCACCACGCCGGCGTGCAACTGGCCGTCCAGCAGGCCGGTTTCGATGTCGCTGGGCGTCATCATGCCGATATTGATCCGCACTTCCGGGCCTTGTTCGCTCAGCGCCTGCAGCGCGCGCGTGATGCGCATCTTGGGCAGCGTCACCAGATTGTTGACGATGCCGATGTTCAGCTCGCCGCGCAGCTGGCGGTGCAACAGGTTGACCTCGCTGCGGAAGTCTTCCAGCGCCGCCAGCACGGTCTGGCTGGCGCGCAGCACCTCGCGGCCCTCGTCGGTGAGGGCGAAGCCGGCGCGGCCGCGCTGGCACAGCCGGATGCCCAGCCGTTTTTCCAGATCGCCCATTTGCAGGCTGATGGCGGAGCGGCTGATGCCCAGCACGCCTTCGGCGGCGGAGAAGCCGCCGCATTCCGCCACGGTGCGGAACAGCCGCAGCAGCCGGATATCAAAATCGCTGACCTGGCCTAGCGCGCGCTTCATAAGTTGAACTTTATTTAATCTGAACGTAAGAAAGATAGCATTTAACTCACGCAATGTCCGCGGCATGCTGTGTCCATATTCCTGCCTGCGAGGCTCGCGATGAACCACCCGCTCACCACCTGTTCCGAATTCGACCATCTCGACTTGCGCGCGCACTGGATGCCGTTCAGCGCCAACCGCAATTTCCAGCGCGATCCGCGTTGGATCGTCGCCGGCGAGGGCAATTATCTGACCGACGCCGACGGCCGCCGCATCTTCGACAGCCTGTCCGGCCTGTGGTGTTGCGGCGCCGGCCACAGCCGCAAGGAGATCGCCGAGGCGGCGTACCGCCAGTTGTCGACGCTGGACTATTCGCCTGGCTTCCAGTTTGGCCATAGGCTGTCGTTCAAGCTGGCCGAGCGGCTGGCGGCGATGGCGCCGGGCGCGCTGAACCATGTGTTTTTCACCAATTCCGGCTCCGAGTGCGCCGACACCGCGGTGAAAATGGCGCGCGCCTACTGGAGGCTGAAGGGGCAGGCGTCCAAGACCAAGCTGATCGGCCGCGCCCGCGGCTACCACGGCGTCAACATCGCCGGCACCAGCCTGGGCGGCATGAATGGCAACCGTAAGCTGTACGGCCCGCTGCTGGATGTGGACCATTTGCCGCACACCCTGCTGCCGGCCAACGCCTTCAGCCGCGGCATGCCGGCTTATGGCTTTGAGCTGGCGGATGACTTGCTGCGGCTGATCGAGCTGCACGACGCGTCCAATATCGCCGCCGTGATTGTCGAGCCCATGGCCGGCTCGGCCGGCGTCATCGTTCCGCCGCAGGGCTATCTGCAGCGGCTGCGAGAAATTTGCACCCAGCACAACATCCTGCTGATTTTCGACGAGGTGATCACCGGCTTTGGCCGCATGGGGGCGATGTTCGGCGCGGAATACTTCGGTGTGACGCCGGACATCATGAACATCGCCAAGCAGCTGACCAATGGCGCGGTGCCGATGGGCGCGGTCATCGCCAGCAGCGAAATCTACGAAGCCTTCATGGCGCAGAACACGCCGGAATACGCGGTCGAGTTTCCGCACGGCTACACCTATTCCGCCCACCCGGTGGCCTGCGCCGCCGCCATGGCCGCGCTGGACGTGCTGGAAAACGAAAACCTGGTGGCGCGCGCGGCGGAGCTTGCCCCGCACTTCGAGCGCGGCATCCACAGTTTGCAGGGCCTGCCGCATGTGGCGGACATCCGCAATTGCGGCCTGGCCGGCGCGGTGCAACTGGCCCCGCGCGACGGCGACATGATTGTCCGGCCGTTTGAGGCGGCGATGAAGCTATGGCGCAAGGGATTTTATGTGCGCTATGGCGGCGACGCGCTGCAGTTCGGCCCGCCGTTCACCGCCACGCCGCAAGAACTGGACAGCTTGTTCGACGCCGTAGGCGAGACCCTGTCCCAGCTGGCTTGATCCGACGATTTTCATTCAGCAAGAGATTCCGAACATGAGCACTTTGCAGCATCTGATCGATGGCGAGGCCTGTGTCGGCGGCAGCCGCCGCGCCCCGGTTTTCAACCCGTCTACCGGCGAGACCATTCATGAAGTGCCGTTAGCCGACGCCGCCACCGTGGCGCAGGCGGTGGCCGCAGCCCAGGCGGCGTTTCCGGCCTGGCGCGACACGCCGCCGGCCAAGCGGGCGCAAGTGCTGTTCCGCTTCAAGCAGCTGCTGGAGCAGCACGAAGCCGAGATCGTGGTGCAGATCAGCCGCGAGCATGGCAAGACGCTGGAGGATGCCGCCGGCGAGCTGAGGCGCGGCATCGAGAACGTGGAATACGCCTGCGCCGCGTCGGAGTTGCTGAAGGGCGAGTACAGCCGCAACGTAGGCCCGGCCATCGACGCCTGGAGCGATTTCCAGCCGCTGGGCGTGGTGGCCGGCATCACGCCGTTCAACTTCCCGGCCATGGTGCCGCTGTGGATGTATCCGCTGGCCATCGCCTGCGGCAATACCTTCATCCTCAAACCGTCGGAGCGCGATCCCAGCTCCACGCTGCTGATCGCCCGCCTGCTGCACGAGGCCGGCCTGCCCAAGGGTGTGCTGAACGTGGTGCATGGCGACAAGGAAGCAGTGGACGCGCTGCTGGCCGCGCCTGAGGTCAAGGCCGTCAGCTTCGTCGGCTCCACGCCGATTGCCGAATACATCTACGCCGAGGGCAGCCGCCGCGGCAAGCGGGTGCAGGCGCTGGGGGGGGCCAAGAACCATGCGGTGGTGCTGCCGGACGCCGACCTCGACAATACGGTCAGCGCCTTGATGGGGGCGGCCTACGGCTCCTGCGGCGAACGCTGCATGGCCATCTCCGTCGCCGTCTGCGTCGGCGACCGGGCGGCCGACGCGCTGATCGCCAAACTCGCGCCGCAGATCCAGGCCTTGAAAGTGGGGCCGGGCACTTCGCCGGCACTGGACATGGGGCCGCTGGTGACGCGCGCGCACCTGGACAAGGTCAGCGGCTATATCGCCGATGGCGTGGCGGCCGGCGCGGAGCTGGTGGTCGACGGCCGAGGGATCAAGGTGCCGGGCCACGAGGGCGGCTTCTTTCTCGGCGGTTGCCTGTTCGACCGCGTGAGGCCGGACATGCGGATTTATAAAGAAGAAATCTTCGGCCCGGTCTTGTGCGTGGTGCGGGTGGGCAGCCTGGAAGAGGCGATCGCGCTGATCAATGCCCACGAATACGGCAACGGCACCTGCATCTTCACCCGCGACGGCGAGGCGGCGCGCTTGTTCGCCGACACGGTGGAGGTGGGCATGGTGGGCATCAATGTGCCGCTGCCGGTGCCGGTGGCCTATCATAGCTTTGGCGGCTGGAAGCGGTCGCTGTTCGGCGACTTGCACGCCTACGGCCCGGACGGCGTGCGCTTCTACACCCGGCGCAAGGCGGTGACCCAGCGCTGGCCGCAGCGCGCCAGCCACGAGGCTTCGCAGTTCGCGTTTCCAAGCCTGTAATCCGTCGTTGTAGCGACCCCGGCGCGGCCATCATGCAAAAAGGCCGGGCATAGGCCCGGCCTTGCTGATCAAGACGCTTGGGATCAGTTGGAGCGGTACCACGGATCCCCAGCCGTCGGCACGATGCCTTGCGCATACCATTTGGCGCAATATTTGGCGCCCTGATAGCTGGCGCAGTCGCCGCCCTGATACGCCACGTTGACGTTCCACGGCTGCAGCGGCCCGGCAGTTTGCCGCCAGGCGGCGGATTGGCCCGGCGTATTGCCCTGGGTCCAGTATTGGGCCGTCCAGGTGGCGCCGGCATAGGTCACGGTATTGCCGGTATTGTAAGTTTGTCCGGCTGACCACGGCTGGCCGTTCACGGGTCCGTCGCCGCCGCTGCCGCCGCCATAGTTGGGGTCCTGGGTGACGCCGCTGCCCCAGTGGTCTTTGAAGCCCTTGAACACATTGCTGAAGGCGTAAGGCGTCTGCACGATGCCGGAGCATTGCGCGTCCACATAGCTGCCGTTGCCCGGGCAGGATTTGTCGCGGCTGACCGACCACATTGACAGCAGGCCGAAGTTATTGCTGTTGGCCATGCCATACAGATTGGTGGCGTTGGCGACGGTGAAGGTTTCCGGCTGGGTATCGTTCAGGCCTATCATCGGCGTGACGCCAACCTTCTGCCACAGCTGGGCGTCGGTCAGGGTCTGGCCATGCGCCTTGTAGGCCGCGTCCAGTTGGCCGTACAGCGCCTGCGCCGCCTGCTTGGCGGCGGTGCCCATGTCGGCGGTGTGCTGGCCGTAGTCCATGGCCATGATGTTGACGGTGTCCAGCGCCACGCCTTTGTCCAGCGCCGACTTGAGCACGTTTTGGCCATCCTGGGTCAGGCCGAACGGCATTGCCGGCAGGGTCAGCGACACATGCAGCGTCTTGCCCTTGGCCTTGTAGTTCTTCTGCAGCGCGGCCACCACCTCGAAGTTGCGGTTGTTGTCGGCGGTTTCGGCCTGCGCATTGCCCTCGATGTCGAAATCGATGCGGTTCAGCTTGTAAGTGTCCAGCACGGTCTGGTAGGCGGCCTGCAGGCTAGCGTTGCTGGTGCAAGCGTGTTGCAGCGGGGTGCCGTTGGCGCCGCCGAAGGACACCATCACCTCGCCGCCCTTGGCGCGGAAATTGGCGATGCCGGCGCTGATGGCGGTGGATTGCTGATCGCTGCTGGAGCCGGGAATCGGCAGCACGCCGCCCCAGGATGGGTTGCAGCCGTTCTGGGCGACGACGAAGGCGAGCGTGAACTGCTGAATGCCTTGGTTGACGCCTATCTTGTCGATTTGCGGCGTCGGCCATAGCGTCATGTCCACATACGGCGCAAAGGCGCGGGCCTGGACGGCCGGGCTGCTGAGGCAGGCCGCCGTTACGGCCAGCGCGGAAACTGCGGTAAGCGTCTTCTTCATGCATTTTCTCCTTGATGCCCGTCGAATAGAGTGCGGCAGCTTGCTGGCAAGTAAATGATTTAAAAAGAAGCCATCACTTATCAGCAATGTGAAATATACGCGCTTGGAGTAAATGCTCAATGGGAAAAGTGCATGAACTTTTGATTTTTACATTTTGGTCTGGGGGCGGTGGCGCAGATCAGTCCAGCGGCCAGGGCATGGACTTCGGCACCGCGGCATCGGCCTCTGCCGCGCCGGGTTCCTGGGGCAGGGCGACGCTATCCACCCCGCGCCACCATGGCGCGGCGCGTTCGGCATGGGCCGGCTCCACCGCCTCGCCTTGGCGCGGCATCAAGAGCCGGACATTGTGCCGCTCGGCGCTCGCCAGCAGCGTTTCGGCCGGGGCATCCCATGCATGCATCGCCAGGTTGAAGGTGCCCCAGTGCACCGGCAGGAAGGCGCCGCCGCCCAGCAGCTCCAGCGCTTTCAGCGCGTTGTCGGGACCCAGGTGGATGTCGCCCCAGGCGGGATGATGGGCGCCCACTTCCAGCATCACCAGATCGAAGGCGCCCAGCCTTTCCCGAATCTCTTCGAACTGGCCGGTCAAGCCGGTATCACCGCTGAAGAAGACGGAATGGCGCGGCGTGCGCATCGACAGCGAGGACCACAGCGTGGCGTTGCGGTCTTTCAGGCCGCGGCCGGAGAAGTGCTGCGACGGCGTGGCGGTGACGACGAGTTCGGAGCCGGGGTGTTGGTAGCTCTCCCACCAGTCCAGTTCGGTGATGCGTTCGCGCGGCACGCCGAAGGCTTCCAGATGCGCGCCGACGCCCAGCGAGGTGACGAAAGGCGCCGGCGTCTTGGCCAGCTCGCGTATCGTGGGATAGTCCAGATGGTCGTAATGGTCGTGCGAGACCAGCACCAAGTCCAGCGGCGGCAGTTCCTTCAACTTCACCGGCGCCGGCTGGAAGCGCTTGGGTCCGGCCAGCCGGGTGGGCGAGGCGCGCGGTCCCCATACCGGGTCGGTCAGCAGGCGCAGCCCGTCGATTTCGATCAGCACGCTGGAGTGGCCCAGCCAGGTGGCGCGCAGGCCGGATTCCGGCGCTTTGCGCCAAGCATGGCGCGGGTCCAGCGTGGGCAGCGGCCCGTTCGGCACGCGCCGCTCGCCGCCGCACAGAAAGTCCTTCAGCGACGGCATTTTCACTGTTGGGTCGCGCAGGCCGGGCGCAATGGGATAGATGTTGCGGAAGCCGTCGCCAGCCCACATGGGCGAGGCGCGCATCCGCTCCAGCCGCGCGCCGTCCGGTTTCTTGCCTAATGCTTTCATCGCAATCCTCATCGTTCAATGGCGGCCCATCTTGGACCTGCGCCTACTGTAGACATGCATGCAGGCGGCGTCGAGCTTGGACTGTTCGCGGCTGGCGGAGTTTGCGGTTTTTACTATCGTCCCTGCGCTTGCCAGGTTTAGGCCTGGGCTAGAATGAAAAACGAATGGGCAGGCAAATCATCAAATAAGCCGCAACGACGAGACCGCGGGGGCTAAGGTGGACGAACTGGAGGCAACATTATTGCGGCTGTGCCGGCAGGAGTCGCTGCCTGATGGCGCGGTGCTGGATATGCTGGCGGTGCAGCGGGAACGCTATCCGCGCGCCAGCCTGATGTATTGGGCGGTGGCGGATTTTGCCCTGCCCTCGACCGAGGCGCGTTTGTTCGTGTTCGATACGCTGGAGGGCATGGTCCAGCGTTTTCTGGTGGCGCACGGCGGGGGGAGCGATCCCGACGCCAATCGGCTGCGCGTCAGCGAGTTTTCCGACGAGCCCGGATCCAATGCGACGTGCCTGGGCGTATGCCGCGCCTCCGATACCTTTTTCGGGAGCCACGGCCTGTCATTGCGGCTGGATGGCATGGGACCCCACAACACCCATATGCGCGAGCGCAATCTGGCCATGCACGGCGCGGATTATGTCGCGCCGGACTATGTCCGCGAACACGGCATGCCCGGATGTTCCGACGGCAGCCTGGCGCTCGACCCTCAATACAGCGTGGGCCTGATCAATATGCTGCAGGGCGGCTCCTATATCAACTGCATCTGCAGCCAACCCGCCGCTCGCTGATTTGCCCCGGCAAGCATTGGGCTGGAGGCGCATCTTCCGCCGCTTGCGTCCCATGGGAAAGGCTAAAGCGCGCCAAGCAGAAGATACGGCAGCGCTTCACGCGCCGTCTATATTGATGTGATCAAGATAGCGTACCGCCGCAGGCAACCACTATGAAGACACGTTCAACACTCGCCGCGCTGCTGTTTTTTCCTGCGCTGGGCCTGGCCCAGGACTTGGACCGCAGCCTGCTGCATATTTGCGACGACGGCGACGAATGGCCGCCGTACACCTATTATTTGCGTTACAACCATCAGGCCACGGCGGAGATCACCGGCTACTCGGTAGACGTGATCACCGCCATTCTCAACAAGCATCACATTCCGTTTCAGATCAATTTGCTGCCCTGGAAGCGCTGCCTGGCGTCGATAGAAAATGCGGAAACCTATCTGATGGCGCTGAGCGCCAGTAAGAATCCGGAACGCGAAAAGCAGTTTCTGTTTTCCAAGCCGTATTACCAGACCCACTATTACGTGTTCTATTCCAAAATCAAATATCCGGATGGCGTAAATGTTACGGGCCAGGCCGATCTGGGCCGCTATCGCTTGGGCGGCATCAAGGGTTATGCCTATTCCGCGCTGACCGCGGTCAATAAGGACGCCATGGTGCGCACTGCCGATTATCCGACTTTGGGCCGGGCGCTGTTGGCAGACCGTTTTGATTTATTCGCCGAGGATTACGAGGTGTTGGTCGGGCTGGACCGGCTGGGCAGCACCAATATCATCAGCGACCCCAAAATTGGCCGCAAGCCGCTGCCGGGCATGCCGGGCAATGCCTTCCACATGATCTTCACCCGCAAAAACCCCAGGGGCGCGCAGTTGCAGCAGTTGGTCAACCAGGAGCTGCAACAGATGCAGGATGCCGGCCAGCTCGACAAACTACTGAACCAGTACGTTCCGCACTGAGGCCCGTTGCTTGTTGGCGGGCGCCAAGGGATTGGGCTGGAGATCGGTGATCTGCGTTTGTCATGCTTTGAATGGCTGGCGCAATCGCACCTTGGCGCCATAAAGGCGACATCCCCAACCGCTTGGCCAATGCTTCATCATCCCAGCTTGCCCGTTGCTCCCGCACGCGCATGCCGGGCAGCCTGGCGTTCGACCCCAATACAGCGTGGGCCTTCAATATGTTGCAGCGCGGCTCGTACGTCAACAGCCCCTAGCCGTTGAACCCGGCCTTGCTCCCGACGAAAGGCCCTGGAAGATTTCCAGGGCCTTTTCGCCGCCAGGTTTCAGTTGAGTCGTTCCAGGCTGTAATTGGCCGGTTCCCAGGCAAAAGCGCGGGTGTCGTTGCGTACGTGGCCGATGCCGGGGAAGGCGATGTGCGCGGCGGCCACCCAGTAGCCGTGGGCAGCGGCATCGGCAAAGGCCTTGCGCCGCTGTTCGATTGCGCTGGCCGAGTCGACGTCGAAATCGATGGCGATTTCCGGGTGCGCGAACTGCGCCTGCTGGGCGTGCACGGCGTCGCCCCAGAACTGCATGCGGGCGCCATCGCTGCTTGCTTCGTAGAAGACATGGCCCGGGGTGTGGCCGGGGGTGGCGATGGCGCGGATGCCGGGGAACAGTTCGACGCCGGCTTCGAAAGTTTTCACCTTGCCGGCCGCCAGATAGGGCGCCAGCGAAGCCTGCGCTTGGTCGAACCCCTTGCGCTGGTCGAAGCCGGACGCGCGCGGTCCCGCCACCTTGGCCTTGTTGGCTGGATTCAGCCAGAAATCGGCTTCTTTCTGGCTCAGATAAATGTCGGCGTTGGGGAATAAGCGCTTGCCGGCCATGGCGAGGCCGCCGGAATGGTCGAGGTGGACATGGGTGAGCAGCACCGCGTCTATGTCTTCAGGCCGGTAGCCGGCGGCGCGTAGGTTTTGCTGCAGCCGGCCGGCTACATTGGCGCCGAACAGCTTGCCGGCGCCGCTGTCCACCAGCAGCAGTTTGCCGCCTGTATTGATCAGGAAGGTGTTGATCGAGGTTTCCGCCTGGCCCGGCGTCTGGAAGCCGTTTTCCAGCAGGCTGCGTATCTGTTGCGCTTCCTCTCCGTTGAGCAGCTTGTCCAGCGGGACTTTCACCGTGCCGTCCGAGACGGCGGTGACCTCGAACTGGCCCAGCATCATCCGGTAATAGCCGGGCGCCTGGACGCGAACTTGCGGCGCCGCCGCGTAGCTGGGGAAAGCCGGCAGCAGCGTGGCGGCGGCGGTAGCCAGCGCCAGGCTGGCGGCGAGGGTTTGCATTTTTCGGCTGAGTTTCATGATGGCTCCTGTCTGGTATGTCCGCGGCGATTTGCCGTTGGGCTTGCCTGCATGTTCCAATACGCAGTCATATCGTTCAAATCGATTGGAAAGATAATGACTATCAGCGAAAGAGATTTCAGGGGCGTCGATCTCAATCTGTTGGTGGCTTTTCTGGTGTTGATGCGCGAGCGCAGCGTCTCGCGTGCGGCCGAGCAGCTTTACCTGGGGCAGCCGGCGATGAGCGGCGCGCTGGCGCGGCTGCGCAGCCTGTTCGACGACGAACTGCTGGTGCGCACCGCGGCCGGCATGGAGCCGACACCGCGCGCCTTGCGGCTGGAGGCCGAGTTGCTGCCGGCGCTGCAAGGGGTGCAGGCGGCGTTGTTCCAGTCCGAGCGTTTCGATCCGGGCCGCGCCGAGCGCACCTTCACGCTGGCGATGCCGGATTGGGTGGAAGCCTGGCTGATGCCGAGGGTGTTCGCCGAATTGCGCCGCCAGGCGCCGGGGATGAGGATTGCGGTCAAGGCTACCGACCCCTTTCAGGCCGTGGCCATGCTGGAGCGGCATGAGATGGAGCTGGGCATCGCCACGCTGCGGGCGGAGCCGGGATGGATGCGCAGCCAGCCGCTGGCAAAGATGGGTTTCAGTTGCGTGCACCACGCCGCGCGGCTGCGGTTTGAGGACGGGCTGTCGCTGTCGGACTACATTGCGCATCCTCATCTATTGGTTACCTACCGCGGCGTCTTCCAGAGCGGCATCGACCAGTTGCTGGCGGAGCAGGGCCTGCAGCGGCGGGTGCTGTATACCACGCAGCAATTCAGCGCCTTGCCCAGCCTGCTGCGCGAAGCGGAGGCGCTGGCCAGCGTGCCTTCGGCATTGGCCCAGCATTGGGCCGATTACCAGAATCTGCATGCCCATCCCTTGCCGCTGCCATCGCCGGAGTTTGAATTATCGATGTTCTGGCACGCGGTCAAGGATAGGGACCCGGCGCTGCAATGGCTGCGCGGCCTGGTCGCCGAGGCGGCGCGGCAGCCCGGGTAAGCGGGCGGCAAAAAGGCCCCGGGCCGGATCGACGCGGGGCCTGCTTGAAAGAAGGGGCTTGACTCAGCCGCAGGCCCCCACATGGCCGCAAGCGGTGCAGAACTCGCAACCGTCCTTCTTGATCAAGGCGTGGTTGCCGCATTCCGGGCAGGCCTTGCCGGCCAAGGGCTTCAGCATGGACGGCGCTTCCAGGGCGAACAGGTCGCTCTGTTCCGGCACCATCACGCCCATTTCCTCCACCGGCACGCCTTCTTCGGTCAGCACGCCCAGCATGGCGTAGCGGTGGATGATCAGCCGCGCCAGATAGGCGACGGTGGACGGCCAGCTTTGCGATTTTTCCATGCCCGGGATGCGGGCGAAGAAGTCGCCCTGCGGCTCGGCGTAGTTCAAGAGCTTGCGCAGTTTGAGGCCTATCCAGGCCGGGTCGATCACCCGCATGTCGAGCGACAGCATCTTGCACAGGCCGTCCAGTTCGCGCGGATACGCGCCTGCCAGCCACACCGAATACGGCCGGCGCTTGCCATTGGGCAGCACCAGCTCTTTGACGAAAAGCACGAAGTCGTCGCCGGTTTGCGGGTTCACCACATCCACCGACCAGCTCATGGTGCCGTCGCTGCCGGATTTCGGCTCCTTGCGCGCGAACAGGGCGTCCATCACCGGCGTGGCTTCGCCGGCCTCCAGCGTCAGCGCCCCCAATTGCTCGACGCGGTGGCGAACCACCTGGCCCAGCGCGGCGGCGGCCGAGGTGGCGTGTATGGTCTTGTCGCCCAGCGCGAAGCGGTAGCGCTTGTCGCCGTTGGTGCGCGACAGCGCGTCCAGCTTGGCGGCCAGCCAGGCGCGGTCGCGGCAGCGCATGTCCATCGACAGCGTCTTGGCGATGGCGGACAGGCCGCGCTGTTCGTCGGTGGCGTTGACCCAGCATTCAAACGGCGTGGCGCGGCCGTTTTCCATATGGCCCACCACCACGGCGAAATCGCCGGCGTCGCCTTCCACCATGAAGGTCCACGACGGATTGCCTTCCTTCAGCTTGGGGCGGTTCGGCCATTTCAGGCTGGACAGGGCCGGCGTGGGCGCGGTGTTCAGCGTGACGCGGCGGTCCGGGTCGCTGGCGGCGCCGGACAGGTCCTGCGGCGCGGCGGCGGATTGCGCCGGCTCCACCGACAGCACCGAGCCCAGCACATTGTTGGGCCGGTAGGTGGTGATCCCCTTCAGGCCCGCGCGCCAGGCTTCCAGGTACAGGCTCTCGAAGTCCTCGAACGGATAGTCGGCCGGCACGTTGACGGTCTTGGAGATGGCGGTGTCGACGTACGGCGCCACGGCGGCCACCATGCGCATATGGTCCAGCGCGCTCATTTCCAGCGCGGAAACAAAGTAGTCAGGCAGCTTGGCGGTGTCGCCGCCCTGCATGCGCCACACGCGGTAGGCGTGGTCTTCCACCAGATATTCCTGCTGCGTGTTGTCCGCCATGCGCTTCTTGCGGGTGTAGAACCACGAGAACGGCGGCTCGATGCCGTTGGACGCATTGTCGGCGAAGGCCAGCGAGATGGTGCCGGTGGGCGCAATCGACAACAGGTGCGAGTTGCGGATGCCGTGCTTGCGGATGCGCGCCTGGATCTTCTCCGGCAGCCGGCTGGCGCAGTGCGGCGCGGCCAGGTATTTTTCGGCGTCGAACAGCGGGAAGGCGCCTTTCTCGATGGCCAGGTCCACTGACGCGTCGTAGGCGGCGTCGCGCATGGTTTCGGCGATGCGGGCGGCGAAGCGGCGGCCTTCCTCGCTGTCGTAGCGTATCTTCAGCATGATCAGCGCGTCGCCCAGGCCGGTGAAGCCGAGGCCGACGCGGCGCTTGTTCATCGCCTCGCGCTGCTGTTCCTGCAGCGGCCAGACTGTCAGATCCAGCACATTGTCCAGCATGCGGATGGCCATCCGCACCACTTTCTCGAACGACTTGAAGTCGAAGCTGGCTTGCTCGCCGAACGGCGCGCGCACGTGGCGGGTGAGGTTGATCGAGCCGAGGTCGCAGCAGCCATAGTCCGGCAGCGGCTGTTCGCCGCAGGGGTTGGTGGATTCGATGACCTCGCAGTAGGACAGATTGTTGTCCTGGTTGATGCGGGTCATGAACAGCACGCCCGGCTCGGCGTGGTCGTAAGTGGAGGCCATGATCTGCCGCCACAGCTCGCGGGCGCGCACGGCGCGGTACACCCACAGGCCGTCTTCGCGCTGGAAGCTGTCGGGGAAGGCGTCGGAGTTCGGCGGCACCGCGTGGGTCAGCTGCCAGTCGCCGTCGGCTTCCACCGCGCGCATGAAGTCGTCGGACACGCCGACCGAGATATTGAAGTTGCGCAGGTCGCCCTGGTCCTTGGCGTGGATGAAGTCTTCCACGTCCGGGTGGCTGATATCCAGCACGCCCATCTGCGCGCCGCGGCGCGCGCCGGCCGACTCCACCGTCTCGCAGCTGCGGTCGAACACGCGCATATACGACACCGGGCCGGAGGCGCGGCTGTTGGTGCCCTTCACGTGCGCGCCCTTGGGGCGGATGCGCGAGAAGTTGTAGCCCACGCCGCCGCCGCGGCGCATGGTTTCGGCCGCCTGCAGCAGCGCCTGGTAGATGCCTACCTTGCCGCGCTCGGTTTCGGAGACGGAGTCGCCCACCGGCTGCACGAAGCAGTTGATCAGCGTGGCGGACAGTTCGGTGCCGGCGGCGGAGTTGATGCGGCCGCCCGGGATGAAGCCCTTGTCCAGCGCCTCGAAAAACAGCGGCTCGAAACGGGCCGGATCTTTTTCCAGCGCGGCCAGCGCGCGGGCGACACGGTGGCGGACTTCGCTGACGCTCTGTTCGCCGTTCTTGGCATATTTCTCCAGCAACACCTCGCGCGAGATGTCCTGCTCCGCCATGGCGGCGATGTTTTCCTGCTGCATGGAACGCTCATCCTTCTGAAACGGTGTTCGACGACGACGGCATGGCTGCGTGGGCGTGAAAAAACGGCGTAGCACACTATATGTTGTTACGCCGTCCGGTGTTGAAACGCAAGCTATTGTGTTGTGTGCCGCTTGCGATTGTACCGCAGCCGCAACGCCGCGTCGCTATTTCGCGGTGATCTTGACCGCCAGTTCCACGCCGTCGCGGTTGGCCGAGGTCTTTTGCGGCGCGTCCAGCGTGATGCGATCCGCCAGCGTCGGCTGGTGGCGCAGCATGGCCTTGCGGGCGTTTTCCGCGCGCAATCCGGCCAGTTTGACCAGGTCGGCCTGGCTGACTTGCTGGGCCGCCAGCATTTCATCGCGCAGCTGCTTGGCCAGCGCCTCGCCGGACGGACCGCCCGGTTTCAGCACATGGCCCAGCAGCTTCATCCGGCCGATGAGGCGGCCGTACACGGTCTTGATGGCCGCTTGCGTCGGCGCATCTTTCAAGTCCAGCACCGGCAGCGGCTCGTCGTCCAGCGGCGGATGGCCGGCGGCGGCCAGCACCGCCGTGTCGACGCGGGCGCGCGCCAGCTGTGCGCTGTCCGCGTCCGGCGCGTAGCCGCCGGCGATGGCGATCTGCATCTTGGGACGTTTGGCCATCATGGCGGCAACCTTGTCCAGTTTTTCGCGCTCCGGCGGGCTGACATGGGCCTCGCCGGCGACGAAGCGGATGTCGTCGAAACCTTCTCCGCCCAGCAGGGCGCCCAAGGCGCGGAACGGCGCGGTGGCCACCTTGGTGACGATGTTGACGAAGGCTTTCCAGATCACCTGGCCGTAGCTGAACTGCGGATCGTCCAGGCTGCCGGCCACCGGCAGGTCCAGATCGATGCGGCCGTTGCTGTCTTCCAGCAGCGCCACGGCCAGCCGCAGCGGCAGATGCGGGCCTTTGTCGCCCTTCAGCTCCTCGCCCAGCTGGATGGAGTCGATCACGATGCGGTTCTCGCCCTTGAGCTGGCGGTGGTCCAGCAGGTAGCGCAATTCCAGCGACAGCTTGCCGTCCTTGACCTGCCAGCCGGCGAAATTCATCGAGTACGTATTGAGGTTGTTCAGCGCCAGGTTATGGAAGTCCAGGCGGATGTCGGTGCTGTCGGTCGGCGACAGCGGCGACAATGCGCCGCGCACCTTGACCTCGCCGTACTGATCCACCGCGCCGTCCAGCGTGATGCGGCCGCGGGCATCGGCGCGGGTGGACAGATTCTGGATGCTGCCGCGCAAGTGATGCATGCGGGTGGCGAAATCCGGGGTCATGCCGTGATCGGCGAACTCCACCGCCCCGTTCTGTACATGGACGCTGCGCACGTCGACCTGCGGCAGCGGCGCCGACGGAGCCGCTGCCGCCTTGCCGCCGTGCTTGCCGGCGAAGATCTGTTGCCAGTTCAGGCGGCGTTGCGGGTCCAGGATCAGCCGGGCGCGCGGCTGATCCAGCCGCACGTCGTTGATGCTGACTTTCAGCGGCATGCCCTGAGCTTGCAGCTGGCTCAGGCTCAGGCTGTTCCAGCCCAGCAAGGGCAGCGGCTCGCCCGGCTCCTGCAGCGTCATCTTGGCTAGTTTGAGCTGGCCGGACAGCTGCCATTTGGCGGCGGAGGCCGCGTCCAGTTTCAGGTCGGCGCTGGCCGCGCCGCCGCTCAGTCTCAGTGCGGTGCCGGTCAGGCCGTACGGCGCCAGCGGCGCCAGCGGCAGGGCATCCAACTTGATGCTGCCGCGCGCGGCCGTTTTTTCCGGGTCGATATCCAGCTTGGCGCGCAGCCCGCCGCTGCCGGCGCGGGCGGACAGGTCCAGCGACAGCTTGTCGTCATCGTTGACTTCCAACTCGCCGTTGAGCTTGTCCAGGCGATATTCCAGCGCTTTGGGCAGGCTCAGATCGCGCCAGCGCAGACTGCCGTTTTGCAGTTCGATATCGGGATAGGCCAGCGCCCACGCCGGGCCGCGCGCGGATTTTTCCGCCTTGGCCTGAGGGCGCTGCGCCAGCAGCTTCTGCAATTGCAGCTTGCCGTCGCGTTCGCGTTGCAGCGTCAGTTGCAGGCCGTTCAGCGCGAGGTCGCCCGGTTCGAGCTGGCGTTGTTTCAGGTCTATCCGAGTCGGCGACAGCTCGGCGCGGGGCAGGCTCAGCCAGGATACGCCGCCGCTGCTCAGTTGCAGGTCGGCCAGCTGCAGCCCGGCGTTGTCCAGCCGCAAGCCACGCTCCGGGTCCAGGGTCAGCTTGGTTTGCAGTCGCGGGATGCCGGTTTCCAGTTTCAGCGGCTGGATGAAGGTTTGGTCGGTCCAGGCCGCATGCCAGTTGTTGAGGCGTATGCTTTCCACCTTGACCAGCCAGGGCGAGACCTTGCTGGGCTTGGCCGGCGCCGCAGGCGGCAGCCGCAGCGCCTGCAGCCAGTTCAGCTGGCCCGCCGCGTTGCGGCCGGCGCTGAGCTGGCCGCCGTTCAGTTCGATGCGGTCAACGGTCAGCAGGGCGTGGGACAGATCCAGCGCGCCGCCTTCCACTTTCAGCTCAGGCAGCGCCAGCGCGCCGCCGCCCGGCCCTTTCAGCTTCAAGCCCTGCAGGCTGGCGTTCAATGACGATACCGTCAGCTCAGGCGTTTTGCCGCTCAGGTCGAGCTGGTAGCGCGCGTCCACAGTCAACGCGCCTTCCGGCTTGTCGACGGCGAAGTAGGGATGGACATAGTCCCAGGCGGTGGCCAAGGGCAGGCTGCCGATGTGCGCTTCTCCGCTGGATTGCAGCGGCTGCAGCTGCATGCTGCCGCGCCAGTCGAAGCGGCCGCCCCCTTCCAGTTCCGCATGCAGCGCGTAGCGGCCGTTTTCAGCCAGCGTGGACAGGTTGCTCAGGCTCAGATTGATCGGCATCAGCCGAAAGCGCTCAGCCTGGCCGACTTCGTGGTCGCTGATGCGGATCTGGCCGCCGCGCAGGTTGATCGCGTCGATTTTCAGCCTGGGCAGTTTCTCCGGGGTGGAACCGCTGTCCAGTCTGGCCGGTCCAGAGATATCCGCCGCCAGCTTTTCCCAGTTCCACTTGCCCTGGGCGTCGCGCTCCAGCCACAGCTGCGGCGTATCCAGCGTGAATTCGCTGGCTTGCCAGCGGCCCAGCAGCAGCGCATACAGGTCGGCATTCAAGTACAGGCGGCGCGCCATGAACAGGGGGCGGCCGTCGGCTTCGCGCAGGGCGACGCCGTTCAGCGTCAGTTCCATGCTCCAGGGCACGATGCGAACCTCGGCGATGGCCAGTTGCCGGCCATGCTTGCGCGCCCAATCGGACGCGGCCTGCTGCAGCATGCGCGGCGCGGCCAGTCCTAAGAAGGCCCAGAAGGCCAGCAGCAAGGCGATGGCTAGCGCCAGCCAGCGCAGCCAGCGACGCGGTTTGCGGGGGGCGGGGGAGGGAGCGGCGTGGTTGGCATGGGCATCGGTATTCATATCGTTTAATTCTAATGCACTTTCACGCCGCCGTCCTGTTGCGTTGTTTGTCCTATTGTTGACCATGATTGACCAAAAGAAACGTCTTGCACGTTGCAGGCAGACAAAAGGGCTGGCTAGGATGGAGAGGCGTTCAAAATCTTGAACGCGAAATTTGCCAAATATTTATCACGAAAGGGGGATCATTTTGCAGCAGCGCCACCGGCAAGGCCGGTCTTCCACCGTTTTTTCAAAGGCGGCCAAGCCGCCGCAACTGGCCGAGCGCGCCCTGTTCCTGCTTCAGGCAGGCAGGCGACACACGCTGGCCCATCCGGCCCAACTGCTCAGCAGTTCGGGCGCGCACACGTAACAGAGGCTTTATGGACAGTGCCCATACCATCAATCAATGGCTTGACCAACATAACATCACCGAGGTGGAGTGTCTGATCCCGGACATGACCGGCCTCGCCCGCGGTAAGATCGTGCCGCGCCACAAATACAACCCCGCCGAGGGGCTGCGTCTGCCGGAAGCGGTGCTGTCGATGACGGTGACCGGCGATTACCCGGACCGCGACTTCACCTCCGTGGCTGATCCCGACATGAAGCTGATCCCGGACGCCAGCACGCTGCGCCCGGTGCCGTGGAACCGCGAGCCGACGGCGCAAATCATCCACGACTGCTACAGCTTTGACGGCCAGGCGGTGGACCTGGCGCCGCGCAATGTGCTCAAGCGCATCCTGAAGCTGTACGAAGACAAGGGCTGGAAGGCGGTGATCGCCCCAGAGATGGAGTTCTACCTGGTGGAAATCCAGCCCGACGAAGACCTGCCGCTGCGCCCGCCCGTGGGCCGCACCCGCCGCACCGAGGCCGGCATGCAGAGCTTCTCCATCGACGCCGTCAACGAATACGACGACATCTTCGACGTGATGTACGACTGGTGCGAGGCGCAGGGCCTGGAACTGGACACGCTGATCCACGAGATGGGCACGGCGCAGATGGAAATCAACCTCGATCACGGCGACCCGCTGCAGCTTGCCGACCAGGTCTTCCTGTTCAAGCGCACCGTGCGCGAAGTGGCCATCCGCAACAATATGTACGCCACCTTCATGGCCAAACCCATGCAGGGCCAGCCCGGCAGCGCCATGCACATGCACCAGAGCGTGGTGGACATCGCCAGCGGTCGCAACATCTTCAGCCAGGACAATGGCGAACCGTCGCCGGCCTTCCTGCACTTCATCGGCGGGCTGCAAAAATACCTGCCGGCCGCCATGCCCTTCTTCGCGCCGTATGTGAACTCCTACCGCCGCCTCAGCCGCTACACCTCGGCGCCCATCAACCTGAGCTGGGGCTACGACAACCGCACCTGCGGCCTGCGCGTGCCGCACTCCGGGCCGGAAGCGCGGCGCGTGGAAAACCGCCTGGCCGGCGTGGACGTCAACCCGTATCTGGCGATGGCGGCCAGCCTGGCCTGCGGCTATCTGGGCATGCTGGAGAAGACAGACCCGTCCGACCCGCTGTCCGGCAGCGCCTACGAACAGCCGCACCAGCTGCCGCGCCACCTGGACGACGCCATCGACATGCTGCTGCGCTGCAAGCCGCTGGCGGAGCTGTTCGGCGAGCATTTCGTCGAAACCTACGCCGCGATCAAGGAAGCCGAGTACCGCGAGTACTTCGACGTGATCAGCCCATGGGAGCGGCGCTTCCTGTTGTTGCACGTCTAACCGTATTAGCCATGCGTACACGCCTTCCCGCCCTATGGGCTGGAGGGCGTTTTTGTGTCATGCGGCGGGGGGGGGGGCAGGTGTTTGGTGCTGCGGAGCAGGCGTGCTTACTATGAAACGGAATGAAGCGGCGAATCCAGTCCATATGTCTCTGCACGGTTCGCAAGTGATAATGCTTTACCCGAACGTGGGCACGAAACCTGATCTAGTAAATGTGGCTACCGTTGCGCCTAACAAGTGTGGGTTTCGTCCAGGTTAGGTCCTAGCAAGAAGCAAGCTGCTGATTGTCATGATGATCTTAAATGCGATAATCTTGAAAGCATAATTTTTACATATCAAACTCTTGGAGTTTTCACCCGACATCGGGGTGACCAATTAAGTGTTAGGCATTCAGTATGAGCAACCTTACCGACGAAGAATCTAGACAACGCTTTGAAGAGCTGTTCACAGAAATGTTCTCAGAGTCTGATCGGGGCTGCATCCTTATTGGTGCAAGTGTCCTAGATGAGACGTTAGGTCTGTATCTTCGCTCTCGACTGGAGCGCAACGATCACGTAGCCAAGCATGCGGCAGAGGCACTATTTTCAGGCATGGGGCCACTCTCTTCTTTTTCATCCAGAATTAAGCTTGCCTACTGCCTTGGTCTCATTGAAAAGTGGGAATTTGAAGACTTGGAGCGCATCAGAAAAATCAGAAACAAGGCCGCCCATGAGTACAGTGGGAAGTCATTCGCCGACAACGAAATTATTCAAATAACAATGCATTTGCAAGGGGCGGATCACGCAGTTAGTGCTGCAGAGTTTTATAGGGAAAAGGTAGAGCAAAGTGAAATGCCCAAACTCAAGGATGCCTCTGCTCCTCCCACAAAGGAACGACTACGTTTTCAGTTCACTGTTGTTTATTTAGCAGGCCGGTTTGACATGCATTGGACTCTGTTGCATAAATCAAACGACCAGTAGGCTTGGCTAGTTTTGCGAGGCAAAACTTTAGCTGTGGAGTGAGAGATTATATTGTATGGGTATATTGTCTTGGTAAATGTTGGGCTTCATTTTTTCAGCCCAACCTACCTCTCTGGTCCGGATTTCTAGTACATCGCCTCTGTGGACACTCTTGCCCGTCAGGTCATTCCAGACGGATTGCTTGAGTTCTGCTGATCGGGCTCTAATAATTTATTCAAGCCGTCGCCTTGTCGGCGCGGCTTGAGTTCCCGTTAGGTCTTTTGTGCATGCATAAGTTTTACACAGTGATATTGGCCATTTTTTTTAGCATGTTTCTTACTTCTTGCTACAACCAAGCACTGGAATATAAAGAATTGGCAAGGAACTACAAAATTGCTGTTGGTCATATAGCATCAATGAATTGCACTAATCATGGCGAGTTTTATTACACATTTAATGTGAGTGGAAAGAAATACTCAAATAAAGGGTTTAATGGCAGTGTGGATTGCAATGCACTAAAGGAGGGTGATGAGCTTAATATTTATTACAGTCCTGAAAATCCGTCTATTAACGTAAATATCGATCCCAGTGCGGCATATAGTAAAAATTCCGGGTTTTATATCCCGGAATGGTTATGGGTTTTGTTTCCAATCATCTTCGCAGTTTTGCAAATATTTATCTTGGCACGCAAGAGTGATGGAAATGACAAAAAATAGTCCTAACAATGCGTTGAACGCGCATTCTACGGCTGCTGCAAGGTCCCATGCCTTGCGCGAAACCCGTCTTAGCTTTTTCGTTAGTCTCATTCAGACTGGTCTTCACACATGGCAAGGTAGTTTGCGCACCGCTTGCATGGCCATCCCGCACCCATTCACGCCGGCTGCTGCTGGGTGACGCAGTGGATGCCGCCGCCGCCGGCGGCTATCGCGTCGATGTTCAGCTGCACGATTTCGCGGTTTGGGAATTGCTCGCGCAGGATGTCGCGGCAGTTGCCGTCGGCATCGTCGTCGCCAAACTGCGGCGCGATCACCGCGCCGTTGCAGACGTAAAAGTTGACGTAGCCGGCGGCGAAGGATTTGCTGTCGTAGTCGGGCCTGACCTTGTCCGGGCCGCGCAAGGTCACCACTTGCAGCCGGCGGCCCTTGGCGTCGGTGGCCCGCCGCAGAATGGCCAGATGGCGTTGCGTCACCGCGTGGTCGAATGAGGACGGGTCGCTGTCCACGCCGGCGATCACCACGCCGGGGCGGATGAAGCGGGCGTAGAAATCGGTGTGGCCGTCGGTGATGTCGCGGCCGGCGATGCCGGGCAGCCAGATCACCTTGTCCACGCCCAGCAGCCGTTTCAGCTCGGCCTCGCAGCCGGCTTTGTCTACATTGGGATTGCGGTTGGGATTGAGCACGCAGCTTTCGGTGAGGATGGCGGTGCCGTCGCCGTCCGCTTCCAGCGCGCCGCCTTCCAATATCAGCGAACTCTTCAGCAGCGGAACGCCGGCGCGCTCGCAGACGGCGGCGGCCACGGCGCGGTCCCAGCCGTATTCCTGCTTGCCGCCCCAGCCGTTGAAATTGAAGCCGGCGCCTGCCAGCTGGCCCTGGGCGTTGTGCACGAATACCGGTCCGGTGTCGCGCATCCAGATATCGTCCAAGGGCTGGGCGATCAACTGCACCCCATCCCCGCACAGCCGCCGCGCCAGCTCCATGCTGGCTGCCGGCGCCAGCATGCGTACCGGCTCAAACTGGGCGATGACGCGGGCGATTTGCGCCAGATTGCGTTGCGCGGGCGGAAGCAGGCGATCACCCCAGATCGCGGCCTGGGCGCCGAAGGCCATCCAGGTGGCGGCGTGCGGCTCGCCCTCGTCCGGCATGCGCCAGCCGGCGGCCTGCAGCCTGGCAGGCCGCATGGCCGCCGCGGGCGGCGGCGGATTGGAAGCCGGGTGGGAGCGGCTATCGGACAGACAGCCGCCCAGCAGCGCGCCGCCCGATAGCCAGGCGGTTTGTTTCAGAAAATGGCGTCGGTTCATTCTCGCCCCCGGCAAGCAGCTTTGCATAAGCAAACGTCAACAGACCCTAGGCTCATGCTTTAGAGATAGCTGCTGACGGACAGGCTTGGCGAATTTTCCGGTGGCGGCAATGCGGCTCAGGCGGAGAGCAGCGCCGCCAGGGTGGCCGCGCCTTCGCGCTGCTGCAATGGGTCGTAATAGCTGAAGTTGAGCCGCAGCGCATGCTGCCTGGGCTCGCTGTCGCGGAAGAACAGCGAACCGGGCGCGTAGTGCATGCCCATCTGCATCGCCTGCGGCAGCAGGCGGCGGCAGTCCATGCCCGGCGGCAGTTCCAGCCACAGGAAATAACCGCCTTGCGGCGTGACCAGGCGGCTGCCGCTTGGCAATTGGGTGGAAAGTTGCTGGCTCAGCGCGTGCCAGTTGGCTTGCAGCCGGCCGCGCAGCAGGCTGAGCATGTCCTCGTGCTGGCCGCCGGCCAGCAGCCGCGCCAGGGCCAGCTGGCTCGGCAGCGGCGTGGACAAGGAGCTGCACAGCTTCAGGCCGATGATGCTGTCGCGATAGCGTCCGGCGGCGATCCAGCCGACGCGGTAGCCCGGCGCCAGCGATTTGCTGAACGAGGCGCAGTGCAGCACGCTGCCGTGCCGGTCATAAGCTTTCAGCGGCAATGGGGCGTTTTCGCCGAAGTACAGCTCGCGGTAGGTGTCGTCCTCGATGATGGGGACGCGGTGGCGGTCCGCCAGCGTCAGCAGCGCCTGCTTGTCGGCGTCGCTCATCGTCAGGCCGGTGGGGTGCTGAAAATTGGCCATCGCCAGGATGGCGGCAGGGCGATGCTGGACGATCAGCTGATCCAGCCGCTCCAGGTCCAGCGCCTGGCCTGGCGGCGTGGCCAAGGTGTGGACGGCAATGCCCAGTTGCTCCAGCAGGTCGAACAGCGCCGGAAAGGCCGGCGTCAGCACCAGCATTGCCGCGTTGCCGGCCAGCCGGGCTACCGCGCGTATCGCCAGGCTCAGCGCCTCCATCGCGCCGCAGGTGACCAGCAGCTCCTCGCCGTCCAGCTCCACGCCTTGCGCCAGATAGCGCAGCGCCAGCTCGCGGCGCAGCCCTTCGTAGCCGGTGCTGGTCTGGCCGGCCAGCGCGTAGCGGTAGTCGCCCAACGCCCGCGCCAGGGCGCGGTTAAGCGGCGTGGTGTTGATCAGCGCCGGATTGATGTAGGGACAGCCCCAGGGCATGGGCAGCGCGGCGGTCAGATGCTCGATGCGGACGTCGCTGCCGTCGCCGTCCATTGTCAGCGTGCTGGGCGCGGCGCGCGCCAGCACGCGGAAGCCGGAGCGGGGCAGGGACGCAATCAGCCCCAGCCGTTCCAGTTCGGCATAGGCGCGCTGGGCGGTGGTGATGCTGATCTTGTGATCCTGGCACACCTTGCGCAGCGAGGGCATGCGGTCTCCGGCGCGCAGGTGGCCCTGTTCGATGGCGTGACGGAAGCGTTGGCTCAGTTGGCCGGTTTTGTTCATGCACTTTTCCTGCCGGTTTATTCGCCGATGAAGCTGGATTTTTCCTTGACGGTGACGTCATCGTTCAGCGAGCGTATCACGAAGTGGATAGGGTGGGCGCCGCGGCGGGCGTGCTCGGGATCGGCTTGCACGCGCACCACCACGGTTTCGGTGTGCGCCGGCTTGACGTCGAAGACCTGATCGGGGCGCTCCATGCGGATGCTGGGCAGTCCCTCCACCGTCACGCTATAGCGCTGCGCCTGTTCGGTGGTGTTGATCAGCCTGAGGTTGTAGCGGTTCTGCAGCATGCCGTCGTCGCTCTGCTCCACCAGGCTGGCGCGGTCGCGCAGCACGTCCACCTTGAACGGCTTCTTCAGCGCCAGCGCGGTGGTGGAGGCCACGATGATGCCGGCGAGCAGACAGGAATACACCGCGATGCGCGGCCGGTGCAGCGACTTGGCCGGCGCGGGTTTGCCCTGCAGCGCCTGGGCGCTGGTGTAGCGGATCAGCCCGCGCGGCGATTTGAGCTTGTCCATCACCTGGTCGCAGGCGTCGATGCAGGCGGCGCAGCCTATGCACTCATATTGCAGGCCGTTGCGGATGTCGATGCCGGTGGGGCAGACCTGCACGCAGATGCCGCAGTCCACGCAGCCCTTGACGGCGTTTTCGCTCTTGGCCTGCTGTTTGCCGCGCGGTTCGCCGCGCCGCTCGTCGTAGGAGATGATCAGGGTGTGGTCGTCGAACATCGCGCCCTGGAAGCGCGCGTATGGGCACATGTGCAGGCAGACCTTCTCGCGCAGCACCCCGGCCAGCAGCCAGGTGAAGCCGGCGTAGAACAGCGTCCAGAACAGGTCCCACGGTCCCACCTGCAGCGTGGCCAGTTCGCGTATCGGCGTGAAGTAGCCGACGAAGGTCAGGCCGGTCCACAGCGAAAACGCCCCCATCAGCAGCTGGGTGCCGCCTTTCTTGATGAATTTGCCGGCGCTCATCGGCGCGGCGTCCAGCTTGCGGCGGGCCAGGTGGTCGCCCTGCACCAGCCGTTCTATCCATATCATGATCTGGGTGTATACAGTTTGAGGGCAGCTGTAACCGCACCAGAGCCGGCCGGCCAGCGTGGTCCACAGGAACAGGCCCAGCGCCGATACCACCAATAGCGCCGCCAGATAGATGAAATCCTGCGGCCATAGGCTGATGCCGAAGATCAGGAAGTGATGCTCCGCCAGGTTGAAGTGCACGGCCTGGCGGCCGTTCCATTGCAGCCAGGGCACGCCGAAGAATATCAGCTGCGTGAGCAGCACCATGCCGACGCGCAGGTTGTTGAAGCGGCCGCTGGTGAGACGGGGATGGATTTTGATTGGAACCGGCTGTATTTCGGGCTTGGACATGGCTGCCACCGCGCTATGAAAATGGGCTATTTGTACTGCCCGCCATCAGTACAAACAATGAACAGAATGCGGTGAAAATATGTATACAGATGCATCTGTATGCTTACAGCAAGGCTTTGCGTTCTAGATCGGATAGAAAAAGGGCGAACTAGGTTTGATCCGCGTCAAATTTGAGCGGGCTGCGCTTTGCGGGAGCGTGGCGTCCTGGCCATCTGCTGTGGGCGCATTTTCAAGCGGCGAGATCGACATTCAAAACTGTGCGCATGGTTTAAGCCCGTCACGGTCTGCGGCGTGTATCTGCTGTACCTGGCGCTGCTTGTTTCGACAGCGGCGGCGCGCGAAGGCTATCTGAAGGTGAGACGTAGCTTCCAGGCTGTTCTTGCGCTGGCTTTTGGCTGGGCTGGCGTGAAGATGCTGCTTGCCTCGTGGTGGACGGTATAAGCAATGGCCTGCGCGGGCAGGCCAGTGTCTTTTAGCGAGTCAATTGCGGGAACAGCCGGTACAGGCCATCGACGATGATTTCCACCGATACCGCGGCCAGCAGCATGCCCATCACGCGATTGACGATATTGATGCCGGTCTGGCCCAGCAGGCGGGTCAGCGGGGTGGCCAGCGTCAGCGCGCCAAAGCAGGTCAGCGCCACCAGCAGGCTGCTGATCAGCAGATAGACCACCTGCACCCAGGAGGCGGCGGTGGTGGCGTAGATGATGACGGTGGAGATGGTGCCGGGGCCGGTCATCAGCGGGATGGCCATCGGCACCACGGCGATATTGGTCTTGTGGCCGGCTTCCTCGCGCTCCTGTTTGGTGGTTTTGGTCGGGCCGGGCTTGGCGTTCATCAGCGCGATCGCGATCAGCATCAGCAGAATGCCGCCGCCGACCTGGAACGAGCCTATGCTGATGCCCAGAAAGCGCAGCAGCGTCTGGCCGACGATGGCGAACAGGCACATCACCACGGCTACCGCGATGGCGGTGGTCTTGGCGACTTTCTGCCTTTCTTCCTGGCTGGCGTTGGGCGTCAGGCTGATGAAGATGGGGATGGCGCCGAGCGGATTCACCAGAACCAGCAGGGCGACGAAGATTTTTGCGATTTCGATTTCCATGATCGGCCAATATTAGCGTGAACTGAAGTATCTTGCATTCACCGCGGGGACGTGAATCTGCACGCTTGCGCCACCGCCTGAAGGAAGGCTTTCAGCATAGCCTGCAGGAACGGGTGAGCGCATATCAAAAGAAAACGCCGCCTATCAGGCGGCGTATGAGCATGACGGCCAACGGTCAATCCCGCAGCAGGCCTTCCAGCGTGCGGCGGTAGATATCGGCCAGCGGTTCGATATCGGCCACCGCCACGCACTCGTTGAGCTTGTGGATGGTGGCGTTGATCGGGCCGAACTCCACCAGCTCGCGCGCGATGCGCTTGATGAAGCGGCCGTCCGAGGTGCCGCCGGTGGTGGACAGCACGGCCTTGGCATCGGCCACGTCGGCGATGGCCTGGCTCAGCGCCTGAGTCAAGGCGCCTGGCGGCGTGATGAAGGGCTGACCGGACAGCTGCCAGTGCAGTTCATAAGCCAAGCCGTGCCGGTCCAGGATCTGATACACGCGCTCCTTCAGGTTTTCCGCCGTGCTTTCCGGCGAGAAGCGGAAGTTGAACAGCAGCTCGCAGTGGCCGGGGATGACGTTGGTGGCGCCGGTGCCGGCCTGGATGTTCGACACCTGCCAGCTGGTGGGCGGGAAGAAGGCGTTGCCGTCGTCCCAGCGCGTGGCGGCCAGCTCGGCCAGCGCCGGGGCCAGCAGATGGATGGGGTTCTTCGCCAGTTGCGGATAGGCGATGTGGCCCTGGATGCCGTGCACGATCAGCCGGCCGGACAGCGAGCCGCGGCGGCCGTTCTTGATGGTGTCGCCCAGGCGCTGTTCGGAGGTGGGTTCGCCGACGATGCAGTAGTCTATGCTTTCGCCGCGCGCTTCCAGCGCATCCACCACTTTCACCGTGCCATCGGTGGCCACGCCTTCCTCGTCCGAGGTGATCAACAGCGATAACGAGCCCTTGTGGTCCGGATGCTCGGCGACGAAGCGTTCGCAGGCGGTGACGAAGGCGGCCAGCGAGGCCTTCATGTCCGCGGCGCCGCGGCCGTAGAGCAGGCCGTTGCGCACGGTCGGCTCGAACGGCGGGCTGTCCCACTTGTCCAGCGGGCCGGTGGGCACCACGTCGGTATGGCCGGCGAAGCAGAACAGCGGGCCGGCGTCGCCCCTGCGCGCCCAGAAGTTGTCCACGTCGCCGTGGCGCATCTTCTCCACCTTGAAGCCTATGGCTTGCAGCCGGTCTATCATCAGCGCCTGGCAGCCTTCGTCGCGCGGGGTGACGGAATCGCGGCGGATCAGCTCGCGAGTCAAATCCAGCGTCGCGCTCATTTGCCGAAGCGCTCCGCCCAGTCGGCCTCGGAGAAGCCGACGCCGACTTTGCCGTCCCATTCCAGCACCGGGCGTTTGATCACGGACGGCTTGTCCAGCATCAGCGCGATGGCGCCGGCGGTTTCGTCCGCGGCCGCCTTGCTGTCGTCCGGCAGCGCGCGCCAGGTGGTGCCCTGGCGGTTCACCAGCTTGGCCAGCGGCACCTGGGTGGTCCAGGCCTGCAGGCGCGCGGCGTCTATGCCCTGTTTCTTGAAGTCGTGGAAGACATAGTCGATGCCGTTGTCGGCCAGCCATTGGCGGGCCTTCTTCACGGTATTGCAGTTGGGAATGCCGTAGAGGGTAATCATCGGGTGGGTTTACAAGTCCAGTTTGATGCTGTCGAAGCTGGCCGCGCTGGCGGGGCCAGATTTGTCTTTGCCGCTTTCTTTGGATTGATTGACCAGCCAGTACAGATTGGTTGGCGAGTCGGCGTTTTTCAGCGCCTCTTCCAGCGTGATGCGGCCGTCCCGGTACAGTTGGTACAGCGCCTGCTCGAAGGTTTGCGCGCCATCGCTCATGCTGCTTTCGATGGCTTCCTTGATTTTGTCCATCTCGCCGCTGCGAATCAACTCTGCTATGTGTGGGGTATTGATCAGAAGTTCGATGGCCGGCGCGCGGCTGCCGTCGGCCGTGGCCACCAGCCGTTGCGACACCACCGCGCGCAGCGAGGCGGACAGGTCCAGCAGCAGAGAGTGGCGGCTTTCCGGCGGGAAGAAATTGATCACCCGGTTCAGCATGTGATAGCTGTTGTTGCCGTGCAGCGTGGAGATGCACAGGTGGCCGGACTGGGCGTAGTTGATGGCGTGGATCAGCGTTTCCGCGTCGCGGATCTCGCCTATCATCAGCACGTCCGGCGCTTCGCGCATGGCGTTTTTCAGCGCGCGCTCGTAAGACAGGGTGTCGAAGCCCACTTCGCGCTGGTTGACGATGGACTGGTCGTGGCGGTGCAGAAACTCGATCGGGTCCTCGATGGTGAGGATGTGGCCCTTCATGTTCTGGTTGCGCATCTGCAGCATCGCCGCCACGGTCGAGCTCTTGCCGGAGCCGGTGGCGCCCACCACCAGGATCAGGCCGCGCTTCTGCTGGATCAGCTCGCCCAGCTTGGCCGGCAATTGCAGGCTTTCCAGCGACGGGATATTGGGCATGATGTAGCGCACCACCATGCTGACCGAGCCGCGCTGCCAGAAAATATTGATGCGGAAGCTGCCCAGGCCGGTGATGGGGTGGCCCAGGTTCATTTCGCGCTCGCGCTCGAACTCGGCGATGTCGTGTTCGCTCATCAGGCTGTAGGCCAGCTGTTTGACCATTTCAGCCGTCAGCGGCTTGTCGTTGACCGACTGCAATTCGCCGGCCACTTTCAGCATCGGCGGCGCCGCGCTGGTCATGAACAGATCGCTGGCCTTTTTTTCGGCCATCAGCTTGAAAAACGGCAACATCAGCATGAATCGCTTCCTGTACGGCGTGTTTGGGTAGGCCACTATAGTGTAGTTGCCGCGGCGGGTCTTGTGTTTGTCCGAGGCAAAACAAAAGGCTATGTCCCAATTGTAAGTTGGTAGCCTCGCCCCACCGCTTCCTGCAAACAATGCACAGGTTGTATCTGCT
>NZ_JAUCGU010000019.1:0-17223 GCF_059916625.1 Chromobacterium sp. CCUG 76385
TGCGTCGGACTGTGCGCCTTGCTTCCGGCCCAAATCGGCTCAAACGCGATCCACTCACCAAACGTCAACAGCCCCTAATAAACGGCTCCCCTCATCCACATGGAAAGAAAAATGAATAACTGGCTGCGCAATAATCGCGGATTTCTGGTTTTCCTTTTGGTATTCGGCCTGTTCCGGACCGCGGTGGCGGACTGGAACCCGATCCCGTCCGGTTCGATGCGTCCCACCGTGCTGGAAGGCGACGTGGTGCTGGTCAACCGGCTGGCCTACGACCTGAAGCTGCCCTTGAGCAACGTCATCCTGCAGCGCACCGGCGAACCGCAACGCGGCGACATCGTCACCTTCGCATCGCCCAAGGACGGCACGCGGCTGATCAAGCGATTGGTAGCCGTGCCCGGCGATGTGGTGGAAATGCGCAATGAGGAACTGATCATCAACGGCCGCACCGCCCATTACCAACCGCTGCAGCAACTGACGGAGACCGTGGCGGACAATGTGGCGCTGCCGGCGCTGCGCTTGCAAGAAAGCGGCGTACTGCCGCCGCACCGGGTGCAATGGCTGGCCGGCGTCAACGCGCGCAGCAGCTTCGGCCCGATCACGATCCCGCCGGGGCAGTACATGATGCTGGGCGACAACCGCGACGACAGCGCCGATTCGCGCTACTTCGGCCTGGTGCCGCGCAATCTGCTGATCGGCCGCGCCGTCGGCGTCATCGCCTCCACCGACATCACCGGCAACTGGATGCCGCGCTGGGCGCGTTTCGCCAGCGATTTCCACTGATCGTCCATCGATAAACAAAAAGCCGTCCCATCCGGGACGGCTTTTTCTTGGGCGAAAATCAGGCGTCAGCTGGCGTCGCTCTTGCCGCCTATCTTGTCTTCCTGGCCGGTCATCAGCTTGATCAGGTTCGACTTGTGGCGGTGGATCACCACGATGGCGATGATGATGCAGGTGCCGAAGAACACGCTCTGCGGCCCCAGGATGAAGTAGGCGTAAACCGGAACCAGCACGCAAGCGACCAGGGCGGACAGCGAGGAAATCTTCACCACGAAGGCCATGAACAGCCAGGTGGCGATCGCCGCCAGCGCCAGCGGCAGGCTGATGCCGAATAGAATGCCTACCGCGGTGGCCACGCCTTTGCCGCCCTTGAAACCGAAGAACACCGGCCACATGTGGCCGAACAGCACGGCCAGCGCGCACATGGCGATGCCCTGCTCGCTCAGGCCGTAGCGCGGACCCAGCCAGGCAGCCAGCGCCACCGCCACCCAGCCCTTGGCGCCGTCGCCTAGCAGCGTCAGCACCGCCGCCAGCTTCTTGCCGCTGCGCAGCACATTGGTGGCGCCGGGGTTGCCGGAGCCGTAGCTGCGCGGGTCGGCCATGCCCATCGCCTTGCTGACGATCACGGCGAAAGACAGCGAACCGATCAGATAGGCCGCCAGGACAAATGCAAATGCGGTCGTGGTCATGGTGGTGGTGTGTCCGTTAGATTAGAATAGGAGGTTTCGGATTTTACGGTATCGGGCGCCAAAGCCCAACCTCCTAGGACTGATGGACATCATATTCCTGCGCGAAGTGCGCGCCGACACCGTGATCGGCGTGTACGACTGGGAGCGCACCGCCGCCCAGACCATTGAAATCGACCTGGAAATCGGCATTCCCAGCGACACGCCCTGCCACAGCGACAATATCGGCGACACCATACACTACGGCGTCGTGGTGGAACGTTTGCGCCAATCGCTGGAGGAACAGCACTTCCTGCTGCTGGAGGCCCTGGCCGAGCATATCGCCAAAATGGTGCGCGAGGAGTTCGGCGCGCCCTGGGTCAGGGTAGCGGTGACCAAGCTGGGCATTCTGCCCGGCGTCAAACGGGTAGGCGTGCAGATAGAACGCGGCCACCGGCCGCGCTGAGGAGGGATCAGTCGGTATTGAAGCGCAGCTTCAGGCCGACGTCCTTATTGTGCATCTTGACGGTCAGATGGGTGCGCTTGCCCAGGTCCACATTGGGCACCAGCCGCAATGTATGGCCGTCAGCATCCTGCTCCAGACGCACCGGCCCCAGCTGCAGCCCCTGCGGCGCAAAATCCTGCTTCTGCACGGCGGCATCGCGCGGCGAAGCGCACATCAAGGCCTGCGGCATACACGCCGCCTGCGCGGCTGCGCACTGCAGCCAGAAGGCAAGCAAGAACAGCAGACGGCCGACCATGGCACAACTCCATCCATTGATAGTTTAATCATGGACCAAGCCGCGCAGCCGTCAAGAACCGCTTGTAAATCAGCGGTTTCGCATGAAATCCGCCGTGTTGTAGAACGCTTCCAGCAGCTTGTCCTTCAGCCAGTCCTCCACCACCAGTTCGCTCACGGCCTGCCGCATGCACAGCATCCACTGGTCGCGCGCCGCCTCGTCGACGGCAAACGGCATGTGGCGCATGCGCAGGCGTGGATGGCCAAAAGCCTCCATGTACAGAGACGGGCCGCCCAGCCAGCCGGACAAAAACATGAACAGCTTCTGGCGCGAGCCGGACAAATCGGCTGGATGCATGTCGCGCAGCGGCTTTGCCGCAGGCTCGCTGTCCATGATGTCGTAGAACCGGTCCGTCAGCCAACGCACCACCCCTTCGCCGCCCAGCAGTTGGTACGGCGTCATTTCCTGCACTTCGCTCATTCTTGCTCCAGATGCCGGCTCCATGCGCCGGCGGTATTGCCTGCCTCGCCCGCCGCCCGTCACATGCCGCGGAAGGAAAAGTCCAATTGCGGCTTGCGGCCGCTGATGATTTCGGCCAGGGCCCGTCCCGAGCCCGCGCCTTCGGTCCAGCCCAAGGTGCCGTGGCCGGTGTTCAGATACAGTTTGCCGATGCCGCTCTTGCCGATCAGCGGCACATTGCCCGGCGTGGCCGGCCGCAGACCGGTCCAGAAACGCGCGGCATCCCAGTCGCAGGCGTCGGGAAACAGGGCCTGCCCTCGCCGCAGCAAGGCGGCGCAGCGGGCCGGATGGAGATGGGACGAATAGCCGGACAATTCAGCCGTGCCCGCGATGCGCAGTTCGTCGCCCAGGCGGCTGAATACCAGCTTATGCGCTTCGTCGGTAATGCTGACCATGGGCGCCGCCACCAGGCTCCTCACCGGCACCGTCGCCGAATATCCCTTGGCCGGATAAATGGGTAGCCTGAGACCCAGCGGCGCGGTCAATAGCGGAGAATGGCTGCCCAGCGCCAACACGTAAGCGTCGGCCGTCACCCGCTGGTAACTGCCGTCCGGCCCCGTCACCGACACCGCGCTGACTGCGCCGGCCGTCGTCTCCAAGGCATTGATCCGGGTATTGTAGCGGAACTCCACGCCCAGGCCGGCAGCCGCTTCGGCCAGACCGCGCGTGAACAGATGGACATCGCCGGATTCGTCGTCCGGGCACCAACTGGCGCCGGCCAGTTGCGGCAGCGCCGACGCCAAGGCCGGCTCCAGCGCCAGCAGCTGATCCGGCGCCAGAATCCGTTTATCCACCCCCAGCCGCCGCATCCTGGCGGCGGCCCGCTCGGCCAGGGCCAACTGGCCGGCCGTGTAATGCAGGGTCAGAATGCCGCGCGACAAGCGGCGGTAGGCGATGCCGGTTTCCTCGCGCAGCAGGCGCATCGCGTCGCGGCTATACAGCCCCAAGGCCACCATCTGCCGCGTATTGCTGTGGTCGCGCCCAGGCAGGCACTCCAGCAGGAAATCGGCGATCCAGCGCCATTGCGCCGGCTCCAGCCGGGGCCGGAACAGCAGGGGCGCGTCGTCGCGCCACAGCCAGCGCAGCACCTGCCACGGCGCCCGCGGATTGGCCCACGGCTCGGACTGGCTGACCGACAGCTGGCCGCCATTGGCGAAGCTGGTCTCGCGCGCCGCGCCGCAGGCACGCTCCAGCACCACCACTTCATGGCCCATTCTGGCCAGGAACCAGGCGGTGGACACGCCCACCACGCCGGCCCCAAGTACTGCCACACGCATTCCGCCTCCATCAGACAAGACAACGGGCAAGACGCGCTTGCCCGTTATGGCGGAATGTTAAAGCCAAATGCGCGCGGCGGCGACTATTTTGTCGGACAACCCGCCTATTTCTTGGCGTGCTCGTACACGGTCTTGCCGCGCAGATGGAAATAATCGGACGCGAAATAGAAGTTTTCCGAGTGGCCGACGAACAGCAGGCCATCCGGCTTCAACAGCGGGGCGAAACGCTTGAGCACGCCGAACTGGGTATCGCGGTCGAAATAGATCATCACATTGCGGCAGAAAATGGCGTCGAACTGCTTGCGCACGCTCCAGTTTCCCTCCACCAGATTCAGCCGCTGGAAGGTGATCATATTGCGCAGCGCCTGCTTGGCCTGGTAACTGCCGTCCGGCAGCTTGTCGAAATACTTGACCGCATGTCCGGCCGGCAGGCGGGCGATCTTGTCTGCCGAATAAATGCCGGCGCGCCCGGTTTCCAGCACGCTGGTATCCAGATCGGTGGCCAGCACGGTGACATTCGGCCGCGACATGCCGGGGAAGGCCTCCAGGGCGGTGATCGCCAGCGAGTACGGTTCCTCGCCGGTGGAGGCCGCCGCGCACCAGATGGACAACTCGCCGCCGGCCGCTGCCCGCTTCTTCAGATGTTCCGACAGGATGGGGAAATGGTGCTCCTCGCGGAAGAAGAAGGTCAGGTTGGTGGTCAGCGCGTTGACGAACTGCTCGAACTCGCGCTTGCCGCCTATCGACTCCAGAAAATCGACGTAGGCGGCAAAACCGGGCAGCTTCAGCTCGCGGATGCGGCGCACCAGCCTGCCATACACCATGTCTTTTTTGGATGGATTGAGCGCAATCCCCGCTTCCTTGTAGATCAACTTGCGGATGCGTTCGAAATCGGCGTCAGTGAAAGTGAACTCGCGGTTGAATTCTATCTTGGGCAATACCACTGGCGGCAGTTTGTTCATGTCGTGGATTCCACAGCAAAAAGGCCCGGGCAAGTGCCCGAGCCTGGTTCTCACCTTCGCTCAGTATCACACCGAGAACGAAGAACCACAACCGCAAGTCGTGGTGGCGTTCGGATTGCGGATCACAAACTGCGAGCCTTCCAGGCTTTCCTGGTAGTCGATCTCGGCGCCGACCAGGTACTGGTAGCTCATCGGGTCCACCAGGAAAGTCACGCCCTGGCGCTCGATGGCGGTATCGTCCTCGTTGGCGATCTCGTCGAACGTGAAACCGTATTGGAAGCCGGAACAGCCACCACCGGTCACGAAGACGCGCAGCTTCAGGTCGGGATTGCCCTCTTCCGCGATCAGGTCCAGCACCTTGGTGCAGGCGCTGTCGGTGAAGTTGATCGGGCTCGGCATTTCGGTAGCAGCTTCTGTCATGTGTAACCTCGCATTCAGTCGGGCCGGTTCGCGGCCATTCACCCACTATTTTAGTCGGATATCGGGGCGAATGGCGAGCCTTCAAGCCCCTAGGGGCTGTTGACGTTTGGTGAGTGGATCGCGTTTGAGCCGATTTGGCCCGGAAGCAAGGCGCGCAGTCCGACGCATAGTCATTCTATGCAAGGACTGGGCAACGCGGCTTCCGGCCCAAAGCGGCCAAACCCGCAGGGCCGGGCGCCTTTCGCGCCGACTCTTCGTTGTTCCGCGCTGGCAGAGAATGACTATGCGGCGCGCGAAACGCCTCGATTCGGCGCAAAATGCATCCCGGCGCGACCACTCCCCAAACGTCAACAGTCCCTAGCACGATTGTCGTAGGGCGGAAGCCCGGCCGTGCCGGCCGTTCCGCCGCGCCCAATCGACGATTGAGCTTGATCTGCGAGGATGGCGGATCGCCCCTCAAGGCAGCAAGGGCACCACATCCAGGCCGTCGGTTTCCGGCAGGCCGAACATCAGATTCATGTTCTGCACCGCCTGGCCGGCCGCGCCTTTGACCAGATTGTCTATCACCGACAACACCACCACGGTGTCGCCGCCCTGCGGCCTATGCACCGCGATGCGGCACAGATTAGCGCCGCGCACCGAGCGGGTTTCCGGATGGCTGCCGGCCGGCAGCACGTCGACGAAACCTTCGCCGGCGTAACGGCGCTCGAACAGCTGCTGCAGATCGACATCCTTGGTCAGCCGCGCGTACAGCGTGGCGTGGATGCCGCGTATCATCGGCGTCAGGTGCGGCACAAAAGTCAGGCCGACCTGCTTGCCGCCGATATGGGACAGACCCTGGCGGATTTCCGGCAGGTGACGGTGGCCGGCCACGCCATAGGCCTTGAAGGAATCGCCGGCCTCGGCCAGCAGCGCCCCGATCTCGCCCTTGCGGCCGGCGCCGGACACGCCGGACTTGCAGTCGGCAATCAAGCTGCCGGCGTCGATCACGCCCGCCTCGATCAAGGGCAGAAAGCCCAGTTGCACGGCAGTCGGGTAGCAGCCCGGGTTGGCCACCAGCCGCGCATTGCGGATCGCCTCGCGGTTCACTTCCGGCAAGCCGTAGACGGCGTCGGCCACCAGATGCGGCGCGGCATGCTTGACGCCGTACCACTTTTCCCACTCGTAGACGTCCTTGATGCGGAAGTCCGCCGCCAGGTCTATCACCCGCACGCCGGCATCCAGCAAGGCCGTCGCTTCCTGCATGGCAATGCCGTTGGGCGTGGCGAAAAACACGACATCGCAATCCTGCAGCCTGGCCTCATCCGGCGTGGTGAACGCCAGATCGATGCGGCCGCGCAGGCTGGGGAACATCTCGTCGACGCGGATGCCGGCATCCTTGCGCGAGGTCACTGCCGTTACCCGGGCCTGCGGATGCTTGGCCAGCAAGCGCAATAACTCCACCCCGGTGTAACCGGTTCCTCCGACGATCCCAACCTTGATCATGGCCAGCCCTTTATATAAAAAAATGTCGCAAAGGCGACAGTTTAGGCAGTGAAGGCTGTCGCGGCAAGACCGCGGCAACACATAAAGAAAAGAAAAAACCGCCGGGCCAAGGCCAGGCGGTTTTTTTCCATGCAGAACCGAGCGATTAACGCTTGGAGAACTGCTTGGCGCGACGTGCTTTGCGCAGGCCGACCTTCTTACGCTCAACTTCACGAGCGTCGCGGGTAACGTAACCAGCGGCGGACAGGGAAGGCTTCAGAGCGGCGTCGAAGTCGATCAGGGCGCGGGTGATGCCGTGGCGGATTGCGCCGGCCTGGCCGGTTTCACCACCGCCAACCACGTTCACCTTGATGTCGAAGGATTCGAGGTTTTCGGTCAGGACCAGCGGCTGGCGGATAACCATGCGACCAGTTTCGCGGGCAAAATACTCGTCAACCGGCTTGCCGTTAACGATGATCTGGCCGGAACCTTTTTGCATGAACACGCGAGCGACGGAGCTCTTGCGACGGCCGGTGCCGTAGTAGTATTTACCGTTCATTGTTATGCCTTAAAATCAGATTTCCAGCACTTTGGGCTGTTGGGCGGAGTGCGGATGCTCGGAACCAGAGTACACCTTGAGCTTCTTGATCATGGCGTAACCCAGCGGACCCTTCGGCAGCATGCCTTTGACGGCTTTCTCCAGAACGCGTTCCGGGAACTGGTTTTGCAGTTCGGTGAAAGTGCGTTCGTAGATACCGCCCGGGTAGCCGGAGTGACGGTAGTACTTCTTGTCTTGGGCCTTGGTACCGGTCACGCGCAGTTTTTCGACGTTCACCACAACGATGAAGTCGCCGGTATCTACGTGCGGAGTGAATTCCGGCTTGTGTTTGCCACGCAGGCGGCGGGCGATTTCGGCAGCCAGGCGACCCAGCACCTTATCGGCGGCGTCGACCACGTACCACTCGCGCTTTACCTCATGCGGCTTGGCAGAAAAGGTCTTCATGGAACTCTTCCATCGTAATTCTTGAAAGTTACGGATTTTAGAGCAATGGCCGGGTCGCTGTCAAACCCTTGTGACACAACAGATTTCCGGAGGGCGGGAAACTGTGCGAGGCGTGGTAAATATGGTCAAAAAAAAGCGCAACGCTGCTGCGTGTTGCGCCAAGTTCCACCTTTGAGAAGGAGGATGGAGGAGACAACACCAAGGCGCCACAGTGCGTAACGCCCTGATGCAATACCGATTATCGGTATCCCACCGGAATTAGGCAAGTAGTTTTTGTGCACTGCACGATAAATCATGTGCGCCAATGAGACACCCTTGCCGCGGCAAGGCGAAACGGGCGCCGCCGGCGCCCGTTTCATCGGCAAATCAGCGATTTACAGCTTGATCGCCGCGTCCAGCGCCACTTCCATCATGTCGCGGAAGGAAGTCTGGCGCTCCTCGGCGCTGGTGGCCTCGCCGGTCGGAATAATGTCCGACACGGTCAGGATGCCGGCCGCGCGCGCGCCGTATTGGGCCGCTACGGCGTAGATGCCGGCCAGCTCCATCTCGATCACGTTGACCTGCATCTTGGAGAGCACGTCCAGCATGTTCGGCTGCACGCCGTAGAACAGGTCGGCGGAGAACACATTGCCGACGGTCACTTTCTTGCCCTGCTCCGCCGCGGTGTCCACCAGGGTGCGCAGCAGCGTGTAGTCGGCGATGGCGGCGTAGTCATGGTCGTTGAAGCGCATGCGGTTCACCTTGCTGTCGGTGGACGCGCCCATGGCGATGAACAGCTCGCGCAGCTTGATGTCGGGCGTCACCGCGCCGCAGGAGCCGATGCGGATGATGTTCTTGACGCCGTAGTCCTTGATCAGCTCCGTGGTGTAGATGCTGGCGGACGGGATGCCCATGCCGTGCGCCATCACCGACAGGCGCTTGCCCTTGTAGCTGCCGGTGTAGCCGAACACATTGCGCACATTGGTCACCTGCTCCGCGCCTTCCAGGAAGGTTTCGGCGATCATCTTGGCGCGCAGCGGATCGCCTGGCATCAGTACGGTTTCGGCGAAAGCGCCATCCTTGGCGTTGATATGCGGGGTAGCCATTGAAAGTCTCCTCTAAGCGATATGCAATAGTCTGGCGGCAGCCCGTGATCCGGGCCGCTCAAATGCGGTGAGCGGGCCGCCAGGCGGCCCGCAGGGTAGGACTCAGTCCAGGAAGGACGTGCCGTAATCCATGGCAGGCAGGCCAAGATGGCTGGCCACGCTCTGACCGATGTCGGCAAAGGTGGTTCGCTCTCCCACGCTGCCCGGCTTGACCGACTTGCCGTAGCACAACACCGGGATGTGCTCGCGGGTGTGGTCGGTGCCCGGCCAGGTCGGATCGCAGCCGTGGTCGGCCGACAGGATCAGGATATCGTCGTCACCCATCGCTGCCATGACTTCCGGCAGGCGCGCGTCGAACTCTTCCAGCGCCGCGGCGTAGCCGGCAGTATTGCGGCGATGGCCGTAGCTGGAGTCGAAATCGACGAAGTTTGCCATGATGATGGCCGGCTTGTCCCGATGCTGATTCATGGCGGTCAGCGTGGCGTCCCACAGCTGGTCAAAGCCGGTGGCCTTGTGCTTGTGGGTGATGCCGACATGGGCGTAGATGTCGGCGATCTTGCCGATCGACACCACGTCGCCGCCGGCGTCGGCCAGCTTTTTCAACACGGTCGGCGCCGGCGGCTCCACCGCCAGGTCCTTGCGGTTGCCGGTGCGGGCGAACTTCCCCTTGCCCTCGCCAATGAACGGACGGGCGATCACGCGGCCGATATTGTACGGCTCCAGCAGCTCGCGGGTGATCTTGCACAGCTCGTACAGCCGGTCGAGGCCAAAGGTCTCTTCATGGCAGGCGATCTGGAACACCGAGTCGGCCGAGGTGTAGAAGATCGGCTTGCCGGTTTGCATGTGCTCCTCGCCCAGACGGTCCAGAATCTCGGTGCCGGAGGCGTGGCAATTGCCCAGATAGCCTGGCAAGCCGGCCTTCTCGACAATGGCGTCCAGCAATGCCTGCGGGAAGCTGTTGTCGTGCTCGCTGAAATAGCCCCAGTCGAACAGCACCGGCACGCCGGCGATTTCCCAATGGCCGGACGGCGTGTCCTTGCCGCTGGAGATTTCGCGGGCGTAGCCATAGGCCGCCAGCGGCGCGGCCGGGTCCATCCCTTCCGGGAAGTAGCCGGACGACAGCTGGCAGGCGTGGCCCAGGCCCATCTTGGACAGATTGGGCAGCTTCAGCGGGCCGCTGCGGCCCACGTCGGCGCGGCCGGCGGCCGCCTCCATGGCGATGTGGCCGAGCGTGTTGCTGCCGGCGTCGCCGAACTTGTCGGCGTCCGCCGCGGCGCCGATGCCGAGCGAATCGAGAATAATGATAATTGCGCGTTTCATGCTGCCTCCCTGGCCTTATTCGCCACGGATGATCTGGTAAACCTGCGGCAGCGTAGCCGGCGCGATTTCATCGATGCGGATGGCTGCCTTGACGCGGCGCGCCGCGTCTTCGAAGCTCGCCTCGTCTGCGGCGTGGATCATCATCAGCGGGGTGTCCTTGCTGATATTCCGACCCAGTTCGACGAACTGCGACAGTCCTACGCGGAAATCCAGCTCGTCGCTGGCCAGACGGCGGCCGCCGCCCAGCGCGCAAACGGCCATGCCGATGCCGCGGGTATCCATCGAACCCACGTAGCCAGCCTTGTCGGCGAATACCGGGCGCACGATGGGCGCCGGCGCCAGATGGCGGTCGTAGTTTTCCAGGAAGTCGGCCGGACCGCCCAGCGCGGTGACCATGCGGCCGAAGATCTCGGCGGCGCGGCCGGAATCCAGCGCGGCTTGCAGCTTGGCGCGCGCGTCGGCCTCGTCGCTGGCCAGCTTGCCGCCGATCAACATCTGCGCGCACAGCGCCATGGTCACTTCGTGCAGGCGCGGGTTGCGCTCGTCGCCCTTCAGGTAACGCACGGCCTCGCGGGTTTCGATGCTGTTGCCGGCGGTGGAGGCCAAGGGCTGGCTCATCTCGGTGATCAGCGCGGTGGTGGCCACGCCGGCGCCGTTGCCCACCTTGACGATGCGTTCGGCCAGTTCGATGGACTTCTGCATGGTCGGCATGAAGGCGCCGCTGCCGGCCTTGACGTCCATCACCAGCACGTCCAGGCCCGCCGCCAGCTTCTTGGACAGGATGGACGCGGTGATCAGGGCAATGGATTCGACGGTGGCGGTGACGTCGCGGGTGGCGTAGAAGCGGCGGTCGGCCGGGGCCAGGTCGGAAGTCTGGCCGATGATGGCCACGCCGACTTCCTTCACCACCTTGCGGAACAGTTCCGGGTCCGGGAACGGGTTATAGCCCGGCACCGCCGACAGCTTGTCCAGCGTGCCGCCGGTGTGGCCCAGGCCGCGGCCGGAAATCATGGGCACGAAGCCGCCGCAGGCGGCGACCATGGGTCCGAGCATCAGCGACACCACGTCGCCCACGCCGCCGGTGGAATGCTTGTCCACGATGGGGCCGGGCAGGTTCAGATCTTTCCAGTGCATGCGGCGGCCGGAATCGCGCATGGCCAGCGCCAAGTGGACGTTCTCTTCCAGCTCCATGCCGTTGAAGTAGATGGCCATCGCCAAAGCGGCGATCTGGCTGTCCGCCACGCTGTTGTCGGTGATGCCGGCAACGAATTGTTGAATGTCTTGCTGCGACAGCATCACGCCGTCGCGTTTTTTGCGAATGATTTCCTGCGGCAAAAACATGGCATTCTCCCTGCCTGATACCCACTGCGCTGCAGAATGAAACGGCAATGGGCGATGCGGCCGGGAAATCGCCCGGCCAGAGTGCGGTAACCCCGCGAATTCCTAAATAATCAGTAGCCGCTGCTCGGCTTGGCGACGCCGCCGGCGATCTCGATCTGCAGATTGGCCAGCAAGCTGGACGCGCCAAAGCGGAAGTGCGCTGCCGTCACCCAGCCGTCACCCAACAGGCGGCCGGCCAGATCCAGATACTGCGCGGCCTCGGCCGCGCTCTTCACGCCGCCGGCAGCCTTGAAGCCGCACTGGCCGCCGGTTTCCTTGATCACGTTCAGCATCACGTCCGCCGCTTCCAGCGTGGCGTTGACCGGCACCTTGCCGGTGGAAGTCTTGATGAAATCGGCGCCGGCGCGGATGGAAATCTCGCTGGCCGCGCGGATCAGCGCCGGGTCTTTCAGCTCTCCGCTTTCGATGATGACTTTCAGCAGCTTGTCGCCGCAGGCCTCTTTGCAGGCCTTGACCAGCTCGAAGCCGATGTCGCGGTTGCCGGCCATCAGCGCGCGGTACGGAAACACCACGTCCACTTCGTCGGCGCCGTAGGCGATGGCGGCGCGCGTCTCGGCCACGGCGATGGCGACGTCATCATTGCCGTGCGGGAAGTTGGTGACAGTGGCCACCAGCACTTCCGGGCAGCCCGCTTCGCGCAGCGTTTTCTTGGCGATGGGCACGAAGCGCGGGAATACGCATACGGCGGCGACGGTGCCGTCCTGGCTCTTGGCCTTGTGGCACAGCGCGATCACCTTGGCATCGGTATCGTCGTCGTTGAGGGTGGTCAGGTCCATCAGGGACAGCGCGCGGCGCGCGGCTTCAATCAATGCAGACATGGTCATTCTCTCTAGGATGGCATCGCTCGGCCCCGGCTAGCACCCGTCAACATGACGGTGTTTTTGTCCGAGTCACTGGATGCGATTATGAAAATTTCTTCACGTGAAAGCAAATCGCGAATCACGCGGACTTGCTTAAACGCAAACCGGCGGCCTTGGCGTGAGCATCGCCTAAAAAACCAAACCGGCTGAAACACCCGCCGCGCGGGCCTTTCAGCCGGCTTCCATTATTGTTTGGCTTATACCCGGCGCGCTTCCTGCACGCCGGACAACTCCATCAAACGAGACAACACGCGGCTGATGTCCTGCACCTGCCTCACTTCCACCGTCAGCCGCAGCCGGCTGCGATGGTCGCGCGCCAGCGTGTTGACGCCGATCAGGTTCAGCTTCTCGCGCGACAGCACATCGGACAGATCGCGCAGCAGGCCGGGGCGGTCCATCGAGATCACCTCGATGTCTATCGGGAACACGCTGTTTTTCTGGTCGCCCCACTCCGCCGCGATCAAACGCTCCGGCACTTCCTGCGACAGCTTTTTCAGGGTGATGCAGCTGCTGCGGTGGATGGAGATGCCGCGGCCCTTGGTCACAAAGCCCATCACCTGGTCCGGCGGCGCCGGCTTGCAGCACTTGGCCAGCACCGTCATCAGGTTGTCCACGCCCTCGATCAGCACGCCGCCCGCGTCGTGGCCGCCCTTGCTGGCCTTGACCAGGCTTTCCGGCAGCACCTCCACCGCCGGCGGCGGCGCGAAGCTGGTGATGGCGTTGCTGACGGCGCGCATGGTCAGTTCGCCATGCCCCAGCGCGCCATAGACTTCATCGAGCTTGTCGTAGCCTAGCTTTTCCGCCAGTTGCTGCAGATTAGGCTGAATGTGCGGACGCCGCGCCAGTTCGCGCTCGAACAGCGCCTTGCCGGTTTCGCGCACGGTGTCGGCGTTCTGCAGCCGGATGTACTGACGGATCTTGGAGATGGCGCGATGGCTCTTCACCCAGCCGTCGTGCAGCCAGTTGACCGACGGGCCGCCTTCCTTCGCCGCCAGGATCTCCACGCGCTGGCCGTTCTGCAGCGGCGTGGACAGCGGCACGATCTGCCCTTCCACCTTGGCGCCGCGGCAGCGGTTGCCCAGGCCGGAATGGATGGCGTAGGCAAAGTCGATCGGGGTGGCGCCCTGCGGCAGCGCCAGCACCTTGCCTTGCGGCGTCAGCACATAGATGGTGTCGGCGAACAGCTCGGTCTTGAACGCCTCGGCCAGGCCTTCGCGGTCGGACATTTCCTCGCGCCAATCCAGCAGCTGGCGCAGCCAGGAGATTTTCTCCTCGTAAGCCGCGTCGCCCTTGCCGCCTTCCTTGTAGCGCCAGTGCGCCGCCACGCCGAATTCGGCGTGCTCGTGCATCTCGAAGGTGCGGATCTGCACCTCCAGCGCCTTGTCCTCGGGGCCGATCACCGCGGTGTGCAGGCTGCGGTAGTTATTGGCCTTGGGATGCGAGATGTAGTCGTCGAACTCGCCGCGTATCGGCTGCCACATGCCGTGAATGATGCCGAGCGCGGTGTAGCAGTCCGGCAGTTTGTCCACCAGGATGCGCACCGCGCGGATGTCGTAAAGCTCGGAGAAGTCGAGCTTTTTCTTCTTCATCTTCTTCCAGATGGAATAGATGTGCTTGGGCCGGCCGGCCACTTCGGCCTTGACGCCGGCCTTGCTCAATTCTTCGCGCAGCACGTCCAGCACGCGCTCGATATAGTCGATGCGCTCCAGCCGCCGCTCGTCCAGCAGCTTGGCGATCTTCTTGTAGGTGTCCGGCTCGGTGTGGCGCAGGCCCAGGTCCTCCAGCTCCCACTTGATCTGCCATACGCCCAGGCGGTTGGCCAAGGGCGCGAACAGCTCCAGCGTCTCGCCGGCGATGCGGCGGCGCACCGCCTCATCGGCCACATTGGCCAGGTAATGCATGGTTTGCGTGCGCCAGGCCAGCTTGATCAGCACCACACGGATGTCCGCCACCATCGCCAGCAGCATCTTGCGCATGGTCTCGGCTTGGCGCGCGCAGTCTTCCGGCGTGGCCATCTTGTCGATGCGGGCGAATTCGGTGATGCGGCGCACGCCGCCGACGCCGTCCACCAGCATGGCCACGGTGGGATTGAAGGTTTCCGTCAGCCACAGCTGCCAGTCCGGGTGGTAGTCCGGCGCGGAGAACAGTAGCGTCGCCGCGATGGCGTCCGGCAACAGGTGCAGATCGGCGACGATGGCCGCGGCGGCCACCGCATGGCTGAACAGGTCTTCGCCGGTGGAGGGAACGGTCTTGCCGGCATACATCTGACGCGCCGCCTCGAAGGCGCGGGCCAGCAGGGCGCCGTCCTCCGCGGGATAAGCGGCGGACAAGCGCTCCAGCCAGCGCGCCGGATCGGCGGCGTCGGCCAGGGTATCGGCAACGGTGCGGACTACGGAAACCATATCTGTCTATCTGGACGGACCTGCCGTCTTAGCCACGGCCGGGCGGGCCCGGCCATCGGATTTGCCACATGGGCGGGAAGCGCCCCGCCCTCTTCAAACTTGCGCCAGCCTCAACAGCAAGCGGCGAACCGGCGCCGGCACGCCGGCGTCCACCGCCTGATCGATGTCCAGCCACTGGCCATCGGCCTCGGCGACGCCCGCGGCCCTGAACTGGTCTATGCGGACCGGCTGCGGCGTGATGATCAGGCGAAAATGCGTAAACACATGCTCCAGCTCCGGCCAGGCGGGCAGCATATCGCCCTCGCCCGCATCGCGCAGCCAGTCTTCGATCTCGAAGGTGGTGGCGAACTCCGGCAAAGACAACAGTCCGCCCCAAATGCCTGTCGGCGGACGGCGCCGCAGCCATACCTGATTGCCGCGCTGCGCCAGCAACATCACGGTTTGCCGGGTGGGCACCGTTTTCTTCGGCCGCGGCGTCGGCAGCTCGCCGGTGCGCCCGTCGCGCGCCGCGACGCAGCCATCCAGCATGGGGCAGACGGTGCAGGCCGGCTTGCCGCGGCTGCATACCGTGGCGCCCAGGTCCATCAGGCCCTGCACATACGGGCCGATGTCGGCGGCGTCGCGCGGCATGATCTGCTCTGCCAGCGCCCACATCCGCTTCTCCACCGTCTTTTCGCCGGGGAAGCCCTCCACGCCGAAACAACGGGCCAGCACCCGCTTGACGTTGCCGTCCAGTATGGTTTCGCGCCGGCCAAAGGCGAAGGCGGAAATCGCGGCGGCGGTGGATCGCCCCACGCCAGGCAAGCGCTCCAGCTGTTCGCGCTCGGCCGGGAAGACGCCGCCGAATTCGTCCATCACCATCCGCGCCGCCTTGTGCAGATTGCGCGCACGGCTGTAATAGCCCAAACCGCTCCATTGCGCCAGCACGTCGTCCACCGGCGCGGCCGCCAAGGCCGCCACATCCGGGAAACGGGCCAGGAAACGCGGGTAGTAGTCGAGCACGCTCTTCACCTGCGTCTGCTGCAGCATGATCTCTGACAGCCATACGCGGTAGGGGTCGCTAACCTGCCAGGGCAGATCGTGGCGGCCGTGCCGCCGCTGCCAGGCCACCAGTCGGGGGGCGAAACTGCTGTGCAACATCGCGATCCAGTATCCAATCGAACCGGTTATGGTAACGGAAAGCCGCAGCGTCACCAAGCAGGCGGAGGCCAAATGCGGTAAAATTAAAAGATTACTTATTTAGTTGTTCAATTCGAGGTCGTTTCAATGTCCAGTTTCCGCTCCCGCCAACGCGCCAGCCAGCGCCGCGATCAAACCAGCCGCGAACGCGCGGCCAACTCGCCGGCAGGCGGAAACCAGCCGCCGCGGGATGGCGAAAAGCCGCCGCGCGCGCCGTACTCCGGCCCGCGCCCCGGCGCGGCCAAGCCGGACTGGCAGCCGCGTCAGGACGACCGCCGCTTCGACAAGCGCGGCCCGCGCCCGGAAGGCGGCCAGGACAAGCGTTTCGACCGTCCCGCCGGCAAGCCGGACTGGCAGCCGCGCCAGGACGACCGCCGTTTCGACAAGCGCGGACCGCGCCCGGAAGGCGGCCAGGACAAGCGTTTCGACCGTCCCGCCGGCAAGCCGGACTGGCAGCCGCGCCAAGACGACCGCCGTTTCGACAAGCGCGGACCGCGCCCGGAAGGCGGCCAGGACAAGCGTTTTGACCGCCCCGCCGGCAAGCCGGACTGGCAGCCGCGCCAGGACGACCGCCGTTTCGACAAACGTCCGCCGGAAGCCGGCCAGGAGCGCCGTTACGACCGCGACCGCGGTCCGTCCAGCCGCAAACCGCTGCCGGAAGGCGCGGAACGCGCGCCGGATTTCCGCCGCGACGGCCCCGCCCAGGACAAGCGCTACAGCCGTGACCGCGGCCCCTCCGGCCGCAAGCCGCTGCACACCGAAGACGCGCCGCCGCGCCCGTTCAAGCCGCGCGCCGAGGGCGAAACGCATCAGGCCAAATGGCAAGACCGCGCCCCGCGCGAAGACCGCCCGGCTCGCGACGACAACGCCCCGCGCAAGCTGTTCTCCAAGCGCGAGGACGGCGAACGCGACAACCGCTTCCGCCGCGACGACAAGCCGCAATGGCAGGACCGCGCCCCGCGCGAAGACCGCCCGGCTCGCGACGACAACGCTCCGCGCAAGCTGTTCTCCAAGCGCGAGAACGGCGAGCGCGACAACCGCTTCCGCCGCGACGACAAACCGCAATGGCAGGACCGCGCCCCGCGCGAAGACCGCCCGGCTCGCGACGACAACGCCCCGCGCAAGCTGTTCTCCAAGCGCGAGGACGGC
>NZ_JAUCGU010000019.1:17321-77991 GCF_059916625.1 Chromobacterium sp. CCUG 76385
GCGAGCGCGACAACCGCTTCCGCCGCGACGACAAGCCGCAATGGCATGATCGCGCCCCGCGCGAAGACCGCCCGGCACGCGAAGAGCGCGCCCCGCGCAAACTGTTTTCCAAAGCGGGAGAAGAGGCGCGCGACAACCGCTTCCGCGACGAAGCGCGCGGCCTGCAGCCGCTGAAGGACAACCATCGCCTGGATCACCCGCAACGGCGTTTCGAGCAACATTCCTTCGACCGCCAGCAAGAGCAGGAGCAGGCGCCGCGCATCGAACGCAGCGTAACCGGCCGCATGGATAGCCGGTTGGCGCTGTTCGCGCCTTGCCCGCGCGGCCTGGAGCAGGTGCTGGCCGATGAGCTGCTGGCGCTGGGCGCCGGCGACATCGCGCCCGCCGACGGCGGCGTGGCCTTTGCCGGCGACGCGCGCCTGATGATGGCGGCCAACCTGCATTGCCGCACCGCCAGCCGCATTCTGCTGCGCCTGGCCCACGGCGGCTACCATGCCGAGCAGGACATCTACCGGCTGGCGATGAGCGTGGACTGGCCACGCTGGTTCGATGTATCGCGCACCATCAAACTGAAGGCCGACGGCATCGCCGCCCGCGTCAAGAGCCTGGACTACATCGCGCTGACGGTGAAGGACGCCATCTGCGACCGTTTCCGCCAGGCGCAGTTGGGCCGCCCCAGCGTGGACACCCGCAATCCGGACGTCCGCATCAATGTCTTCCTGACCGCCGATACCGCCACCGTTTATCTGGACACCAGCGGCGAGCCGCTGTTCAAGCGCGGCTGGCGCGAGGAAACCGGCGAGGCGCCGCTGCGCGAAAACCTGGCCGCCGGCATCTTGCTGCTGGCTGGCTATGATGGCAGCCAGGCGCTGCTGGACCCGCTGTGCGGCAGCGGCACCTTCCTGGTGGAGGCCGCCGACATCGCGCTGAACCGCGCGCCGGGCCGCAGCCGCCGCTTCGGATTCGAGGCGCTGTCGAGCTTCGATTCCGCGTCATGGGAAAAACTGCAACTGGGCGCGCGCAAGGCAGAGTTGCCGGCGGCATCGTTACCCATCCGCGGCTCGGACCGTTCGCAAGCCATGGTCAACATCGCCCGCGCCAATCTGGAACGCGCCGGCCTGGGCGACCTGGTGGAAGTGAAGGCGGCCGACGTGGCGGACACCCGCCCGCACGCCGAACACGGCCTCATCGTCACCAACCCGCCTTACGGCGTGCGGCTGGAAGAACAGGATCAGCTGGCCACCTGGTATCCGGAACTCGGCGACTGGCTGAAGGCCCACTTCGCCGGCTGGACCGCCTGCCTGTTCAGCGGCGACCTGCGCCTGGGCAAGCTGATCCGCCTGGCGCCGAAGCGCCGCACCCCGCTGTTCAACGGCTCGCTGCAGTGCCGCCTGTTCGTCATCAATATGGTGGAGGGCAGCGCGCGCAAGCAGAAGGACGGCGAAGAAGCCGCCGACGTTGAAAGCGGCGGCGACGAGCAGTAAGCCACAACCGCTTCAGCCACGAAACCCACGAAAAACACGAAACAACAGGCACTCCACCGATATTTTCCGTGTCGTTTCGTGGGTTTCGTGGGTTTCGTGGCGCGAATCACGATGCCGAGCGCCGCAGCACAACACCATCTTTTTACCACGGGCCGCACGAAAAACACGAAACAACGGGCACTCTACCGATATTGTCCGTGTCGTTTCGTGGGTTTCGTGGCGCGAATCACGATGCCGAGCGCCGCAGCACAACACCATCTTCTTACTGCGAGACGCACGAAAAACACGAAACAACAGGCACTCCGCAAATATTTTTTCGTGTCGTTTCGTGGGTTTCGTGGCAAATGATGAAGTTGGACAAATCATGTCGTCGCTGCTCGCCGGAACCCCATCGGCATGCGATAATCGCCGGCTGCTCCACCCACCTGGCAATACCGATGCAAACCTCCTTCCTGTCCGCCACCATTCTGCTGATCCTGATCACCGACCCGCTGGGCAATATTCCGCTGTTCATCGCCGCGTTGAAGCAGGTCAAGCCAGAGCGCCGCAAACGGGTGGTCTACCGCGAATGCCTGATCGCTTTCCTGGTGCTGACCATCTTCATGCTGTTCGGCCGCAACTTCCTGGACCTGATGCACCTGACCGACGAATCCATGCGCATCGCCGGCGGCGTCATCCTGTTCCTGATCGCCATCAAGATGATCTTCCCCGGCGAGGGCAGCGTGTTCGGCGGCGACAAAATGAGCGGCGAACCCTTCATCGTGCCGATCGCCATCCCGCTGATCGCCGGTCCGTCCGCCATGGCCACCGTGCTCCTGCTGTCCACCCGCGAACCCGGCCGCATGCTGGAATGGATGGGCGCGCTGACCATCTGCATGCTGGTCACCACCGTGGTCTTCCTGTTCTCCAGCCGTCTGCAGAAGCTGCTGGGCGAACAGGCCATCACCGCGCTGGAACGCCTGATGGGCCTGGTGCTGACCGCCATCTCCGTCGAGATGCTGCTCAGCGGTTTCGCGTCCTATCTGAAGCAGCTGCACTGAGCAAGACCGATTTCGCCACGAAACCCACTATAGAGCCGCTAACGAAACCTCGTTAGAGAACCTGAGCCAAGGCGCGCCGACGCAGACAGTACTTGAGTACGGCAAGGAGGCGCAACGCAGGATCAGGGGTTTTGTTAGCGGGTCTAAAAACACGAAAGCCTCTCGCAGCTCGCCACAATCCAAGCTCCCTTGTTTCGTGTCTTTCGTGGAGTTCGTGGCAAATGGCTTTTTATCATGCAAATCAGATATCGCATCAGGGTTATCCCCGATAGGGATATCGCCTATGCCCCCGGCTGACGACAGTTGTTAGCATCGGATGCAAATGGACCGTCCAAGAGTCCGCATCCGAAGCAACCAACGCCAGTCGGGAGAACCATGCAAACCAAAACCCCATTCTTTTCGCGCCTGTACGTGCAGGTGCTGATCGCCATCGCACTCGGCGTCACGCTCGGCGCCGTCGCGCCTGACCTCGGCGCCAAGATGAAACCGCTGGGCGACGCCTTCATCAAGCTGATCAAGATGATGATCGCGCCGATTATCTTCGCCACCGTCGTCGTCGGCATCGCCAAGATGGGCGACATGAAGGAAGTGGGCCGCGTCGGCGTCAAGGCGCTGTTCTACTTCGAGGCCGTCACCACGCTGGCGCTGGTGATCGGCTTGATCGTGGTCAACCTGCTGCAGCCGGGCGCGGGCCTCAACATCGACCCGCACACCCTGCACGCCAAGGACATCGCCAAGTACACCGCCGGCGCCAAGGAAATGAACACGGTGGACTTCCTGCTGCACATCATCCCGGATACCGTCGTCGGTGCCTTCGCCAGCGGCGAGATCCTGCAGGTGCTGACCTTTTCCGTGCTGCTCGGCCTGGCGCTGACCAAGATGGGCGACAACGGCAAGACCATCGTCCACATCCTGGACGAGTTCTCGCACGCGCTGTTCGGCGTGATCAATATGCTGATGAAGCTGGCCCCGATCGGCGCCTTCGGCGCGATGGCCTTCACCATCGGCAAGTACGGCATAGGCTCGCTGAAGCAGCTGGGCTTTTTGATGGCCTGCGTCTACCTGACCTGCTTCGCCTTCGTCTTCATCGTGCTGGGCGCCATCGCCCGCTTCTCCGGCTTCAGCCTGTGGCGCTTCCTGGTCTACATCAAGGAAGAAATCCTGCTGGTGCTGGGCACGTCTTCGTCCGAATCCGCGCTGCCGGGCATCATGAAGAAGCTGGAAAACCTGGGCTGCGCCAAGCCGGTGGTCGGCATGGTGGTGCCCACCGGCTACTCCTTCAATCTGGACGGCACTTCCATCTACCTGACCATGGCGGCGATCTTCATCGCCCAGGCCACCAATGTGAACCTGACCCTGGGCGAGGAGCTGGCCATCATCGGCGTGCTGCTCTTGACCTCCAAGGGCGCGGCGGCGGTGACCGGGGGCGGCTTCATCACCCTGGCCGCCACGCTGGCGACGCTGGGCGGCAAGCTGCCGGTGGAAGGCCTGGCGCTGCTGATCGGCATAGACCGCTTCATGTCCGAAGCGCGCGCCATCACCAATCTGATCGGCAACGGCGTGGCCACGGTGGTGATCGCCAAGTGGGAAAAAGCGCTGGACGTGGAGCAAATGAACCGCGTCCTGGCCGGCGACCAGCCATCCGAACCGCCGCCGCAACCGCGCGAGCAGCCGGTGCCGCAACTGAGCTAAACGCAACACCCCGCCCCCCGCCAAGGCGGGGGTTTTTGTTGGCATTAGGATCAATACTTGATTTTGCCCCTCCCGCGTCCACGATGAATACTGAGGAGGGGTCACATCATGACTGATTTCTGGCTGCAATACGGCGACGAGATGCTGCCGGTGATAGGCGACTTTCCCAGGGTCGGCGACTATCTGCCGAGTTTCATGCTGGTGGATGACCAAAAGCGCGACGCGGCGCTGGAAAGCTACCTTGGCCCCAAGGTCATCGTCACGCTGCTGTCTGTCGACGAGGAGGAGCACGGCGGCATTCTGCTGCTGCGCGAAACCCGCCGCTGCCTGGATCGATGGCCGCACCTGAAGCTGATCGTCATCACCGTGGACTCGCCATCTTCGCTGGCCCGGGCGCGCCACGAGCACGGCCTGCCCCACACCACGCTGCTGTCCACCCTGCGCGGACGCGACTTCCACAAACGCTACGGCGTGCTGATCACGGAATTTCCGCTGAGCGGCTACACCGCGCCGGCCATCATCCTGGCCGACGCCAACAATGTGGCGCACTACACCGAACGGCTGGTCGATACCCGCGCCATGTTCGACTTCGACGCCATCGACGCCTTGCTGCAGCAGGGAGAACAGCAGGCGCTGGAAGCGGAACGCGCCGCCGAGGAAGCGCGGCAACAGCAATTGGCCGAGCGCGAGCTGGGCACCGAGCGGCTGGTGGAGAAAGCGCGCCAGATTGAGCAAACCCCGCCCAAAACCAGCTACGGCAACCGTTGATGCTTAGATAAAACAAAACCGCCCGTTTCCGGGCGGTTTTTCATGCACTGATGGATGGCCGTCAGCCTTAGCTGTTCAGTTCCTTGGCCAGGTACAACCAGGTTTCCACCACGGTGTCCGGGTTCAGCGACACGGTCTCGATGCCCTCTTCCACCAGCCACTTGGCGAAGTCCGGATGGTCGGACGGGCCCTGGCCGCAAATGCCCACATACTTGCCCAGCTTGCGGCAAGCCTGGATGGACATATGCAGCATGGCCTTCACCGCCTCGTTGCGCTCGTCGAAAGTGCTGGCGATCGGGCCGCCGGAGTCGCGGTCCACGCCCAGCGTCAGCTGGGTCATGTCGTTGGAGCCGATGGAGAAGCCATCGAAGTGCTGCAGGAATTTTTCCGCCAGCACCGCGTTGGTCGGCAGCTCGCACATCATGATCAGGCGCAGGCCGTTTTCGCCGCGCTTCAGGCCATTTTCGGCCAGTATCTCGACCACCTTCTCGGCTTCGGCCAGCGTGCGGACAAACGGGATCATCACTTCCACGTTGGTCAGGCCCATCACGTCGCGCACCTTCTTGATGGCGCGGCATTCGAGCTCGAAACAGTCGCGGAACGATTCAGCCACGTAGCGCGCCGCGCCGCGGAAGCCTATCATCGGGTTCTCTTCGTGCGGCTCGTACAGCTGGCCGCCGATCAGGTTGGCGTACTCGTTGGACTTGAAGTCCGACATACGCACGATGACCTTCTTCGGGTAGAACGCCGCAGCCAAGGTGGACACGCCTTCGGCGATCTTGTCGACGTAGAAGTCCACCGGGCTGGCGTAGCCGGCGATGCGGTCGGAAATGGTTTCCTTCAGCTCCGGGCTCAGCTTGTCGAATTCCAGCAGCGCTTTCGGGTGGATGCCGATCTGACGGTTGATGACGAATTCCATCCGCGCCAGGCCCACGCCTTCGTTCGGCAGCTGGGCGAAGTCAAACGCCAGCTCCGGGTTGCCGACGTTCATCATGATCTTGACCGGGGACTTGGGCATCTTGTCCAGTTCCAGGTCGATCACTTCCACGTCCAGCAGGCCGTCGTAGATGTTGCCGGTGTCGCCCTCGGCGCAGGAAACCGTCACCTGCATGCCTTCCTTCAGCACCTGGGTGGCGTCGCCGCAGCCGACCACGGCCGGGATGCCCAGCTCGCGCGCGATGATGGCGGCGTGGCAGGTGCGGCCGCCGCGGTTGGTCACGATGGCGGCGGCGCGCTTCATCACCGGTTCCCAATCCGGGTCGGTCATGTCGGTCACCAGCACGTCGCCCGGCTTGACGCGGTCCATCTCGGACGCGTCCTTGATGGTGCGCACCACGCCCTGGCCTATCTTCTGGCCGATGGCGCGGCCTTCGCACAGGATCTCGGACTTGCTGTTCAGGCGGTAGCGGCGCAGGGTGTCCTTGCGGTCTTCCTGCGATTTGACGGTTTCCGGACGCGCTTGCAGGATGTACAGCTTGCCGTCCACGCCGTCGCGGCCCCACTCGATGTCCATCGGGCGGCCGTAGTGTTTTTCGATGATCAGCGCGTACTGAGCCAGCTCGGCCACTTCGGCGTCGCTGATGGAGAACTGCTTGCGCAGCGCCGGCTCCACATCCACGGTCTTGACCGAGCGGCCGGCTTGCGACGCGTCGGTGAATTCCATCTTGATCAGCTTGGAACCCATGGTCTTGCGCAGCACGGCCGGACGGCCGGCCTTCAGCGTCGGCTTGTGCACGTAGAACTCGTCCGGATTCACGGCGCCCTGCACCACGGTCTCGCCCAGGCCGTAGGAAGCGGTGATGAACACCACGTCTTCAAAGCCGGATTCGGTGTCGATGGTGAACATCACGCCAGCAGCGCCCTTGTCGGAACGCACCATGCGCTGCACGCCGGCGGACAGGGCCACCACGTCGTGGGCGAAGCCCTTGTGCACGCGGTAGGAGATGGCGCGGTCGTTGTAGAGGGAAGCGAAAACGTGCTTCATCGCATCCTTGACATTGTCAAGGCCGCGGATATTCAGGAAGGTTTCTTGCTGGCCTGCGAACGAGGCATCGGGGAGGTCTTCGGCGGTGGCGGACGAACGGACGGCGACGGAAATGTCAGCGCCGCCGGCATCGGCCACCATCTTGTCCCAGGCTTCCTTGATGTCGGCATCCAGCTTGGCAGGGAACGGCGTATCGATAATCCACTGACGGATTTCCTTGCCGATGCGAGCCAGCTCGCTTACGTCTTCAATGTCCAGCTTGGCCAAAGCGGCATTGATCTTGTCCGCCAGGCCGTTATGCTGAAGGAAATCGCGGTAGGCTTGCGCGGTCGTCGCGAAACCGCCGGGAACGCGCACGCCGGAACCGGCCAGCTGACTGATCATTTCACCAAGGGAGGCGTTCTTGCCGCCTACCTCTTCCACATCGGTCATGCGCAGTTTCTCGAACCAGATGACGTAGTTCTCTGCCATCACTTCACTTCCTGTGTTGGGATTGGGACGATGCGCCGCATTCTAGCCGAATTACGCGCCGATTGCGTAACAACTTTTGCAGCGCACAAGATTTTTTGCGACAGACGGAATGTCAAAACCAGCAGAATCAATCAGTTGCCAAAGCCCCAGCCGGCCAAAGTAAGAAAATGTCATGTAATGTTGTGATTACATGACGAAAATGAATCCCTGCCAAGCCGATACCATCAGCCCCTGCGCCGGTATACACTTTGCACAGACAAACCCATAGCAAGCAAGGTCTTCCATGCCGCACCATCGCTCCGCCTTCTTCATTTCCGACCGCACCGGCATCACCGCCGAATCGCTGGGCCATACGCTATTGACCCAGTTCGACAGCCTGGACTTCCAGCGCGAAACCGTGCCCTTCGTCGACACCGTGGAAAAAGCGCAAACGCTGGCCGAGCGCATCAGCGCCGTGGCCGAGCGCGACCATCTGCGCCCGCTGGTCTTCACCAGCATCGTCAATCCGGAAGTGCGCGAGGCGCTGCGGCTCAACAACGTGATCCTGATCGACTTCTTCGAGACTTTCATCGGCCACCTGGAGCTGGAGCTGGGCCAGAAAGCCTCGCTGACGGTAGGCAAGGCGCACGGCATGATCAACGAGGAGAAATACGATCACCGGATCGAAGCGGTGAACTTCTCGCTGAACCACGACGACGGCGTGAAGCTGAAAGACCTGAACGAGGCCGACGTGATCCTGATCGGCGTCTCCCGCTCCGGCAAGACGCCTACCTGCCTGTACCTGGCGCTGCAGTACGGCATACGCGCCGCCAACTATCCGCTGACGCCGGAAGACCTGGACAGCCCCACCCTGCCCAAGATCCTGCTGCCGTTCAAGGACAAGATGTTCGGCCTCACCATCGATCCGAACCGGCTGCACCACATCCGCTCCGAACGCCGCCCCGATTCCAAATACGCCAGCATGGACAACTGCCGGCGCGAGGTGAACGAGGCGGAGTCGATGTTCCGCCATCACGGCGTGCCCTTCATCAGCACCACGCACAAATCGATAGAGGAAATCGCCTCCACCATCATGCACAAGGCGGCGCTGGGCAGGAAATTCTAAGAACGTGTTCACCATCTTTGGCTTTTAGGCCTGACTGGTGAAAAACAAACACGTTTTCGATGCCCCCACATCCCTTCAAGCCTGCCGCTGGGTGGCAGGCCCGAGGTTTTAAGCGGCTGCCTGTTTGAGCCCCGCGACGTTAGGGGCTGTTGACGTTTGGTGGGCGGTCGCGCCGGGATGCGTTTTGCGGCGAATCGAGGCGTTTCGCGCGCCGCATAGTCATTCTCTGCCAGCGCGGAACAACGAAGAGTCGGCGCGAAAGGCGCCCGGCCCTGCGGGTTTGGCCGCTTTGGGCCGGAAGCCGCGTTGCCCAGCCCTTGCATAGAATGACTATGCGTCGGACTGTGCGCCTTGCTTCCGGCCCAAATCGGCGCAAACGCGATCCACTCACCAAACGTCAACAGCCCCTAGCGCGCATCGCTGAGCGAATCTCTACGTGCGAGGCTTCGCCTCGCCCAGCGAGAGATTCGCACGCAGAGAGTTCAGCCGCGCCTCGGGCCTGACGGGAACCGGCGGGAAGCCGCAGACCAGGCTTGCAGGGTGGCTTTATAGGGGTGGAGGGGATATTTGGCCAAGCAAATATCCCCTCCCTGCCGCCGGCAGTCCGGCAATGAAAACGGCAATCCGCGCAGCGGATTCAAGTTCCAAGCACCGCTAGCCCCCGGCCCGCTTGGTCTTGAATCCCAGCTTGACCAATTCGGCGACCACGGTTTCCACGTGGTCGCCCTGTATCTCCAGCACGCCCTCTTTGACAGTGCCGCCGCTGCCACAACGCGTCCGCAGCAGTTTGCCCAGCTTGGCCAAGGCCTCGCCCGCCAGCGGCACGCCCTTCACCACCGTCACCGCCTTGCCGCCCCGGCCCTTGGTCTCGCGCGAGACCCTCGCGATGCCATCGCCTGCGGGCACGGTCGGCTGGCCGCATTGACACTGGTCTATGGGCTGCCGGCAAACGGGGCACATCCGGCCATGCTCGGTCGAGTACACCAGCCCGCCGCTCTGTTTTGCTTTCATCATCAGCGCTCTCCTGCAAAGACGCCATGGTCGCGTCAAAACCGCATCAGAACAAGCATAGAAAGCGGGCGCTCCGCGCCCCGGCTGCTCTGATTTTGATGCCAAGCCTGGGCGGATTAAGCCCCCTAACAAAATTCATAAAAACTCACAAAACACAAATAACATTGTCAATATGTAAAATTTGTGAAAATTACCGAACGAAAGCAATTGTTCGCTCTCAAACCATCAACCCTATTTGAGAGCGCTCGCATGAACATCCCCGACTTCAACCTGCCACCTATCCAGCTGATCCGGCCTTGGCCGCAACAGCTAGCCGGTGTGCAGTCCAGCCGGGGGAGCAGCGCAGAGCCGCAGCATGAGTTCGCCGAGATGCTGTACCGCAACGTGCTGCAGAACCCCGCGCATACCCTGCCGGCGCTCGCGCCAGCCTTCCTGCCGCCTGCCGTGCTGAGCCAGCCGCAAACCCGCTCCTCGCGCCCGTCTCCGTCGCAGGCCCGCTCCGCCGCGCGCGCCTATTCGCCCTCATCCCGGCCGACCGTCGGCACTCTGCTGCAAACCGAGGCTTGACGGCGCGGCCGCAGCCATGGTTTGATGGTTTCATGAATACCGCATCCGCATTCGCAATCCGATTTTGGTGGTGGCGCCTCTTCTAGGCGGCACCGGCGAACGCGCACGCAAAAACCCGGAGGCTGCCGACAAGGCGCACCGGGTTAACTTTTAGCCTCACCCCTCCCAGTCCACCCTGTCGGCTCCCTCCCCGAACTCCACGGAGAGCGATATGAATCTGGACACCATCACCAGCCAAGACATCATCCTGACCGGCGACCGCACCACCGGCCAACTGCACCTGGGCCATTATGTGGGCTCGCTGCGCAACCGCGTCATCCTGCAGGATCGTTGCAGCCAATTCCTGCTGCTGGCCGACGCCCAGGCGCTGACCGACAATATGGGCAACTACCTGAAGGTGCGCGACAACGTGCTGCAGGTGGCGCTGGACTATCTGGCCGTCGGCATCGACCCGGCCAAGAGCACCATCTTCATCCAAAGCCTGGTGCCGGAACTGACCGAACTGGCGTCCTATTACCTGAATCTGGTGACGGTGGCGCGGCTGGAGCGCAACCCCACCATCAAGGACGAGATCAAGCAGCGCGGCTACGAGCGCGACATCCCGGCCGGCTTCCTGACTTATCCGGCCGCCCAGGCCGCCGACATCACCGCCTTCAAGGCCACCATCGTGCCGGTGGGCGACGATCAGATCCCGATGATAGAGCAGACCAACGAAATCGTGCGCCGCTTCAACGCCAGCGTGGAACAGACGGTGCTGGTGGAAGCCAAGGCCGTGGTGCCGGAAGTCGGTTCGCGCCTGCCCGGCATAGACGGCAAGGCCAAGATGTCCAAGTCGCTGGGCAATACGCTGACGCTGTCCGCCAGCCCGGACGAAATCCGCCAGGCGGTCAAGATGATGTACACCGATCCGAACCACCTGCGCGTGGCCGACCCCGGCCAAGTGGAAGGCAATGTCGTCTTCACCTATCTGGACGCCTTCCACCCGGACCAGGAGCTGGTGCAGGGCCTGAAAGCGCATTATCAGCGCGGCGGCCTGGGCGACACCGTGATCAAACAGCATCTGGAAGACTGCCTGCAAGAGATGCTGGCACCGATCCGCGCCCGCCGCGAACGCTATGCGCAAGACCCAGCCGCCGTGCTGGACATGCTCAAAACCGGTACCCGCCGCGCCCGCGACGTGGCGGCGCGCACGCTGGCCGAGGTGAAGGCGGCGATGGGCCTCAACTACTACTGAGCAGGAGGCAGACATGGAACAGCTCTACCAATGCCAGACCCTGGACGAAGTGCGCGAACAGATTGATCGCATCGACCGCGCGCTGGTGGCGCTGATCGCCGAACGCGGCATCTACGTGCGCCAAGCCGCGGCGTTCAAACACAGCCGGGACGAGGTGGAAGGCGGCAAGCGGGCGGACCAAGTGATGCGCCGGGTGGAGCGGCTGGCTGGCGAGCTGGGCGGGGACGCCGCGCTGACCGCGGCGGTCTATCGGACGATGATCGAATACTTCGTCGCCGACGAAATGGCGGTGTTTCGCCTCAGGCAACAGCCGCGCATCGATTGAGCCGATGGGCCGGCTTCCCTACAATGCCTACGGCCTCGCCGCTGCCCGGCGGCGGCTCGCCCTGCATTCCGCACTGGAGAATCTATCGATGAAAACCATCGCGCTGCTGTTGCTCGCCAGCCTAACCTCCCTCGCCCACGCCGAAGAAGTGGGCGAGGTGTCCACCACCTTCAAGCTGCTCAGCCCCAACGACAAGGTCATCGTCGAAGCCTTTGACGATCCTTCGGTGCAGGGCGTGGCCTGCTATGTGTCACGCGCCAAGACCGGCGGCTATCAGGGCGCGCTGGGCCTGGCCAAGGACCCGTCCCGTTTCTCCGTCGCCTGCCGCCAGGTTGGCCCCATCCGCTTCAGCCAGCCGCTGCCGCCGCAAGAGCAGGTATTCAAGGAGAGCGCATCTTTCGTGTTCAAGCATGTGCGGGTGGTGCGCATGGTGGACGCCAAACGCAATGTGCTGACCTACCTGACTTACTCTGACAAGCTGGTGGATGGCAGCCCGGACAACGCCATCACCGCCGTGGCCGTGCTGGACCAGAAAATCCCGCTGAAAAAGTGATCAAGCCAAGCTATTGATAGTCATGATCTTTTTAAACATGATGACCATCATGCAATGGCTAATTCGGCCCGCCAGCCATCGAAACCGACTTCCACCCCGGGCGGGCATTGCGCGCCGAGCGCCTGGTACCCCAGCTTGTGCGTCATGTGGATCAGCACCGTGCGGCGAGCCCCGATACGGGCCGCCCACTCGAATGATTCTGCCACACACAGGTGGGACGGGTAGGGATCGGCATTGAGGCAATCCAGGAACAGCAGGTCCAGCCCTTCCAGCAGCGGCAGGCTGCTATCCGGGATGTGCGACAGATCGGTCAGCCAGGCCATATTGCCGATGCGCCAGCCCAGGCAGGGCCAGCTGCCGTGCAGCAGCGGAATCGGCGTCAACGCCACGCCCTGGTGCTGAACGGGTCCGCTCACGGTCTCCGGCAGCAGCACCGGCTTGTCCCACATCCTGGACGGCGCTTGCAGCGCATAGCCGAAGCGCTCGCGGATATTGGCCATGGTGAACTCGTTGCCGTATAGCGAGATCGGCCCCTTCTTCAGATAGCAGAAGGCGCGCAGATCGTCGATGCCGTTCAGGTGGTCGGCGTGCGGATGGGTGTACAGCACGGCATCCAGTCTGTCCAAGCCCTCGCGCAGCGCCTGCTGGCGCAGGTCTGGCCCGGTATCGATCAAAAAACCCAGTTCGCCGACGCGCACATAGGCGCTGGCGCGGGTGCGCTTGTTGCGCGGATCGGTCGAAACGCAGGTTTCGCAGCGGCAGCCTATGGCCGGCGTGCCGGAGCTGGAACCGCAACCGAGTATGGTGACTTCTAGCTTATCCACAGCGTCCCTTGTCGTTCATTGGCACAATGGCGGCCGCACCGCCGGCACCACCGTAGACCCGCCCTCGCACACCACTTGGCCCGCGGGGCCGACATTGCAGCTGCCATTAGGCGCGGCCGCGCAATGCGGGGCGCCATCCGGCCCCAGCAGGCAAAGGCCCGGACCGGCATAGAAACTGCCATTGGCGAAGATGGCGCCGCCACCGGGATACGGCGAACAAAACAGATTGCCGAACGAATCCACCACGCAGGCGCCGGCGCTGCAATAGGCCTGGCCCTGGTGCAGCACCGCCTGCCCGCCCGGCGGCGCGCAAAAGCTGCGCCCGGCCAGGTTGACGCAATTGGCCAAAGCCGGCGCGGCGGCCAGCATGCCGGCCAGACACAAGGCGACAAGCCGCATGGCAGCCTCCGTTTCAGCGCGCCGCCTTGGCGAACAGGCGGAAGAAATTGTCCGTGGTGGCCTGGGCAACCTGTTCGAAGGCGATGCCGCGCAGCTCGGCGATGAATTCGGCCACATGCCGCACATAGGCCGGCTCGTTGGTTTTGCCGCGGAACGGCACCGGCGCCAGATACGGCGAGTCGGTTTCGATCAGCATCCGTTCCAGCGGCACTTTCTGCGCCACTTCCTGCACCTGCTTGGCGTTCTTGAACGTCACCACGCCGGAGAAGGAGATATGGAAGCCCAGCGCCAGCGCGGCTTTGGCCACTTCCCAGGTCTCGGTGAAGCAGTGCATCACGCCGCCGCATTGCTCGGCATGCTCTTCCTGCATGATGCGTATGGTGTCGGCGGCGGACTCGCGGGTATGGATCACCAAGGGCAGATTCATGCGCTTGGCGGCGCGGATATGGGTGCGGAAGCGCTCGTGCTGCCATTCCAGATCGCCCTTGCACCAGTGGTAGTCGAGGCCGGTTTCGCCTATGCCCACCACGCGCGGGTGGGCAGCCAGCTGCACCAGCTCTTCCTCGGAATACTCCTCGGCGTCGGGATCGTCAGGATGCACGCCGACGGTGGCGTACAAATTGGGATGCGCTTCTGCCAGCGCCAGCACCTGCGGGTACTTGGGGCGGCTCACGCCTATCACCAGCGCGTGAGTGACCTGGTTCTGGCGCATCTTGGCCAGCACGTCGGGCAGGCGCTCGGCCAGGTCGGGGAAATTGATGTGGCAGTGGGAGTCGATCAGCATGGCGGATGGTGAATCTGTCTAACAGACTACAGCATACCATGCCGGCGGACCGCCTTGCCGCGCGGCCGCGTTACATCGTGTGCGTGGGGCGGCTGGAATTGAGCACGCCGCCCAGCAGCGTCTCGATCTTGTCCTTGGCCTGCTTGCCGGCGTCGCCGGAAACGAATTCCACGCCCACGCCTTGCACCCGGCTGTTGTTGGCGCCGCTGGGCGTGATCCACACCACCTTGGCCTGCACCGCGATGCGCTGCGGATCATCCATTAGCGTAAGCAACAGAAACACTTCCTCGCCCAGCTGCATTTCCTTGCTGGTGGGGATGAAAATGCCGCCATTGCGGACGAAGGGCATATAGGCGGCGAACAGCGCGCTGCGCTCCTTGATGTGCAGCGACAGCACGCCAGGGCGATTGGGGTTGGTCAGATCCGGCCGGGAATTCGCGGCATCCATAGCGGGGCTTGCCCTCTCCGTCTTTAACCGGCCTTGGCGCCGGCGAAGATCTTCAGATAGTCCATCAGCACCGCCTCCAGCTGCAGGCGGTTATTCAGCGTATGTTGCGCAAACGGCGCCAGCTCGGTCAAGCTTCTCTGGCAGGCCATCAGCTGCGTCGCGTCGCAGCGCGCCGCCAGCGCGGACAGCGCGCGCTCCTGATCGGGATAATAACGGAGCCGGCCGGCCAGGCACAGCGCGGCCAGGTCATGCAGCCATTTCTGCAGCCAGGACAGGGGCTGCAGCAGCGACAACTGCTTGTTCTTGTCCACCAGCTCGGCCAGTTGCAGCATGCCGGCGAAGCTAGGCTGCCCCAGGCCGCGGACGAACTGGGCGCGCAGCGCCGCCAAATCCGGATCGTGATCGAACAGCGGCGCGCCACCGTTGTGCGCCAGCTCCACCTCGGCGTTGGCAATGCCCTGCTCCCTCAGCCAGGCCAGGGCGGCAGCCTCGGACGGACGGGTCAGCGCAAACTGGCGGCAGCGGCTGCGGATGGTGGGCAGCAAGCGTTGCGGCGCATGCGATACCAACAGGAACAGCACCGCCTCCGGCGGCTCCTCCAGGATTTTCAGCAAGGCGTTGGCGGCGGCCAGGTTCAGGTTCTCCGCCGGCTCCACCAGGATCACGCGCCGTCCGGCGCGATGGGCGGTCAGGTGCGCGAAGTCGATCACCTCGCGCACCGCCTCGATCTTGATTTGCGGCAGCTTGCGGGTGGTTTTGCTCTCCTTGCCCTCCTCGTCCTCGTCCGAGAACGGCGACAGGCGGCGAAAATCCGGATGAGTGCCGCTGGCGAACCAGCGGCAGGCCTGGCACTGGCCGCAAGGCTGATGGCCCGCGCCGGGGTTTTCGCACAGCAGGGACTGTGCCAGATGCTCGGCGAAGGCCAGCTTGCCGATGCCCGCGCCGCCGGTCAGCAGCCAGGCGCCGGGCATCCGTTCGCGCTCGGCGTTCAGCCGCTGCCAGTCTTCGCTCTGCCACGGATAAAGCATCAGCCGCGCTCCAGCAGGTTTTGCAGATGGCCGGCGATATCGGCCTGGATCTCGGCGATGCCGCGGCTGGAATCCAGCACAGCGAAGCGCTGCGGCTCCCGCTCCGCCCGGCGCAGATAGGCCTCGCGCACGCGCTGATGGAAATCGGCGGCTTCCTGTTCGAAGCGGTCCAGCTGGCGGGTGCCGGCCATGCGTCCGGCGGCCACTTCCAGCGGCAGGTCGAACAGCAAGGTCAAATCCGGCTGCAAGCCGCGCTGCACCCAGTCCTCCAGAACGCCGATACGGTCGAACGACACGCCGCGGCCGCCGCCCTGGAAGGCATAAGTGGAATCGGTGAACCGGTCCGACACCAACCAGCGTCCGGCGCGCAGCGCCGGCTCGATCACATCGGCGATGTGCTGCTGGCGCGAGGCGAAGGCCAGCAGCGCCTCCGCGTCCAGCGAGACGCGGGTTTCCGGCGCCAGCAGCAGCTCGCGGATCTTTTCGCCCAGCGGCGTGCCGCCGGGTTCGCGCGTGAACACCGCGTCGATGGCATGGCCAGCCAGCCAATCGCGGATGAAGGCCAGATGGGTGCTCTTGCCTGCGCCGTCTATGCCCTCAAGCGTGATGAATCGGCCGCGCGGGGCCTGCTGCTGACTGCTCATTGCTTGCCTTTCTTCAGGATGTACTTGCGCACCGCCTGGTTGTGCTCTTCCAGGGTGCTGGAAAACTGCGAACTGCCGTCGCCGCGGGCGACGAAATACAGCGCGGTGGACTCCGCCGGCTGGGCGGCGGCATACAACGCGGCCCGGCTAGGCAGCGCGATCGGCGTCGGCGTCAGGCCGGCGCGGGTATAGGTATTGTACGGGGTATCGCGGCGCAGGTCCGCCTTGCCGATATTGCCCTGGTAGCGGTCGCCCATGCCGTAGATCACCGAGGGGTCGGTCTGCAGCCTCATGCCCAGCTTCAGCCGGTTGACGAAGACCGATGCCACCATGGGCCGATCCAGCTCGTTGGCGGTTTCCTTTTCGATCAGGCTGGCCATGATCAGCATCTCGTAGGGCGTGCGGTAGGGCAGATTCGGCTTGCGCGATTCCCAGGCCGCAGCCAGTTGCTGCTGCATTTTCTCGAACGACAGGCGATACAGATCCATATCGGACGCGCCCGGCGTGAACAGATAGGTGCTGGGGAAGAACAAGCCCTCCGGGTCCGCGCCCGGCAGGCCCAGCTTGCTCATCAGTTCGGCGTCGCTGAGCTTCTGCGCGTCATGGCTCAAGTCCGGGCTCCGGTCTATCGCCTGGCGGAACTGGCGGAAGGTCCAGCCTTCAATCGTGGTCAGGCTGGCCTCGTCCGGCCGCCCTTCGCGCAGCCTCTGCAACACATCCAGCAGCGATTGCGGCCCCTGGAAACGATAAAGGCCGGCCTTGATCTTGCGGTCCGAGCCGGACAGCCGCGCCAACGCCACCAGCAGCTGCGGGCTGCGCACGGCGCCATCCTCGCCCAGCGTGCGGGCGATCTGCTTCATGGTGCGGTTAGGCCCGACCAGCAAGCGGTAGCCGGCATCCGGCAGCGATACCGGCATCAGCGCGGCCCAGCCCAGCCAGCCGATGGCGCACAACAGGAGCAACAACAGAATGCCGGGTAATCTTCTCATAAGGCTCAGCAACGATGATTGGTTTCACAGCCGTCCAGGCGGCAAAGGCGGAATCATACCAGCAAGCAGCCCTGTCCGACATGACAGGCCCATCGCGCTGGAGTTCTCATAGTTTGTCCCACATCAACAGCAAGCGCCGCGGTTTTGCCTATTTTCCAGCTGCAAGCATGCCGTTTCGGCAGGCGCCGCCGCGTCGCTCCAACGACCGGCCATCTTAACCACTGCGAGCACGGCCCGAAATGAAACCTTTCTTCAATCTAGGATGCGCGCTGGTCGCCTGGAACGAATTATGCCGGGTCAGCCGGACCCGCGGCCGTTCGGAAGGCGCCACGCCGCTGCCATTCCAGCAAGGACGGGACAAACGGCAATTCATCTGCCACGAAACCGCGCCGCGGCTGGCGAGCTACCATTCGCTGCTGCTGGAGCCGCTCTGGTTGCTGAATCATAACGTCAATGGCCGCTGGCAATTGACAGCCACCGCGCTGGGCAACGGGTTGAACCTGCGGCTGCAGACGTTGCTGCGCGCCTGGCTGCCGGAGATGCCGCTGGCGCCGGTAGCCGGGCCGGGCGTCATGCGGATGCGCCTCGCGGTGCGCGGCTATCTGGTCGACATCGGCGCGCCGCCGCCCTTCCTGCACCCGCCGCGCGCCATCGACGCCCGCTCGCCTTTGCTGAGCGGCATCGCGCCCTATCTGGAACAAGTGGCCAGCGTGGTTCAGCTGTCCGATGCGCAAAGCGGAGAACTGCTGGGCGGCGGCGTCAATCTGCTCGACGTCCGGCTGCCGCCGGAACCATCGCAAGCCGGCAGCTGGCAGGCCTTACTGGCCTGCGACTGGCCGCGCTTGCTGCAAGCAGGCGAAAGCGCCTTGGCCGCTGGCTAGCATGCGCTGCTTGGCGGCATAATGACAGGCAGCTCAACAGAAACCTTGGAATCCGCCATGCCGCGCCTGCGCCTCGCCGTGCTTTGCCTGCTCCTCTCACCCTTCGTCCTGGCCGATACGGTCGCGGTGGCAGTGGCCAGCAATTTCCAGCAAACGTTGGACAAGATCGCCGTCGCCTTCAAGGCCGCCACCGGCCATGACATCAAGGCCAGCGCCGGCGCCTCCGGCAAACTGGCGGCGCAGATTCGCCAAGGCGCGCCGTTCGACGTGTTTCTGTCCGCCGACGACGAGCGGCCGGCCGAACTGGCCAAAGCCGGCGTAGGCGTGCCGTCCAGCCAATTCACCTATGCCTATGGCCAGCTGGCGCTGTGGAGCAAGCAGCGCGACGACCCCGGCGAGGCCGCGCTGCGCCGCGGCGACTTCAACAAGCTGGCGGTGGCCAACCCAAGCACCGCGCCATATGGCCGCGCCGCGATGGAAACCTTGGCCGCGCTGAAACTGGACGCCGCGGTCAAACCCAAGCTGCTGACCGGCGACAATATCGGCCAGACCATGCAGTTCGCCCAGGTGGGCGGGGCCGACTTCGCTTTCGTCGCCTATTCGCAACTACTGGAACAAGGCATACACAGCCATTTCTGGCTGGTGCCGGAAAAACTGCATCAACCGATCCGCCAGGATGCGCTGCAGCTCAAGCCCACGCCGTCCGCCGGCGCGCTGATGGCTTTCCTGAAGGGCGAACAGGCGCGCGCGCTGATGGCCCAGGCCGGCTACCGCTTCAAACCGTGACCTCGCAAGACTGGAGCGCCATCGCGCTGACTTTGCGCCTGGCCGGCATCAGCACCCTGCTGCTGCTGGCGCTGTGCATTCCGCTTGCCTGGTGGCTGGCGCGCGGCCACTCGCGGCTGCGTCCGCTGGCGGAGGCGGCGGCCATGCTGCCGCTGGTGCTGCCCCCCACCGTGCTGGGCTTCTATCTGCTGCTGGCCTTCGGCCCTCACGGCCCGGTAGGCTGGCTGACCTCGTCTCTGGGCCTGCCCGGCCTGGCCTTCACCTTTGCCGGCCTGGTGATCGCTTCGGTGCTGTACTCTCTGCCCTTCGTGTTGCAACCGTTGCTGGCCAGCTTCCGCGCGGTAAGGCAGGAAGAGCTGGAAAGCGCCCTGCTCTTGGGCGCCGGGGCCTGGCAGCGTATGCGCCACGTGATCCTGCCGTCCTGCCGCAGCGGCGTGCTCAGCGCCGCCTGCCTGGGTTTTGCCCATACCGTAGGCGAGTTCGGCGTGGTGCTGATGATAGGCGGCAATATTGACGGCGTAACCCGGGTGATATCGATCGCGCTGTACAATCAGGTCGAACAGGCCGACTACGCCTCAGCCCATCAATTGGCGCTGATGCTGTTGCTGTTCTCGCTGGCGGCCCTGTCGCTGGTCTACTGGCTGAATGCCAGACAGAAAAACGCGGAACACTAGGGGCTGTTGACGTTTGGTGAGTGGATCGCGTTTGAGCCGATTTGGGCCGGAAGCAAGGCGCACAGTCCGACGCATAGCCATTCTATGCAAGGACTGGGCAACGTGGCTTCCGGCCCAAAGCGGCCAAACCCGCAGGGCCGGGCGCCTTTCGCGCCGACTCTTCGTTGTTCCGCGCTGGCAGAGAATGACTATGCGGCGCGCGAAACGCCTCGATTCGGCGCAAAATGCATCCCGGCGCGACCGCTCACCAAACGTCAACAGCCCCTAGACTCAGCCCTTGAAACGGGCATTCACTCCGGAGATAGAAACATGCGCAAATCCCTGCTTTTTGCCGTCCTCGCCGTATTCAGCGCCAACCTGGCGCTGGCCGACGCCGCCTGCGACGCCAAGGCCGCCGAAAAGAAATTGGCCGGCGCCGCCAAGCAAAGCTTCCTGAAGAAGTGCGAGAAAGACACTGCCGCCGCGCAGGCAAGCTGCGACGCCAAGGCCGCCGACAAAAAACTGGCCGGCGCCGCCAAGCAAAGTTTTACCAAGAAATGCGTGAAGGATGCGATGGCCAAGTAAGCCCCCGCCACAATCGCAACGGCATGGCCAAGGCCATGCCGTTTTTTCTACGCCAATCAAGCAAACTACGGCCAGTACGCAAAAACCACTTAGTCGCCAATGACTTGGCGACAATGGTCTACACTTGTACAAGACATGGCTTGCAAGTGTTGGCGATGAACTCCCTGTCCGGATACAACTCCACTCTCTCGTCTTTCGACAGTTTGCTGCCGAACTTGAGCAGTTTATTGTCTGGCGGCTTGCTGCTTGGCTCGGCCAATGGGACAAGCAATGCATCCAGCAGCGCGCCGAGCGACCCGATTCAAGTGGAGTTGTCCACGCTGGGACAGCTGATGTCCGTCCTCAACACCTTCCAGAGCAGCCTGCAGCAGATCTACGCCCCATACAATCGCTTCAACAACACCAGCGCCAGCAGCAGCAATCCCGCCGTGGCCAGCGTCAGCGCCTCGGCCAGCGCGCAGACATCCAGCTACCTGCTGAATATCTCTCAATTGGCGCAGGCGCAAAGCGCGACAACGGCGTTTTCGCTGCCGGACAGCGGTAGCACCGTGGTGGGCAGCGGCAGCCTGACCATCACGACCGGCACCTATGCCTACACCAGTTCGACCTCGGCCTCCAGCTTCAGCGCCACCGGCACGCCCACAACGGTCAGCATCAGCAACGGCACGCTGTCCAGCATCGCCAGCTCGATCAACGGCGCCGGCGCCGGCGTGGTAGCCAATGTGATCCAAAACTCGTCCGGCAACTATCAATTGCAAATCAGCCAGGCCAATACCGGCGCCAGCAACAACTTCCGCATCACCGTCAGCGACAACGACGGCAACAACACGGACCAGAGCGGACTGTCGCGCCTGGCCTTCGACCAGACCCTGGCCGTCGGCAGCGGGCAGAACCTGACCCAGACCCAAGCCGCGCAGAATGCCAGCTACACCGTCAACGGCGCCTCCGGCTCCAGCGCCAGCAATCTGGGGATTCAGCTGGGCAGCGGCGTATCGGCCAATCTGCTGGCCACCGGCAGCAGCAATATCGCCGTCAATGTGGACTTTGGCCTGCTCAACAGCAATGCCCAGTCGCTGGTCAGCGCCTTCAACACCGCTCAGGGCAGCATCAATGGCCTGCTGGGCAACCAGGTCAAACCGGGCAATGACCCGATCGCCGCCCAGTTGCCGCAGCTGCTGAATCAACAGGCTCAGGCCAGCTACAACAATGGAAGCTCCACGCTGACCCTGCTCAGCCAGCTGGGCCTGCTCTATCAAAGCCCGTCGCAATACGGGCTGGGCGGCACGCTGAACCTGAATGTCAGCTCGCTGCAGGCCGCCTACAACAGCGACGCCAGCGGCGCGGCCAATCTGATCTTCACCGCCGCCCAAGCGCTGAACACGCTGGCCAATAGCTACACCACTTATGGCAACGGGACGCTGGTCAATGAAACCAATGCCTTGCTCGCGCGGCAACGCACCAATAATCTGGTGATCCACACGCCTTCCCTTCCCGACCGCTTTCCCTACAACCTGCAGAATCTGCTGAGCTATCCGTCCAGCAATAGCGCGTTGACGGCGCAACAAATCGCCGGCATTGCCAGTTATGCGCTGGTCTATTCCATCGGCGCGCCTTACGCGCTGGAGTCGCTGCTGGTAGGCCAAGGGCTGGGCCTGCCCGCATCGGGTGGCTTCTCCGCCACGGCTTGAGTTTCCTCCGCTTTCATCGGCGGCATTTTTCGCGTTACAATTCATCGGATGATTGGATGTATTGGACACGCCCTATGCTCCCCGCAGCCGCCAAACGCTCGCTAGTCGACATCGCGTTGGAAAATTTGAGCCAACAACTCGCCGCCGGCCGCTGGCCGCTGGGCAGCCGCATGCCAACGGAGCCTGAGCTGGCCGAGGAACTCGGCATCAGCCGCAACACCGTGCGCGAAGCGATTCGCGTGCTGTTGTACGCCGGCCTGCTGGAAGTGCGACAGGGCGATGGCACCTATGTGCGCGCCGTGATCAATCCCGGCGAGGCGATGCGCTCCATCAGCCGCGCCAGCCTGCGCGAACACCTGGAGGTGCGCTGCCTGCTGGAAGAAAGCGCGGCCAGACTGGCTGCGGAACGCGCCGGCCCGGGCGAGCTGGCCCGCATCGCCGCCACGCTGGAGCAGCTGCGGCCGCAGGATGGCGAAACGCCGGAACGCTATGCCGAGCGCGACCTGGATTTCCACATATCCATCGCCGACGCCTGCGGCAACCAGGCGCTGGCCAGCCTGTACCGCTATTTCTCCGACGCGGTGCGGCAGAGCGTGCAGGACTCGATACGCGACGAGGCCCTGCCCGACCCGGACTTCGCCGCCCATGCCGCCATCTATGAGGCCATACGCGACCGCAAGCCGGAACATGCCGGCCAGGCCGCCGCCGCCATCACCCGTCCGCTGCTGGCCACACTGGACCGGCTGCTGCACAAGCAACGATAAGGAAGCATCATGCAAGAGAACACGAATCGGTCCAAACCGATCGCCGATGAACTGCTGATCGACGACGACACGCCTGCCGCCGCCCTGGAGGGCAGCCGCGTCCGCACGCTGTTGCTGCTGTTGGGATTGGTGCTGGTAGGCCTCAACCTGCGCCCGGCGCTGTCCAGCCTGGCCCCGGTGCTGGGCATGGTCAGCCGCGATACCGGCCTGACACCGACGCTGGCCGGCCTGCTGACCACGCTGCCGGTGGCCTGTTTGGGTATTTTCGGCCCGCTGGCGCCGCACCTGGCCCGCCGGCTGGGCAGCGAGAAAACCATCGCGCTGGTGCTGATGGCGCTGGCCGCCGGCATCGTGCTGCGCACCGTGTTTGGCACCTTCGGCCTGTTTGCCGGCTCGGCCTTGGCCGGCGCCGCCATCGGCGTGATCGGCGTGCTGCTGCCCGGCATCGTCAAGCGCGACTTCGCCAGCCGCGCCGGCCTGATGACCGGCGTCTACACCATGGCCTTGTGCCTGGGCGCGGCGCTGGCGGCCGGCTTCACCGTGCCGGTGGCCGAGCATTTCGGCCACGACTGGCGGCCGGCGCTGGCGCTGTGGGCGCTGCCGGCCGTGCTGGCGCTGGCGGTATGGTGGCCGCAGCTGAATACCCGCCACGCCGCGGCCCAGGGCCAGTGGCAGGTGCGCGGCCTGCTGCGCGATCCGCTGGCTTGGCAGGTTACCTTGTTCATGGCCCTGCAATCGTCGCTGGCCTATATCGTGTTCGGCTGGCTGCCGTCCATCCTGATCGACCGCGGCCTGACGCCGATGCAGGGCGGCCTGATGCTGTCGCTGTCCACCATGGTGCAGGTGCCGGCCTCGCTGCTGGTGCCGATGCTGGCGCATCGCTGCCGCAACCAGCGCCCGCCCATCATCGTCACGCTGCTGATGGTGATCAGCGGCCTCCTGGGCATGCTGTACGCGCCGACCGACAGCCTGATCCTGTGGGCGGCGCTGCTCGGCTTCGGCCAAGGCGGCCTGTTCAGCACCGCGCTGAGCCTGTTGGCGCACCGCTCGCCGGATCAGCATGTGGCGGCGCATCTGTCCGGCATGGCGCAGGGCATAGGCTATATGCTGGCCTCGCTTGGACCGTTCGCCGTCGGCCTGATCCGCAGCCACAGCCATGCGATGTGGCCGCTGGCGCTGCTGTTCAGCCTGATCGCCGCGGCGGCATTCAGCGTGGGCATGCTGGCAGGACGCAAGCGGCTGGTGGGCGTCAAAGCCAAGCCCATCTGACCAAGCGATCACGCCATGACAAAGCCCGCCATCAGGCGGGCTTTGTCATGCAGCGGCCATCCCCTCACTTGGGCCGCGCAACGATGCCATAGCGCGATTGCAGCGCCGGCAAGGTTTCGCTCGCCAGCGGCAGCACGGCTTCGGCCAGCTTCAGCGTCGTCGGCAACGCCGCCATGTCGCCATCCCAGCCAGGCAGCCCTTCGTCCAGCAGCGACGGCAGATCGCGATCATCCACCACGGCCAGCTCGCCGCCGATCTCCAGCAGCAGCACGCCATCCGGCGTCAGCCAGGCCGAGCGCGCCGGCACATCGTCGTCATACGGCTGCGTGCTCCATCCCTTGGGCGTGCGCCTGGCAACCAGCGGAGCGGCGTCCAGCGTCACGTACACTTTCTGCGGGCCGTTCTGCACATAGCAGCGTCCCTGCCCGTCGCGGCTGTAGTTGCGGTTGAAGAACTCCGCCATGCCCTCGTGCTGCAGCCGTTCATCCTTGATCCACCACTGCCCGCGCGCGTCCAGCCTGAGCCAGCCGAATACCGCCGGCACATTGGGCCATTTGGCCATTGCGGCCAATACTATTGCGTCCATCGTTCTCCTCCCGCGGGTGGCCCGCTTATTCATTATCCATCGTTTATCTATGCAATGGTAATTGCTTCAAGCAAGGTCTCGCAAAACCGTCAACGGCGGCGTGCGCGTCACCTTGCCCACCAGCGGCCAGCCCGCCAGCGTCACCACCAGCACGCCGCTGGCGATGCCTATCGGCAGCAACCACCCGTTCAAGAGCAGCGGCAAGGAAAACAGCTTGACCGCCGCCAGCACGCCTATGCCCATCGCGCCCAGCGCCGCCAGCAGGCCGGACACCGCGCCCAGCCAGATCAATTCGGCCAGCACCACGCGGCGCACCTGCTTGCGCGACGCGCCCAGCGCCCGCATCAGGCCGATGTCGGCCAGCCGCTCGTCGCGGGTCGCGGTCAGGGAGGCCCACAGCACCAGCACGCCGGCCGCCAGCGCCAACAGGAACATCGCCTCGATGGCCCGCGTCAGCTTGTCCACCATCGCCCGGACTTCGGCCAGGATGCTGCCGACGTCGATCACCGTCAAATTGGGGAAACGCTGCACCAGCCGGTCGGCAAAGGCCTCGTCGGCAGGCGCCAGCCGGAAGCTGGTGATCCAGCTGGCCGGCTGCTGACGGAACTGCCCCGGCGTGCCGATCACGAAAAAGTTGACGCGGAAGCTGTCCCACGGCACTTCGCGCAGGCTGGTCACCTTGGCGCGGTAGGTGGTGCCGGCCAGATCAAAGGCCAGCGTGTCGCCCAGCCGGATGCCCAGGGTATTGGCCAAGCCGCGCTCCACAGAGAACTGCGGTTTCACCCGCCTGCCATCTTCCCACCATTTGCCGGACACCACCTGGTTGCCCGGCGGCAGCTCGGCGCGCCAGGACAGATTGAACTCGCGCTCGGCCAGACGGCGCGCCTGCTCGCTATCATACGCGGCCGGCCGCACCGGCTGCTCATTGATGGCGATCAGCCGCGCGCGGACCATGGGCGACAGCTCCGGCTGCGGCCGGCCTTCCACGGCAAAGGCGTCGCGCACGGCATCCAGCTGATTGGCCTGAATATTGATGACAAACTTGTTGGGCGCGTCGGCCGGCACGCTGCGCTGCCAGGCCCCGATCAGGTCGTCGCGCACTACGGTCAGCGTCAGCAAGGCCATCAGGCCCACCGATAGCGAGGCGATCTGCAACACCGCCAGCCAGCGCCGCCGCGCCATATTGGCGATGCCGAAGCGCCAGCCTATCTGCCCGCCGCGCGGCAACCGCCGCATCAGCAGCACCAGCCCCATCGCCAGCCCGCCGGACACGGCGAGGAAACCCAGCATGGCCAACAGCAGCCAGGCGGCCAGCGTCCATTCGCCCACCTGCCACGACGCCAGCCCCAGCAGCGTGGCCAGCGCCAGCACCGGCGCCACCACGCCTTGCCGCGTCGGCGGCAGCTCATTGCGCAGCACGGCGGCCGGGGAAACATCGCGTATCCCCATCAGAGGCGGCAGCGCCAGGCCCGCCAGCAACAGCAGCGAGGCCAGCGGGCCGATCAGCCATGGCAGCCAGTCCGGGTCCGGCAGCACCTCGCCGACATAGCCGCTGAACAGCCGCATCAGGCCCAGCTGCACGGCAAAGCCCGCCAGCGTGCCGAGCAGGCCAGCCAATACGCCCAGCAGCAGGAACAGGCTGACGAACAGCCCCCACACCTCGCCGGACCCCAGGCCCAGACAGCGCAGCACCGCCACCTGCTGCCAGTGCCGCTGCAGATAGCGGCGCACCACCAGGGCGACCGCCGCGGCAGCCAGCGCCACTGTCAGCATGGCGGTCAAGCCCAGGAAACGGCGCGCGCGCTCCAGGCCGGTGCGGATTTCCGGCCGCATTTCTTCGACATTCTCCAGCCGCGCGCCCTTGGGCTTGTGCTGGCGCAGCCAGCCGCGGAAATCGGCGATCTGGCGATCCTCGCCGGCGAACAGCAGGCGCCAGCGAATGCGGCTGCCCTCCTGCACCAGCCCGGTGGCCGACAGATCGGCGCTGTTGAACATCAGCCGGGGAATGAAGTTGTAGATATCCATGCTGCCGTCCGGCTCGCGCACGATGACGCCGGACAGCTTGAGCCGGGCATTGCCGACGCCGATCTCATCGCCTAGCTTCAGCTTGAGCCGCCCGATCAGCCGGGCATCGGCCCAGGCGCTGCCCGGCGCCGGCTGCAGCCGGCCGCTCTGCTCGCTGCCGTCCGCCAGCCTCACGGTGGTTTCGCCGCGCAAGGGGTAGCCGGCGCTGACCGCCTTGTACTGCGCCAGCGTGGCCTGGCCGCCGGCGAAGGCCATGGACGGGAAGGTGATGTTGTCGGCCGTCTGCAGGCCGCGCCGCCGCGCCTCGGCGCGTATCGCCTCCGGCGCCGGCTGGTTGCCGCTGAGCACCAGATCGGCCGCCAACAGCTGGGTAGCCTGGGTGGTCAGCGCTTTCTCCACCCTGTCGGAGAAGAAGGCGACGCTGCTCATCGCCGCCACCGCCACCAGCAAGGCCAGGCCGAGTATGGTCAGCTCGCCGGCGGCCAGTTCGCGGCGGATGAAGCGGGTCACCAGGCGGAAACGTCCAAGCAGGGTCATGCCGCGCGCGCTCCGTTCAGCTTGCCGTCCACCAGCCGGTAGATGGCGTCGCAGCGGCTGGCCAGTTCGTTGTCGTGCGTCACCAGCACCAGCGCGGTGCCTTGCTCGGCATTCAACTGGAACAGCAGGTCTATGATCTGGCGGCCGGTTTGCGGATCGAGGTTGCCGGTGGGTTCGTCAGCGAACAGCAGGCCGGGATGGATGACGAAGGCGCGCGCCAGCGCCACGCGCTGCTGTTCGCCGCCGGACAGATGGCGCGGATAGTGCCCCAGCCGCGCCGCCAGCCCCACCCGCTCCAGCATCTGCCGCGCCGCCTCGCGCGCGTCGTTGCGCCCGGCCAGCTCCAGTGGCAGCATGACGTTTTCCAGCGCCGTCAGTTGCGGCATCAGCTGGAAGTTCTGGAACACGAAGCCCACTTTGTCGCGCCTGAGCAGCGCGCGGGCGTCCTCGCTGAGCCGCGACAAGGGCTTGCCGAACAGCGCCACCTCGCCGTCGCTGGGATGATCCAGCCCGGCCAGCAAGGACAGCAGCGTGGACTTGCCGGAACCGGAAGTGCCGACGATGGCCACGCTCTCGCCGGGATACAATGTCAGCGTCGCGCTGCGCAGGATGTGCAGCACATCGCCACGGAAGTGGACTTGCTTGGCCAAACCATTGGCGGCCAGCACCGCCGTCTTTTTCACTGGATCGTTCATGCGTTCAATCGTCTGCAAGATGCTTTTCCCCTTGTTGCTGCTATGGCAGCTACCCACCCTCGCCGCCACCGTGCTGGTATTCGGCGACAGCCTGTCGGCCGGCTACGGCCTGGCGCCGAATCAAGGCTGGGTGTCGCTGCTCGCGCGCGAGCTGGCGCCGCGCCACCAGGTGGTCAACGCCAGCATCTCCGGCGAAACCAGCGCCGGAGGCCTGTCCCGGCTGCCTGACGCGCTGTCCCGCCACAAACCCGACGTGTTGGTGCTGGAGCTGGGCGCCAACGACGGCCTGCGCGGCCTGCCGATGGCCGAGATGCGGCGCAACCTGCAGCGGATGATAGACCTGGCGCGCGCGCGCAAGACCCAGGTGCTGTTGGTGGGCATGGCGCTGCCACCCAACTATGGCCCCCGTTACGGCGCCGAGTTCCGCGCCGTGTATGACGATCTGGCCAAAAGCAACCGCCTGGCCTACGTACCGCTGCTGGTGGAGGGCTTCGCCGGCGACTTGTCCGCTTTCCAGCCCGACGGCCTGCATCCACGCGCCGAGATGCAAGCCACCATGATGCGCACGGTGAAGGCAAAACTGCCAGTGAAATAATTCAGCAAACCGGTTGACGGGATATTGTTTTAAATGAAATATAATTCTTTAGCATAATTATATCGCCCTCCGCGTCCCGCCTGGCCGGACGCGCGGCCCCATACGCCATGCCCACTCCCCTAAGCCGCATGCTGCGCCCCTACCGCGGCCTGCCCGCCAGCGTCTACGTTCAAATCGTCTGCAGTTTCATCAACAACGTCGGCGGCATGTCCAAGCTGTTCCTGCCGCTGTACCTGCGCGAAAACTACCAGCTGCCCTACAGCCAGATCGGCCTGTTGATGGCTTTTTACGGCATGGGCATGCTGGCCGGCTCGTTCAAGGGCGGCAGCTTGACCGACCGCTTCGACAGCCGCAAGCTGGCCGTCATGGCGCTGGCCTTATCCGGCCTGTGCATGCTGCTGTTGGCGCTGCAGCTGCCGGTATGGCTGTTCATACCCTTGCTGGTGATAGGCGGCATGGCGGATGGCGGCTTCAAGCCGATCAACCAGCGGCTGGCGCTGGAACCGTGCGCACCGCAGCAGCGCCCCGTGGCGCAGGGCATGCTGCGGGTGGCATTCAATCTGGGCGTGGCCATCGCCGGCGTCACCGCCGGTTTCATCGCCGCGTGGGGTTATCAATGGATTTATGTCGCCAATGCTGCCGGCACGCTGCTGGGCGCCGCCTGGATGGCCTGGTCCTACCTCAGGCTGGGCGAACAGGCGCGCCCCCAGGCCGCGCGGAATGCCGTAGAGGACGCCAGCCTGCCGGGCCCGTGGCGCGACAGGATGTTTCTGCGCGTCATCGCCTCGCTGATCCTGGTCACCCTGGTCTTCGATCAGATGTATGTGACGCTGGGGCTGTTCCTGCGCGAACACTATCAGCTCGGCCCGCAATGGATAGGCTATCTGTTCACCATCAACGGCCTGATGGTGGTGGGGCTGCAAATTCCGATCAGCCGCCGCATCCTGCGCTGGGGCGTGGCGCGCTGCATCCAGCTGGGCGCGCTGCTGACCGGCTTCGCCTTCCTGTGGCTGAACGCGGGGCAAGGCCCCATCTGGGCCATCTTGATGATGATCACGCTGACGCTGGGCGAATTGCTGCTGTCGCCAACCTATTCCCAATTGGTGATGCATCGCTCGGAAGGCCGCTTACGCGGCAGCTACCTCGGCCTCTACAACGCGGCCTGGAGCGGCCGGACCCTGGTAGCCCCGGCGCTGGGCACTTTTCTTTACGGCCACGTCGGCGGCCCGGCGCTGTGGTGGCTGTGCGCGCTGGCCGCCTGTTGCAGCGCGGCGCTGCAGCATGTGCCGCTGAGACGCATGCTGCGGCCGTCGGAATGCGAGCCAAGCGGACAGCAGGCCTTGAAAAGCGGCTGAGCCGAGTGGAAGCCGGCTTGGAATGACAAACCCCGCCGGCTTGCGCGGGCGGGGTGTTGGACAGATCCGGCGCTAGACGCGGATTACAGGTCCTTGGCGTTCTCGGCCAGGTAGGAAGCCACGCCTTCAGCGGACGGCTTCATGCCCTTCTTGCCCTTGTTCCAGCCAGCCGGGCACACTTCGCCGTGCTCTTCGGTGAATTGCAGCGCGTCTACCATGCGCAGCATTTCATCGACGTTGCGGCCCAGCGGCAGGTTGTTGACAACCTGGTGCTGCACCACGCCGGAGCGGTCGATCAGGAAGGAGCCGCGGAAGGCGACGCCGCCATCGGCTTCAACGTCGTAGCCCTTGCACAGGTCATGCTGGATGTCGGCCACCAGGGTGTAGCCAACTTGGCCGATGCCGCCCTTGTCGACCGGGGTGTTGCGCCATGCGGCGTGGGTGAATTGGCTGTCGATGGACACGCCGATCACTTCCACATTGCGCTTCTTGAACTCTTCCAGGCGGTGGTCGAAGGCGATCAGCTCGGACGGGCACACGAAGGTGAAGTCCAGCGGGTAGAAGAACACCACGGCGTACTTGCCGGCGGTAGCTTGCTTGAAGGAGTAGTTGTCAACGATCTCGCCATTGCCCAGCACGGCGGAAAAAGTCTTTTCACCTGCGAAGAACGGGGCTTGCTTGCCAACGAGTACGGCCATGTGGATCTCCTTAAAGGTCTTGGTATGACAGCGCATCCCGGAATCGGGCATCCTGAATGCGCGGCGGATTGCGAAGCTTTATAAAACACCACGCCCAGGCCCGGCAAATTGTAAATCGATATCGTGACGATAAAGTTTTGCAATGGGCGCAGGGCCAGCCAACTGTTGTCAGATGGGGCCTTTGCGCCGAAGTTTCAAGCTTGGCCCGTTTTTAGTTCTTCTCGCGCAGATGGTGGCTGTGGCTGGCGTCCAGGTTCAGGCCATACACCTCTTTCAGCTGGCGGATCTTGGCCAGCGACTCCTCGCCGAACGGCGTTTTGCCATCGAAGGCATGCAGCACGATCCCTTCCAGCAGGTCGCCCAGCGAAATGTCATGGTACTCCGCCATGCCCTTCAACACCTTCAGGATGCGCTTCTCGATCTTGACCCCGGTCTGGGTCCGTTCCACCAGGATGTCTTTCACTTCGCTCTGTTGCGCCATTGCCCTCTCCAATCTTATCCATATACATAAACACAAATTTATTGTACACATGTACATAGATAATTTAAAGGGCAAAAAAACGGACAGCATGCTGTCCGTTCTCGATAAGGCATTTACCGCCGGCCTGGCGTAGGGCGGAAGCCGGCTCAGCCGGCCTTCCGCCATCTCGTCGCAAGACAATGGCGGAATGCCCCGCAGGGGCTTCCGCCCTACCTGGTCAATCAGGCGGTCGGCTCGGCCTTCTGGCGCAGGCGCAGGTTCAGTTCGCGCAGCTGCTTGTCGTCCACCGCGTTCGGGGCGTTGGTCAGCAGGCACTGGGCGCGCTGGGTCTTGGGGAAGGCGATCACGTCGCGGATCGATTCCGCGCCGCACATCAGCGTCACCAGACGGTCCAGGCCGAAAGCCAGGCCGCCATGCGGCGGCGCGCCGAACTTCAGGTTGTCCAAGAGGAAGCCGAACTTGTTCTGCTGCTCTTCCGGGCTGATCTTCAGCGCGCCGAAGACCTTCTCCTGAATGTCGGCGCGGTGGATACGGATGGAGCCGCCGCCGATCTCCCAGCCGTTCAGCACCATGTCGTAAGCGCGGGCCAGACACTTGCCCGGATCGGTGGCCATCAGGTCCTCGTGGCCCGGCTTCGGGCTGGTGAACGGATGGTGGCAGGCGGTCCAGCGGTCTTCTTCCTCGTCGTGTTCGAACATCGGGAAGTCCACCACCCACAGCGGGCGCCATTCCTTGACGAAATAGCCGTTTGCCAGGCCGTGTTCGTGGCCGATCTTGATGCGCAGCGCGCCGATCGCCTCGTTCACCACCTTGGCCTTGTCCGCGCCGAAGAAGATGATGTCGCCGTTTTGCGCGCCGGTGCGGGCGATGATTTCCTTCAGGCCATTGGCCGACAGGAACTTCACGATCGGGGACTGCAGGCCTTCTTCGTTCAGTTTGCTCGCGTCGTTGACCTTGATGTAGGCCAGGCCCTTGGCGCCGTAGATGGCGACGAACTGGGTGTAGTCGTCGATTTCCTTGCGGCTGAACGACGCGCCGTTCGGCACGCGCAGGGCCACCACGCGGCCGTTCGCCATGTCGGCGGCGCCGCGGAACACCTTGAACTCTTCCGACTTCATCACGTCGGTCAGCTCGGTGAATTTCAGCGAAACGCGCATGTCCGGCTTATCGGAGCCGTAGTAGAACATCGCGTCGGCGTAAGTCATGCGCGGGAATTGCGGCAGCGTCACGCCCAGCACGTCCTGGAAGATCTCCTTGGTCATGCCTTCGGTGATGTCCATGATCTCGTCCTCGTTCAGGAACGAGGTCTCGATATCGATCTGGGTGAATTCAGGCTGGCGGTCGGCGCGCAGGTCTTCGTCGCGGAAGCACTTGGTGATCTGGTAGTAGCGGTCGAAGCCGGCCACCATCAACAGCTGCTTGAACAGCTGCGGCGATTGCGGCAGCGCGAAGAATTCGCCCGGATGCACGCGGGACGGCACCAGGTAGTCGCGCGCGCCTTCCGGCGTGGAGCGGGTCAGCATCGGGGTTTCGATGTCGATGAAGCCCTGCTTGTCCAGGTGGTTGCGCACGCCCATCGCCACCTTGTAGCGCAGGCGCAGGTTCTTCTGCATCGCCGGGCGGCGCAGGTCGATCACGCGGTTGGTCAGGCGGACGTTTTCCGACAGGTTCTCGTCGTCGATCTGGAACGGCGGCGTGGCCGCGGCGTTCAGGATTTCGATTTCCTTGGCCAGGATTTCGATCTCGCCGGAGATCATCTTGCTGTTGGCGGTGCCGGCCGGACGCTCGCGCACGATGCCGGTGATGGACAGCACATACTCGCCGCGGCTGCTGTCCGCCAGCTTGAACGCTTCCGGGGTGTCCGGATCGATCACCACCTGCACCAGGCCTTCGCGGTCGCGCAGGTCGATGAAGATCACGCCGCCGTGGTCGCGGCGACGATGCGCCCAGCCTTTGACGGTCACGGTTTGACCTAGATATTTTTTGTCGATAAGTCCGCAGTAATCGGTACGCATTGGGTAAACCTTTTTATTGAATCCTTGAAGCTCCCCTGAGGGAGACGGCGTGATTAGGGGCTAGACAGGGTGACGGCCTAGCCCTGCCGATTATGTTCGTCGTTGAGGCGCGGACGCTGAGCCTGCGGCGGCGGGTTCGGTACCACTACCCCCATCGAGATGACGTACTTGAGCGCCTCGTCGACGCTCATGTTCAGGTCGCGGGTGTCGCTGCGCGGCACCACGATGAAGTAGCCGGAAGTCGGATTAGGCGTGGTCGGCACATAGACGCTGACCAGCTCCTCGCCGTCTTCGGCGCACTGCAGGATTTCCTGGGCCGGCGTGCCGGTCTGGAAGGCCACGCTCCAGGCATTCTGATGCGGCCAGCGCACCAGCAGGGCGTTCTTGAAGGCGTTGCCGGAATCAGACAACAGCGTGTCGCTGACCTGCTTGACGCTGTTGTAGATCGAGCTGACCACCGGCGTGCGCGACAACAGGCCATGCCAGAAACCCACCAGGCGGCGGCCGAGCACATTGGCGGCCAGCATGCCGGTGCCCATCACCACCAACACCGCGAACACCACGCCGAGGCCGGGTATGTGCATGCCGAACACGGCCTCCGGCCGCCACTCCACGGGCAGCAAGGTCAGCGTCTGGTCCAGCGATCCGATGATCAGGTTCAGCACCCAAAGGGTGATCGCCAGCGGCAGCCAGATCAGCAGGCCGGCGATCAGGTAACCCTTCAGGGTCATCTTGATTCTTGGGGAGACCGACATCAGTCGCAACCGCAGCCGGCGCCGCAGCTATGGCCGCCGGCGCTGGGCGTGCTGCTGGAAGAAGCGGACGAACCGCCCTTGAAGTCGGTGGCATACCAGCCGGAACCCTTCAGCTGGAAGCCGGCAGCGGACAGCTGCTTGTGATAGTCCGCGCTGCCGCACTCCGGACAGGCCGCTACCGGCGCATCGCTAAGTTTCTGCAGATGTTCCTTGGCGACACCACAGGCGCCGCAACGATATTCATAGATCGGCATAGCTTTACTTTCCCGCCAATTGACCACAATGGCATAATACGCATTATTGCTGCACCGCACCACATCCGGAACTAAACTCCAGACAGAGGTGACACAGGTACAGATGCGGTCCGCCGCCCGAAACTTCAAGCGCGCCGCAAACCCATGATTATATCCAACTGAAACGGCAATACAAAAAACACTTTCACATCATCCTGCTGCTGCAACGCTCTCCCGGAGGTCTACATGGTTTACCAAGAAGGTCAGATGGACAGCATCCGCAACATTCTCGCCGGCAAGAAAGGCCTGATCGTCGGCATCGCCAACGAAAACAGCATCGCCTACGGCTGCGCCAATGTGTTACACCAGCTCGGCGCTCAATGCGCCGTCACCTACCTGAACGACAAGGCCGAGAAGTACGTGCGGCCGCTGGCTGAAGGCTTGCAATCGCCGCTGATCCTGCCGCTGGATGTCGAGCAGCCGGGCCAGTTGCAGAAAGTGTTTGCCGAAATCGAACGCACATGGGGCTCGCTGGATTTCATCATCCATTCCATCGCTTACTGCCCGGCCGAAGACTTGCACGGCCGCGTCACCGACTGCTCGCTGGAGGGCTTCCAGCAGGCGATGCGCGTGTCCTGCTATTCCTTCATCGAAATGGCCCGGCTGGCCGAACCCCTGATGAAGAACGGCGGCAGCCTGATCACCATGAGCTACTACGGCGCCGACAAGGTGGTGGAGCACTACAACATCATGGGACCGGTCAAATCGGCGCTGGAGAGCGTCAGCCGCTACCTGGCCAACGAGCTCGGCCCCAAGCGCATCCGCGTGCACGCGGTGTCGCCCGGCCCGCTGAAAACGCGCGCCGCCTCCGGCATCGCCCATTTCGATCAATTGATCGAAGACGCCATTTCCCGCGCGCCGCAAAACCGGCTGGTGGAAATCGAGGAAGTCGGCATGACCTGCGCCTTCCTGATCTCCAACGCCGCCAGCGGCCTTACCGGCCAGACCATCTACGTCGACGGCGGCCAACACATCAAGGCTTGAGGAGAGCGGCATGATTCACGATACCCACGCATTTGACGACATCGTACAACAGGCTCGCGCCTTCGGCCCGCTGCCGATGGCCGTGGCCCATCCCTGCAGCCGCGAGGCGCTGCTGGGCGCGGTGGAAGCCGCCGACAACCAGATCGCCACCCCCATCCTGGTGGCGCCGCTGGCCAAGCTGAAAAAGCTGGCGGACGAGCTGGAAGTGGACCTCCGGCGCTTTGAGTGCATAGACGTCGAACACAGCCACGCCGCCGCCGAGCGCGCCGTGCAGCTGACACGCGAAGGCTACGCCGACATCCTGATGAAGGGCAGCCTGCACACCGATGAATTCATGAGCGCCGCGCTGGCGCGCAACACCGGCATCCGCACCGACCGCCGCATCAGCCATGTATGGGTCATGAAGGTGGAAAGCTATCCGCGCTACCTGTTCATCACCGACGCGGCCGTCAACATCGAGCCGGACCTGATGACCAAGCGCGACATCTGCCAGAACGCCATCGATCTGACCCACGCTCTGGGCATCGCCCGCCCCAAGGTGGCCATCCTGGCGGCGGTGGAAACCATCAACCCGGAAATGCAGGCCACGCTGGACGCCGCCGCGCTGTGCAAAATGGCCGATCGCGGCCAGATCACCGGCGCCATCCTCGACGGCCCGCTGGCCTTCGACAACGCCATCTCCAAGGAAGCGGCCGACAGCAAGGGCATCGTTTCAGCGGTAGCCGGCGACCCGGACATCCTGCTGGTACCCAATCTGGAAGCCGGCAATATGCTGGGCAAGCAGCTGACCTATCTGGCCCAGGCCGCCTCCGCCGGCATCGTGATGGGCGCGCGCGTGCCCATGGTGCTGACCAGCCGCGCCGACGACGCCAGCGGCCGCCTGGCATCCAGCGCCATCGCCAGCCTACTGGCCCACAAACGCCGCCAGGGAGGATGTGCATGAACCGATGCCTGCTGGCCATCAACGCCGGTTCGGCCACGCTGAAGTTCCGCGCCTTTTCTTCCGATGGGCAGACCCTGCTGGCGCGCGGCATGGTGGATCGTTTCGGCAGCAAAGACGCCCGGCTCACGCTGGCCGATGCCAATGGCCAGCCGCTGGCCGAACGCGGCTTGGCCGACGACGGGCACGTCTCCGCCCTGGCCGCGGTGCTGAACAGCCTGGCCGATCAAGGTCTGGAAGCGCGCGCGGTAGCCCATCGCGTGGTGCACGGCGGCAGCCGCTTCCGCCAGCCGGTGCGCATCGACCCTGAGGTGCGGGCTGCGCTGGACGACTACATCGCGCTGGCGCCGCTGCACCAGCCGGTGAGCCTGGAAGTGATAGACGCCTTCAGCCAGCTGGATGCGCTGTTGCCGCAAATCGCCTGCTTTGACACCGCTTTCCACGTCACCCAGCCGGTGGTGGCTACCCGCTTCGGCATCGCCCGCCACTGGCACGACGAGGGCATCCGCCGTTACGGTTTCCACGGCTTGTCCTATGCCGCCATCGCGCGGCGGCTGCCGGATGTTGGCCTGGCACACGGCAAAGTGGTGGTCTGCCACCTGGGCAGCGGCGCCAGCGCCTGCGCCATCGAGTCCGGCAAGAGCGTGGCCGCCAGCACCGGATTCTCCGCCGTGGACGGCCTGATGATGGGCACCCGCCCCGGCTACATCGATCCGGAAGTGATCCTGTACTGGCAGGAGCACGAAGGCATGGGGGTGAAGGATGTGCGCCGCGAGCTGTACAAGAACTCCGGCCTGCTGGGGGTCTCCGGTCTCTCCGCCGACATGCGCGAGCTGGTGGCCAGCGAGCTGCCGACCGCGCGCGAGGCGGTGGAATTGTTCTGCTACCGGACCGCGCGCGAAGTCGCCAGCCTGGCCGGCGCGCTGCGCGGCCTGGATGGGCTGATCTTCACCGCCGGCATAGGCGAACACTCGGCCGAAGTGCGCGCCCGCGTCTTGCAGCAGCTGTCCTGGCTGGGCTTCGAACTCGACCACGCCGCCAACCTGGCGCATGCGCGCCGTCTCACCACCGCCGGCAGCCGCCTGCCGGCCTATGTTTTGCCCACCGACGAAGAAGGCGAAATGGCCCGCCAGGTCGCCCCTCTGCTGTAAATCCCCGCACTTCCCTCCTCGGCATGCCGCTCGTCGGCATGCCGCTTTAGCGCGCATGCAGCAGGCATTATGTTGCGAATACGACACTCTCTCTTGGCATACAACTAGCAAAAATATAACAACATCATATATGATGAACCAATAATATCTTATTTGTATTATTTGTTTCTTGCATATTTCGTTTTGGTAACAGCAGCGTCCCGAGCGCGGGTTTACCCGCCAAGTTTTTTGCACAACATCCAAAAGAGAGAGCGCTTCCGATGAATCACTTAGACCAAACCATGAGCAAGCTGTCCAATCACTGGCGCAAACGCGCCGTGGTCAACAATGGCGGCGACCCATCGTTCAACATCGCGCTGGAGGAGGATAGAGAAGACTTCCTGCTGGAATTGCTGCCGTTTCACAACACCCCGCAGTGGCGCGCCGCAGACCCGAAAATGCAGCGCGATGTCCTGTCCTATGCCTGGGTCCTGTACAACCACAAGACCGTATACGTCGAATCCGAGCTGATCACGCCGGTATGCGAAGACCTGCTCAAGGGCCGCTACCCCATCAGCAGCGCGTTCAAGACTCAGGAAATCATCGCGCAGGCCATGGTTGACGAAGCCGTGCACACCCAGATGTCGATCAACGCCGGCAATGCGGTGCTGACCTTCCGCAACCTGCCCAGCCCGGAATACCATCGTTTCTTCATGACGTCCCGCCGCGACTTCCTGCTGTCGCAGCAGAGCGATCCGCACCGCAAGCGTCTGGTTGCCTTAGGCATTGCCTGCGCCAGCGAAACGCTGGTCACCGACTATCTGGACAAGATCGCCACGGCAGACACCATCCAGCCGCTATGCCGCCAAGTCACTGCGGCCCACGCCAATGATGAGCTGGCCCACTCCAGCGTCTTCACCATCGTGTTGGAAAATGTGATCCATCATCTGTCGGAAGAGGAGAAGCAGCTGGTGGTCCGCTCCATCTTCGAATCGGTCGCGATGTTCGCCAACAAGGAACTGGACGTCTGGCACAGCGTGCTGAAACAGATCGGTTTCCCTGACTTCGAGGCGATGCTGAACGACAGCAATGAAGAGCCGGATACGACGGTGTATACCAACGGCGTCAGCAATCTGCTCGAACGCACCGGACTGACGCGCTATCAAGAAGCCATCGCCGCCTGATTCATGGCCTGGCCCTGCGTGGAGCCCGCCAAACCGCGGGCTCCGCTTCCCAGCCTTTCTTCGCCACCCCTCCGCAAGCGGCGGCACGAACTCGCAAAGCCTTACCGATGACCACTACCGCTAGATGCATTGCTGCCATACCGCAGACCCGAGACGTTTCGCTATTCCACTTTGAGCTGCCCGGAGCCAAGCCCGACATCGGCCAGCACATCACGCTGTCAGGCTTTAACCAGGGCTATCATTGCGAAGGGACTTACACGGTGATAGACCGCCAGGTCGACGGCTCGGTCACAGTGGCGGTCAAGCATACCCGCCGCGGCGGTCTGGCCGATTTGCTGCATGCCGGCGTGCGCGAACTGCAATACGAGGGCTACGCCGGCCTAGCGCTGCCTCGCGGCAAGAAAATGCTGCTGATCTGCGGCGGCATCGGCGTCACGCCCGCCCTGGCCCTGCTGCGCCGGAAAGCCCAGCACTATCCGGACAGCGAACTGCACATCATCCTCAGCGCGGAAACGCTGGCCGACCTGCCATTCCTAGCTGAATTGCTGCAGTACCATATCGAGGACAACCATATTCGCCTCGACATTTTCCTGACCCGGCAAACTCTTAACCGGCAACACGCGCCCTTCCATCAGGGACGGCTCAGCGCCGAAGCGCTGCATAAACTGTGCCCGGACCTAAACGATCACGCCGTGCATATTTATGGCTCCAACGCCTTCAGCGGCGCCGTCAAGAGCATGGTGAACGCGCTGCGCGAAGCAAAATCCAGCCAGCCAAACTGCGCCGGCCTGCTGGTGGTTGGTGAGCGCGAAATTCGCCACGATGGCCAAACCTCGGTGCTTGACCTGCTGGAAAAGGCAGCGCTGCCAATCAAGAGCCGCTGCCGCATGGGAATTTGCGGCACATGCCGCGTCAAATTGCGCAGCGGTCACGTCGCCTCCGACGATGACTCCATCCTGTCCCAGATCGATAAGGATCAGGGCATTATGCTGGCCTGCTGCTCCATTCCGCAAGGCGACGCCAGCATCGAACTGATGGCGTAGAAAGACAGACCGCCCGCTGGATAAGCAGCGGGCAGTTTGACTGTTGCCTTCAACCCGCCGCGACTACAGGGGAGAGGCTCGATGCCATTGCGAAGGATGGGCGATTTCCTCCTGCGCCCGCATCAGCTGCAGCTCGTAGGCTCCCGCCTGATGGGTGACGCGCATCACGCCGTCGCCAGCGGACAAGGCATGCTCGAACGCCGCCACCGCATCTCCCCCCTGCAACAGGCTGGCCAAAAAGACGCCGGATAGCAGGTCTCCCACGCCCACCGGGGGCAAATCGAAAGGGTATAAGGGGCGAGTGCCGTGCCAGATGCCGTCGCGGCTGACCAACAGCATGTCAAAACGGCTACCCGGCTTGCCGGCGAACTGCAGGTGCTTGACCAGGACCATGGCCGGTCCGCGCGCCAAGAGCGCCTGGCACGCCGCTATCGCCTGCTGCATGGTGTCGATTGGAGAGCCGGCGAAGCGCTCCAGCTCGACGTGATTGGGCGCCAGGATATCGGCCACCTCCGGCATGCGCTCCAGCAGAAAACGTTCAATGTCGGAATCCACCACGCAGCGCTTGGCGCTGTGGCTCATCACCGGGTCGCACAAATACAGCGCGCGCGGATTCACGCGCTTCACCAGCCGAACCGCCTCCACCACCCGCTCCGCCTGCCTGGCCGAACCAAGATAGCCGGTCAGCACGGCATCGCAGCCGGACAGCACGCCAATCTCGTCCAGACCCTGCGGCAACAGGCTGATGTCTTCGTCAGGCAGCGCCTGGCCGCGCCAACGGCCATATTGGGTATGATTGGAAAACTGCACGGTATGGATCGGCCAAACCTGCACGCCCAGCCGCTGCATCGGAAACACCGCTGCGCTATTGCCGGCATGGCCATACACGACATGAGACTGGATGCTCAACACGCTTTTCACCGCTCATCCCCGCTAGGCTTGTCTACCCAGGGCTGGAAGATCGGTTCGCGCGCCAGCATGCGCAGGCGGCCGCACGGCCCCGTCTCCAGAATGCGCCGCTCGTCCACCTCCACCTTCACGTCGACGCGATAGCCCTCTGCCAGCGGGAAGCGCCGCAGCACATCCCGCAAGGCCAGTTCGGCACGGGGATGCTCGACATCCACCGCGCACCAAGCCTGGCCATCTTTCATGACTTCAATCCGATAATGCTTCGCCATCCCTACTCCCATTCCTTCCGGGACGGAGACGCCGGAGGCGGCACACCTTCCAGACGCGCGCTCCAGTCCTCAACCTGCGCAGTGGCCAAGCGCTTGGCCACCAGTTGCTGCCACGACTCGACCAGCGGCAGCTTGCTGGCCTGCTCCAACAAATCCCGGTCCAGGCAGCGGTGATAAAACAGCTCGATCAAACGCATCAACGGCCACTCTGGATACGGGCGCTCCAGCAAGCAGATATCATCATGAGCCTGGAATTCGCCTTCCTTGAGCACGCGGCAGTACCAGCCGGTGCGGAAGCTGTTCTGCAAACGCTTGGCCATGTCGGGGACATCGAAACGGTCGTTCAGCTTCCAGCATGGCTGCCGGCCTTGCGACACCTCCAGCTCCACGCTGCCGATGCGCAGCTTGTCGCCGATGCAGACATTGCGCTCGGTCAGGCCGCATGTGCTGAGGTTCTCGCCAAAAGCTCCCGGCCGCAGCAGGATAGGCCGCTCGCCCAGCTCTTCGCGCCAGGCTGCGTAATGCTCGCTGGCATACAGGTGGACGGCCTTGTAAATGCCGCCGTGGTGGCGACGGTCGCCCTGTTCGTCGCCCTCCAGACCGAGCGCCCCGACGCGAACCCGCCCGCTCACCATCTGCTTATGGATGCCGCTGAGCGAGCCGGGCCGGGTATACGGCACGGCTTTTCCAGTCAACACCATCAGCACCGAGCCGATCTGACGGGGCTGCGTCATGCTCAACGCTCCAGCTGGGCCAGCCAGTCGCTGAAAATCCGCTCGGCGGCAATCTTCAACGCCGGGCCGTGCTTGGCGCCTTGCGCGCGCAAGGCCTGCGGTTCGATGCCGGCCGCGGCGAGTTCGCCGGTATGGCCGATCAGCCATTGCTCCAGCCGCCGCGGGTCCGCCTCCAGATGGAACTGCAAGGCAAGCGCGTTCTTGCCCACGGCAAACGCCTGATCCGGACACAGATTGCTGCTCGCCAGCCGTTGCGCTGAAGCCGGGGTCTCATAACGATCGCCATGCCAATGCAACACCATCGGCGACTGTTGCAGCGGCGCCAGGGCCGATTGCAAGCCGGCTTCAGTCAGTTGCAATTCGCCGAAGCCTATTTCCTTGTACCCCATGCTGCCGACCTTGCCGCCCAGCGCGCGCGACATCAGCTGCGCGCCCAGACAGATGCCCAGGATAGGGCGCTGCGATGCCAGCCGCTGCTCAATCAACCGCATTTCCTCGGCCAGGAAAGGATACTGCTCATCGTCGAACGCTCCGATCGGACCGCCCAGCACCACTAGCAAGTCGATCTTGTCCAGATCCATGGTCCACAACTCATTCACGCCTGCGTCATAGTAGTGGATGTTGTAGCCATTGTTGCGCAGCACGGGCTCCAGAATGCCCAGATCCTCAAATGCCAGATGGCGAATAGCGACCGCAGTTTTCATAAATCAATCACTTTCATTATGATGAATTGATAAAAACATACAAGACTTCACTAAAATATTCAAATTTATTTGATCCCACACAAAACATATCTTTGCTTACAGTTTTATTAGTACAAACAGCCTGTCTGCTTCCCTTCTAAAGCGGCGTTCCCGCCGCTGTCGGCCACTATGCCGCCTTGGCGGCTGAAAATAAAAAATGCCAAGGGAAAATTGGATATCGAGCCGAGAGAGACCTGGCTGCGCCAAGCCTGCAGCAATCGGATTGATTGGGTAGCCGCGAGGGGCCGGTGAGCGGGACGGCTCAAGGAAACCATGCGGCACAGCCAGCGGCCAACGGCTCACGGGCTGGCGTGATAGGAAGGAGAAGACGCCGCGGGCGCGGCGTCAGGGGAGGCTCTGCGCATTCCAAAGCCAAACGACAAACCATGCTGATGACTATGGGACCAAGCCTGCAGCGCAGGCTCTGTCGGCGCGTCGCTTGGAAACAACGCTCCCGGCCGCGAGGACTCCGCAGCATCAGGCGCTAAGCGCTATCGACGATGCCATCAGCGGCTCAGTTCGGCGCGGTACTTGTCATCCTCATCCTCGAATACTTCGTCGCCGCCCAGCGAGAACGCTTGCTTGAGCAGCTCGCGCGCGGCGTCGGCGCGGCCCAGCTCCAGCTCGCACTGGCCCAGGCGCAACAGGATGAAGGGATTTTCCTCGCCCTGCGGGCACTGCCGGGCCTGCTCCAGCGCCTGCCTGCCATTTTGCCATTCGCCCATCTGGAAATAGGTGTCGCCGATGGCGGTCAGCAGCCAGGTCGCCGCTTCCCAGCGCTCCACTTGCGGCGGCAGCAGCTCAAAAGCCTGCAGATAGCGGTCCAGCGCGGCATCGAACGTGCCCTGGTCGAACAACGCGTCGCCTTCGTCAAGCAGGGCCTGGATGGGTTCGTGCAGTATGGAAGGCAAGGCGGTCATCTCGAGTATCCCGAATCAACAATGAAAAGAGGCCGGCCCATGGCGGCGGCCTTGGCTGCCACCATCATATCGCAGCCAGGCCAGGCGCGCGATTTTAGCCGCGGCAGAAACACAAAAGGCCCCGCGTTGCGGAGCCTTTGCGTATTCTTTGTCAGCCTGGGCTGAAGATCAGGCCATAGCCTTGATCTGAGCGGACAGACGGCTCTTGTGACGAGCAGCCTTGTTCTTGTGGAACACGCCCTTGTCAGCAATGCGGTCGATCACTTTTTCGGAAGCGTGGAATACTACCTTAGCGGCAGCCTTGTCACCGGCTTCGATTGCCTTGAGCACTTTCTTAACTGCGGTACGGAACGCAGTACGCAGGCTGGCGTTGTGCGCGCGCTGCTTAAGGGCTGTGCGTGCACGCTTGCGAGCTTGTGCGCTGTTAGCCATGAATCTTTCTCCTGATAGCGGAATCTGAAACCCGCGATTCTAAGCCCTAAACACAGGTTTTGCAACAAGAATCCGGCCGGCGTAAACTAGCGGGCTTGCTCAATCCGCCTCTCGTTGTACGACAGAACAAAATGAACCTGCTCAAGGCCCTGGCTGCAGTCAGCAGCATGACCATGGTGTCGCGTGTGCTCGGCCTGGTGCGCGACACGCTCGTCGCGCGCATCTTCGGCGCCGGCATGTCTGCCGACGCCTTCAACGCCGCTTTCAAGATTCCCAATATGCTGCGGCGCCTATTCGCGGAGGGCGCTTTTTCGCAGGCTTTCGTGCCTATTCTGGGCGAATACAAGCAAAACAAGACGCATGAGGAAACGCGCGAGTTCGTCGCCAAAGTGACCGGCGTGCTGGGCTCCGTGCTGTTGCTGGTCACCGCCATCGGCATGCTGGCGGCGCCGGCCATCATGTGGATCTCGGCGCCGGGCTTCTACCGCGAGCCGGCCAAGGCCGCCTTGTTCGCCGACATCCTGCGTGTCTCTTTCCCGTATATTTTCTTCATCTCGCTGTCGTCAATGACCGGCAGCGTGCTCAATAGCTGGGGAAAATTTTCCATCCCGGCCTTCACGCCTACCTTCCTGAACCTCAGCTTCATCGTGTTCGCGCTGGCCTTCACCCACTACTTTCATCCGCCCATCATGGCGCTGGCCTGGGCGGTATTCGTCGGCGGCCTGATCCAACTGGTATGGCAGCTGCCCTTTCTGAAGCAGATCGGCATGCTGGCCAAGCCCATCTTCGCCTTCCGCGACCCGGCGGTGTGGCGCGTGATCCGGCAGATGGGCCCGGCCATCTTCGGCGTGTCGGTGGCGCAGATTTCCTTGCTGATCAACTCCACCTTCGCCTCCTTCCTGCCCACCGGCAGCGTATCGTGGATGTATTACGCCGACCGGCTGATGGAGTTTCCGTCGGGCGTGCTGGGCGTGGCGCTGGGCACCATCCTGCTGCCCTCGCTGTCCAAGCACGCCGCCAGCAAGTCCGACGCCGAATTCAGCGTGCTGCTGGACTGGGGCATCCGCCTGTCGCTGCTGCTGGCGGTGCCGGCCACGGTAGGCCTGGGCCTGCTGTCTGGCCCGCTGCTGTACACCATGTTCATGTACGGCAAATTCACCGCGCACGATGCCTGGATGTCGCAGCAGGCTGTCATCGCCTATTCCCTGGGCCTGCTGGGCCTGATTCTGGTCAAGGTGCTGGCGCCTGGCTTCTACGCGCGCCAGGACATCAAAACGCCGGTGCGCATCGCGGTGAAAACGCTGATCGCCACCCAAGTGATGAACCTGATCTTTGTATTCCCGCTGAAGCACGCCGGCCTGGCGCTGTCCATCGGCCTGGCATCCTGCATCAACGCCGGCCTGTTGATGCACACGCTGCGCCAGCGCGGCATCTACCGGCCGGAAGCGGGTTGGCGCAGCTTCCTGCTCAAGCTGGCCACCGCCATCCTGGCGATGGCGGCGGCGCTGCTGGCCTGCCAGTGGTGGCTGCCGATAGATTGGCACGGCCACGCCTGGCAGCGCGCGCTGTGGCTGCTGCTGCTGGTCGGCGTCGGCGCGGCGGTTTATTTCGCCGCGCTGTTCGCGCTCGGCTTCCGCCCGCGCCATTTCATGCGGCGCGAGATGTAACATGCTTTTGCCACGAACAGCGTCCCCCATATTGGAAACGGCCACGCTCCAGACAAGATGTCAGCGCCATTTCCTTTTCGAGCCCATTCGCGGGCTTCGTGGCGAAAACCGTTTTTAGAAGGCGTATATGATGCAAAACCTCACCCCCGAACACTCGCCGCTGGGCAAAACCGTCAGCTACCAGGACCAGTACGATCCTTCCCTGCTGTTCCCGATCGCGCGCCAGACCAAGCGCGAGGAGATAGGCGTGGAGGAAGCGGCGCTGCCGTTCGCCGGCGTAGACATCTGGACCGGCTTCGAGCTGTCCTGGCTGAATCCGCGCGGCAAGCCGCAGATCGGCATCGCCACTTTCCGCATCCCGGCCGCCAGCCCGCGGCTGATCGAGTCCAAATCGTTCAAGCTGTATCTGAACAGCTACAACCAGACGCGCATGGACAGCGTGGACGCGCTCGCCGCCCAACTGGCGCGCGACCTGTCGGCCGCCGCCGGCGCCGAAGTGGCTGTCAGCATCGCGCTGCCGCCGGCCTTCGCCGCCGAGCAAGTGCGCGAGCTGGCCGGCGAGTGCATCGACGATCTGGACATCGCGGTGGACAACTACGCGCCCTGCCCCGAGGTTTTGAAGGCCGACGCGACGGAAATCGTCAGCGAAACGCTGTGCAGCAATCTGTTGAAGTCCAACTGCCTGGTCACCGGCCAGCCGGACTGGGGCAGCGTGTCCATCCGTTACACCGGCCCGAAAATCGACCGCGAGGCGCTGCTGCGCTACCTGATCGGCTTCCGCCAGCACAACGAGTTCCACGAGCAATGCGTGGAACGCATCTTCGTCGACGTGCTGCGCGCCTGCGCGCCGACGCGGCTCACCGTCTATGCCCGCTATACGCGCCGCGGCGGCCTGGACATCAATCCATGGCGCAGCAATTTCGAAGCCGCGCCGCAGGACAATATCCGCACCGCGCGCCAATAATCATAGCGGGGCCCCGCCGCTCCGCTTGCTTTATTTCCCCATCATTGATATCCATGCAAATCCAAACCTTGGACATAAAAGGATAGCAATGAAAACCACCCCGCACCTGTTCGCCCAACGCCTGAGCAAGGCGCTGCTCGCGCTGTCCATCGGCCTGTTCGGCCTGATGGTGGCCAGCGGCAACCTGCTCGACTACGACTCCAATTGGCAGTTTGTCCGCCATGTGCTGAGCATGGACACCATGCAGCCGTGGTTCCACGGCGACGCGCTGCGCGGCCGCGCCATCCACAGCGAAGCTTTGCAGCGGATGGCCTACGCGGCCATCATCGCCGGCGAACTGGCCGTTGGCCTGCTGTGCGCCGCCGGCGGCGCCATGCTGCTGCTCGCGCTGCGCCCCACAGGCCGCATCTGGCTGCCGCGCGGCAAAGCCTGCTTCACGCTGGGCGCTACGCTGGCCGTCCTGGTCTGGCACACCGGTTTCGCGGTGATAGGCGGCGAATACTTCGCGATGTGGGCTAACCAGTTCAACGGCCAATTCAGCGCCTACGCCTTCACCGGCATTGCGCTGTTGGCGCTGATCTATGTGAACCAGCCGGAATCGTCGGCCGATTAACAGAAAAAGCCGCATCCTTCACAGATGCGGCTTTGACGATAAATCTCTTCGTCAGAACGGCGGCGGCGCCTCGAATTCCATCTCTTCGAAAGTCACCGGGTGGCGCAACACCAGCCTGGATGCGTGCAACAGCAGACGGTCCGCCTTGGCCAGCGCCTCCGGCGGGGCGTAGATGTCGTCGCCAAGAATGGGGTGGCCGGACTCCAGATGCAGCATGTGCATGCGCAGCTGGTGAGCGCGGCCGGTCAGCGGGTCCAGCTCCATCCTGCTGACGTTGCGCGCGGTGTCGCGCAGGATCACCCGGTAGCGGGTAATGGCTTCCTTGCCTTCCTCGAAGTCCACCTTCTGCCGCGGCCGGTTTGGCCAATCTATGATCAAGGGCAGGTCTATGATGCCGCTATTGCTTTCCACGATGCCGTCCACCACCGCGATGTAGCGCTTCTTGACCTTGCGATCCATGAAGGCGATGGACAGCGCGCGCTGCATTTCCGGGCCGCGGCCCATCACCACCAGGCCGGAAGTGTCCATATCCAGCCGGTGCACCGTCAGCGCGTCTGGGTAGGCTTTCTGCGCGCGGCTGATCAGGCAGTCGGCCTTGTCCTCGCCGCGCCCCGGCACCGACAGCAGGCCGCTGGGCTTGTCCAGCACCAGCATGCAGTCGTCGACGTAGACCACGTTGAGGCCGGTATCCGGCGGCGGATTGTAGTGTTCCAGATTATGTCTTTGCATCGTAAAGCGGCTTTTAAAATCGATTGGCGGCGATTATCGGCGTTAAAGCCTTGCCCGACAAGCTGTTACCGTCGATTGCGCGCGATGCTGTCACTTGAAATCGCCCCGATTCGCCATCAATCTGTCATGACAACAACAGACAAGGACGCATCATGCCGGAACAGTTCTACCAAGACCCGTACCAGACCCGCCTCGCCACCCGCGTGCTGCGCCACGACGATGCCGGCTTGGTGCTGGAGGATACCCTGTGCTACCCGCTGGGCGGCGGCCAACCCGGCGACAGCGCCACGCTGACGCTGCCCAACGGCGGCACGCTGCGCATCGCCGACACCCGCCGCGACCGCGAAACCCGCGCCATCCTGCATCAGACCGAAGGCGACATCCGCCTCGCCCCCGGAACCGAAGTCAAGCTGGAACTGGATTGGGACCGCCGCTACCGCCATATGCGCATCCATACCTGCATGCACCTGCTGGGCGTGGTGATCAAGGCCGGCGTCACCGGCGGCAACATGACGGCCGAGTCGGGCCGGCTGGACTTCTCGCTGCCGGAAGGCATGGAGCTGGACAAGGAACAGATCGAGGCCGAATTGAACCGGCTGGTGGCGGCCGATCTGCCGGTGACGGTGAAGATGACCAGCGGCGCAGCGCTGCAGGCGCAACCGGAGCTGATCCGCACCATGTCGGTGACGCCGCCCCTGCATCTGCCGGAAATCCGCCTGATCGAGATACAGGGCGTGGACTTGCAGCCCTGTGGCGGCACCCACCTGGCGCGCACCGGCGAAGTGGGCCGTGTCAGGGTGAAGAAGATCGAGAACAAGGGCGCGCGCAACAAACGCGTGGTGCTGGAGCTGGCGGATTAAGCCGCACCGCCAACAAAAACGGGGACCAAGCGGTCCCCGTTTTCACTTCATGAATGCCGCGCTCAGCGCGCGTCCAGCGCCATTTCGTGCTCCGGATGCGCCGGTTTCTCGTCCAGCGTCATGCGATGCAGCCACGGCGCGATGAAGATCGTCAGCACGGCGATCACGCCGGTCACCACCCCGATCTGGGTGAACACGCGGCTATAGATTTCCAGGGTAACCAGCGGGTCGGTCACATTGTCCGGCGCGGCGGTCAGGCTGGCTACCTTGCCGGCGATCACCGACGACGCGGCCGAAGTCAGGAACCAGGCGCCCATGATGAAGCCCATCAGCCGCTGCGGCACCAGTTGCGCCACCATGGCCAGGCCCAGGCCGGAAATCAGCAACTCGCCTATGCTTTGCAGCAGGTAGCTCAGCACCATCCAGTTGGACGACACCATGCCCTGGGCATTGGCGTACTTGGCGCCCAGCGGCAGCACCAGGAAGGCGCAAGCGCACAACACCATGCCGATGGCGAACTTGTGCGGCATGGGCAGGCGGTTGCCCAGCTTGTTGTAGCAGATGGCGAGCAGCGGACTGGCCAGCATGATCCAGAACGGGTTCAGCGATTGGAACTGCTCCGGCTGCACCGGAATGCCAAACAGGGTGTGCTCGGTATTGTGGATGGCGAAGAAGTTCAGCGACAACGGCATCTGGTTGTACAGCACGAAGAACACCGTCGCCTGCAGCATCAGGATGGCGGCCACGATCATCTTCTTGCGGTCCGCGCCCTTCAGCAGCAGGGTCTCCTTGACGAACAGCCCCACCACGCCGATCGACAGCACCGCCAGCACCACATTGGCGATGATCTCGTGCTTCAGCAGCAACGCGGCCAGCAGGCAGGCCACCACCACGCCGGCCAGCACCGCCAGCCAAGTGCTCAGTTTCGGCGTGCGGAAATCCGCCTCGGAACCGTATTCCTTGACCCAGCCGCGCAGCAGCAGGAAGTTGGCTACGGTGATCAGCATGCCGACCACCGACAAGGCGAAGGCGTGGGCGTAGCCGAACTGGTCGGCCAGCCACGGCGTGGCCAGCATGGACAACAACGAGCCGACGTTGATCGCCATGTAATACATGGTGAAGGCGCCGTCCAGCCGCGGATCGTTCTCCTCATAGCACTTGGACAGCAGCGACGAAGGATTGGCCTTGAACAAGCCATTGCCGACGGCAATGGTGCCCATGCCCAGATACAGCAGGCTGATCTGGTCGGCCGACGCGGTCACCATGGCGTAGCCGGCGGTCAGCACCAGCGCGCCCAGCAGGATGGTGCGGCGGGTACCCAGCACCTTGTCGCCCAGCCAGCCGCCAACCGACACCAGGCCGTACACCATGGCGATGAAGGCGGAGAACAGCGTGAAGGACTCGACCTCGCGCAGGCCAAGCTCCTTAACCAGATAAACAGCCAGAATGCCTTGCAGGCCGTAAAAGCCGAAACGTTCCCAAAACTCGATCGAAAAGATCAGATAAAACGGCTTGGGTTGCCGCAAGGGGTTGAGCGCGCTTTGCGTCATGACGGGTTCCTTGTGAAATCAGAACTGCTGCGGACCCAGGAAATTCCTGATGGCGAGACGGCGGATGGACAGCGCGGCACGCGCCAGCCAAAGCCAGTCGCGCGGGGTGAGACAGACAGTGGTCACTACTGGAAATGAGGCTAATTTGCAGTTATCAGGCCGCAAGTCCATGCAAATTCATGACCTTGCCGCAACATTGATAGCATTCAGAAACTATTGATGAAGCAAGTTCGGCTTGCTGTCAAATCACTTGACGCAATACAGCCCCATTCATGACAAGGGCAAAGCACAGAATAGGAAGAAAATCTTACATACAGACAACAATCATGAACATATCTATATATGAAATATCTAAATGCTTATAATGATGATTTTTAGCAATTTAATTGCGAATGAAGCCAGAAAAGAAATGTTCTTCGCTTGCGCCGGCCATGAGCCGGCGCAAGCTCACCGCGCCAGCACGCTCTCCAAACGTTGCCCCACTTCCGCCACCTCCCGGCGCAGACAATCGATGAACAGCCCCGGCAGGGCCGAAGCGGGGCGGAACTGCGGCAACACCAGCCGCAGCGAAAACGGAATCGACGCCTCCAGCGGCCTGGCCACCAGCCCCGCCCCGACTTCGGCCAGCGCAGTCAGCGGATTGACGATGGCCACGCCCAGCTCTTGCCGCACCAGGGCGCACACCGCCGCCGCGCTATGGGTGGACAGCTGCAGCCGGCGGCGCACCCCGGCCTCGGCAAACCAGGCATCGACCTGCTGACGGTAAGGATCGCTGGGCGCCAGGCTGACGAAGGGCAAATCGGCGAAATCCTGCGCCGTCAGCCGCCGCTTGGCCGCCAGCGGATGCCCGGCCGGCATCACGCACAACTCGTCGCCCTGCCACAGCGGCAAAATCTGGCAACCGGCAGGCGCCTGGTCCTGTTCGATCAGCCCCAGATCGAAACGCTGCGCCGCCAGCCACTCCTCCAGCCACGGCGACTCCTGCGGACTGATGTCCACCCCCACCTCCGGCAGACGTTGCAGAAAGCGTCCGCAAGCCGCCGGCAACAAAGTCTGGGCGAACACCGGCAGACAGGCGATGGCCAGCTGCCCCCCGGAAAACTGGCGGATGGCCGTGGCGCTGCTGACGATGCGCTCCAGTCCGACAAAACTCCGCTCTACCTCGGCGAACAGCTGCAAAGCCTGTTGGGTAGGCCGCAGGCGGCCGTGGCCGCGCTCGAACAGTGTCAGCTCCAATAGCTGCTCGCAGCGCGCCAGCTCGCGGCTGACCGTGGGCTGTGAAGTATGCAGCAGCCGCGCGGCGCCGCTGACGCTGCCGGACGTCATCACGGCTCGAAACACCTCGATGTGGCGCAGATTGATCGCCATCTCTTCCTCCATGCGAAGTCATGGCCATATCAAAAATGAAAGCCATGTCGACATAATTCTATTTTATTTTTGTACGAATTAGTCGGATCATGGTCTGACATCCACAGGAAAGCCCTGCCATGCGCCCCTTCGACAACCGCCAACTCGCCGCCATCGCCCAACAGTACGGCTCGCCGCTATGGGTCTACCACGCCGACACCATCCGCAGCCGCATCGCCGAGCTGAAGGCCTTCGACACCATACGCTATGCGCAGAAGGCCAACTCCAACACCCACATCCTGCGGCTGATGCGCGCGGAAGGCGTGAAGGTGGATGCGGTATCGCTGGGAGAGATCGAGCGCGCCTTGGCCGCCGGCTACCATCCGGGCGCGGAGGAGCCGTCCGACATCGTCTTCACCGCCGACGTGCTGGACCGCGCCACGCTGGACAAGGTGGTTGAGACCGGCATTCCGGTGAACGCCGGCTCCATCGACATGCTGCGCCAGTTGGGCGAGCGCTCGCCGGGCCATCCGGTCTGGCTGCGCATCAACCCCGGCTTCGGCCATGGCCACAGCCAGAAGACCAATACCGGCGGCGAAAACAGCAAGCACGGCATCTGGCATGAAGACCTGCAGCAGGCGCTGCAAGCGGTGCGGACGCACGGCCTGAAATTGATCGGCGTCCACATGCACATCGGCTCCGGCGTCGATTACGGCCATCTGCAACAGGTGTGCGGCGCCATGGTGGAGCTGGTGGCGCAACTCGGCTGCGATATCGAGGCCATCTCCGCCGGCGGCGGCCTGTCCATCCCCTACCGCGATGGTGATGTCCGCATCGATACCGCCCATTACTTCCAATTGTGGGATGCCGCCCGGCAACGCATCGCAGAACAGCTGGGCCATCCGGTGCGGCTGGAAATCGAGCCGGGCCGCTTCCTGGTGGCGGAATCCGGCGCGCTGCTGGCCGAGGTGCGCGCCGTGAAGAATATGGGCAGCCGCCATTTCGTGCTGGTGGACGCCGGTTTCAACGACCTGATGCGGCCGTCGCTATACGGCAGCTACCATCGCATCAGCGTGCTGGACGCGCGCGGGATGGAAAAAAACGGCCGCATCGACACCGTGGTGGCCGGCCCGCTGTGCGAATCCGGCGACGTGTTCACCCAGCAGGAAGGAGGCACCGTGGAAACCCGGCCGCTGCCGCCGGCGCAAGTCGGAGACCTGATGGTGTTCCACGACGCCGGCGCCTATGGCGCGACCATGTCGTCCAACTACAACAGCCGCCCGCTGTTGGCCGAGGTGCTGGTCGATGGCGGCGCGGCGCGGCAGATCCGCCGCCGCCAGACCATGGCGGAACTGCTGGCGCTGGAAGCCTGAACGCTCAATGCAAAGAAGCCGGGCATCGCCCGGCTTCCTCGCACATTCCCTCGCCCAACAGCAGGATCAGCTCTTCTGTTCCATCTTGTTGATGACGAACTTCACGCCCGGCACCTTTTCCGCGACTTGGCCGGCCTTGAACATCTGCTGGTCATCGGTCATCGGACCCTCGATGGTCACCTCTGCCTTGCTGCTGCTCACCTTCAGATCCAAGGCTTTCAGTTCCGGATCCGCATCCAGAGCCTGCTTCACGGAGGCCGCCAATTCCGCATCAGTCGGCGCAGCCACAGCGACGGCGGCATCGGCATAGGCAGCCTGCACGGCGAAAGAGCCAGACAGGGCCAGGGCAGCCAGCAGCAGGGTACGGCTTGCAAGGTGTTTCATCATTTTCTCCAATTTCTCGCGACAAATGTCCAAGGCCACGACCCGCCATGCCAGCGGATCACACGGAATACCGCCATGTTAACGGGGAAACTTTTCAGTTTTGTTGCGACTCAATGACATCACACTAAACACGATGCCGGCGCGACACGCTCCCCGACGCGCGGGTTACAATCAACCGAACCACCCAATGACAGGGCCCAGAGCCTATAAGCATGAAGCAGAAACCGTTCTTGAAAAGCTGGCCATTGTGGCTGATGCTGCTGACACTGGCCGGCTGCGGCACCACCCCGCCGCGCACCGGCACCACGACATCCCCGTCCACAGCCTCCAACGCCAGTCCGGCCGCGCTGCCCAACTGGAACAGCCAGGCCCTGGGCGATACCCTGCAGGGCCTGCAGCAAAGCTGCCGCACCCTGCAGAAAAAACCGTCCTGGAGCGGCGTCTGCCGCGAAGCCGGCACCCTGCCGGCCAGCGATGCCGACGCGGTGCGCCGTTTTTTCGAAAACCGTTTCACCGCCTGGAAATTGCAGGACGGCGGCCGCGACAGCGGCCTGATCACCGGCTATTACGAACCGCTGCTGAACGGCAGCCGCACCCGCTCCGAGCGCACGCCCTGGCCGGTTTACGGCGTGCCGCGCGACCTGGTCAGCGTGGACGTGCCGATGAGCCAGCGCAATCGCGGCACGCTGCGCGCCAAGCAGGCCGGTCCCAACCGGCTGGCGCTGGCCGCCAATGGCAATATCGAGATCAATCCGGCCGACTTCGCCGCCGACCCGCGCGGCATCCGCCTGAAGGGCCGCTTGTCCGGCTCGCGGCTGGTGCCATACTTCACCCGCGGCCAAATCAACCAGGGCAGCATCGCCGGCAGCGCGCCGGTGATCGCCTGGGTGGAAGACCCGGTCGAGCTGTTCTTCCTGCAGGTGCAAGGCTCCGGCCGCATCCAGCTGGACGACGGCAGCTTCCTGCACGTGGGCTTTGCCGACCAGAACGGCTACCCCTATCAATCGATAGGGAAATGGCTGGTGGACAAGGGCGAGATGACGCTGTCCGACGCCTCGATGCAGGGCATCAAGGACTGGCTCGCGCGCAATCCGCAGCGCCGCGACGAGCTGCTGTCGGTCAACCAGAGCTACATCTTCTTCAAGCCGCTGTCCGGCGACGATGGCGGCCCGGTCGGCGCATTGGGCGTGCCGCTGACCGGCGGTTACAGCATCGCCGTCGATCCGCGCTACATCCCGCTAGGCGCGCCGATCTACCTCGCCACCACCTGGCCGCATTCGACCGAACCGCTGGTGCGGCTGGTGCACGCCCAGGACACCGGCAGCGCCATCAAGGGCGCGCTGCGCGCCGACCTGTTCTGGGGCTATGGCACCGAGGCCGGCATGTACGCCGGCCGCATGAAGCAGCAAGGCAGCATGTGGCTGCTGCTGCCCAAGGGGCTGACCCCCACTTCCGCGCTATGATCAAACGGGGCCTCGGCCCCGTTTTCTCCCTACAACGACACCAGCACCAGCACCAGCACCGCCATCCCCAGACACACCAGCACGGTGTAGATCAGCAGCAAACCCAGCGTCCGCAAAGCCACCGCCAACTTGCCGCCGCCATAGACCCGCCGCTGCGCCAGCCATAGATATACCGGCGTTCCGGCAAAAAACAGCCAGGCGGAAACCGTGGGCAAGGCCAAGCCCAGGCACAGCACCAGAAACAGCCACGCGTGGAAATGCAGGGTAAATACCAGATGCATCCCATACACCCGGTGCCGGCCGAAATACGCCAACAGCAGCAATAAGGCGAACAGCGGCATCAGGCCGAACAACACGTACGGCGCGTGGCCGCGCAGCGAATGCATCAACTCGGCATTGGCCTCTTCCGGCTGTTCGCGGAATCTCTTGAAATCGTGGCTCAGATGATCGCCCCAGCGCTTCAGCCAAAGGTCGGACAGCTTGTTGCCGGTGCGCATGGTGACCGAGCCGTGGCCGGCATCGGCCGACAGCAGATCGCCGAATACTGCCTGCGCCTCCGGATCGCTTGCCGCGGCTTTGGACAAGGCAGGCTTCAGAAGCGATGGATCAGCATTGTCAAAATGCACCATCGTTCCGCCCGCCAATCCAATCAGCACGAAAAAGATGAAACTGACGGTCAGATAGAGCTGAAACGGCTTGACGTAACGCTGGCGCCGCCCGAGCAGATATTCCTCGGTCAAACGGCCCGGCTGCGCCAGCAGCAGCCACAAGCTGCGTGTCAACGCGCCTTCCAAGCTGACGTAATGATGCAGATATTCATGAATGAACTCCCACAAAGTGGGAATTTCGATATGGGTCTTCTGCCCGCACTCCGGGCAGAAACGGCCGCAGACCGAATGATGGCAATTGGCGCAATGCTCCGGTTTGCTCACATGGCGATACTTGTTCATCGGGGACGAGGAAAAGGGAAAACCCGATCTTAGCCAGCTGCGCCATCCATGCCAATAACATTTTTCATCAGAACTATCTTGCCGTATCCGTGCTGTGCCAATCGTCCGCCAGCCAGGCAATATTCCTTCGTACTGATTGGCGTTGACCTTTGTTGAGCGGGCGCATTTTTCGATGACTCGGGCCGCTTCGCGCAAGCATCGTCACCCTGCCGCGCACGGCGCAGCCACCGCTTGAAGCGTCCTGCCAGACTTATCCTCCAGCCAGGCCGCCACCCCACTGAACCCCGCCCGCTGCCCCGGCGCAAACGCCAGATGCCGATGGATGCGGGCAGTCTTGCCCGACAGCGGCAGCGGCCCGTCCAGCTCCCGCACCACCGCGTCGTGCCGCAGCAAGCGCCCGGCGTTTTCGCCCGCCGCCACCTGGCTTTGCAGATGGTTCTCATACAGCGCAAGCATCAGCATCGGCGACGCGGGCGCCCCAGGCTGCAAGGAAACCTCTATATCGACATCGATCCCCTCTCCCGCCGGCATCATTGCCAGCCGCAAGGAGGCCTGCGCAACGCCAGGCGACAACTGGCCGCGCAGACTGCCATAGCTGCCAGCCGACCAGTCCTGGCCGTTCAAGCACAACTGAGGGGTGTAGATCAAGTCACTGCCGGCCCGCGCCGCCAGCTCGCGCTGCCGCCGCGAATAAGCCGGCTTGGCGAAACGATCGCGCCAACCCAAGCCATCCCAATAATCGACATGAAACGCCAACGGCACCAACTGCCGCAAGCCGAAGCCCGCCGCTCCCAGCCCGGACAACCAAGCGTCGGCAGGGGGACAGCTGCTGCAACCCTCAGAGGTATACAGCTCCAGCAGCGAGACCTGGCTTGCCGCCGCCGACTCGCTCTGCCCGCGGCAAGACTGCGCCGCGTCCACCTGGGCCATCGCCCCCAGCCACCCCAACAACCCGGCAAGCGCATAGCAAAAATGTCGCATCGCCGTTCCCTTTGCGACCGCATCGATGTCGATTAGTCGAGCGGCGAGTCCGTTGCTGACGAACAAATACAAAAAAGCCGGCATGCATGCGCATGACGGCTTTTGAATTCTGATGGCCCCCCGAAAATCGAACTCGGCACCAGCGCATCATCCATATCCAGACAAACCATGTCGAGTCGCAACCGAGCTGCGCCAACATCGGCTAGATCCAAGCAAAACGCAGGATGGCTACGCTAAGATGAAGCAGCGGGGGAGGAACATAAGAAATGGATTTCATCATTACAGAACAGTTGCAGAACGTGCTGTTTGAACATATTGCCCACAGTGAAAACGGCATTGCCGTAGTGGACGCCAATAACCGAGTCATATTCTACAACGACACTTTCCTTGACATGTTCGGACTTCAGGGCCGTCCTGTTCTGGGTTGCCAGTTCGATGACTTGATCAGCTGGATGCATGCTCATGGCGTCGGCGCCAAGACGCACGGCGTCTCGCGGGAGGAGTGGCTGTCTTCAGTGCACCGCCAATATCGCTCTGCCGCGTTTCGCAGCTTTGAACTGGATCTGGTTGATGGCAAATGGCTGCTGATGACAGAGCAGGTCAACCCCTCCGGAGAAGTCGTATTGGTGGGAAATGATATCACCCGGCTGAAACAGACCGAGCACGCGTTGCGCGTCGCTCAAGAAGAACTGGAAAAACAGGCATGGTCAGACGAACTGACAGGACTGCCTAATCGACGCTATTTCATGCAAAGGCTTGATGGCGAATATCGCCGGGCGCTACGCCACCAGCACCCCTCCACGCTAGCCATTCTGGATTTGGACCATTTCAAGCGGATTAATGACCAATATGGCCACCCTGCCGGCGACGCCGTATTGAGACACTTCGCCGGGCTACTGCATGAAAATTTGCGCAAGGAGGATGTGACCGGACGACTGGGCGGAGAGGAGTTCGGTCTGCTATTGCCTGAAACGACGCAAGAGGAAGCGCTGAACGTGCTGGAACGCATCCACCAGCAGCTGCCCCTCCAAAAATTGGACAACATCGCGCCAGGCTTCGCTTATACCTTCTCCGCCGGCTTGATGGAGCTTGCTCATGACAACGCGCTCAGCCTGCAAGAATGGATAAGCTCGACCGACAAAGCCTTATATCAAGCCAAAGCCGCGGGCAGAAACCAAGTGGCGGTCTATCACAGAGGGGCGCAATAAACCGCTCGGGACTCTTAAAACACGTTCACGACTTAGCCCTGCCCGCTCGCCATACTCCAGCCCTCAAATGCCCCGGTCCGGAATCGCTTTCTTCTTCCTGCTCTTCCGTTCCGGAGCATATCCCCGCAAGAACACTGCAACCGCATCCCGCACCGATTGCGCTATTTGATCGCGGGACGGTTGCTCGCTGCTTGCGCCAAGCAAATGTCGCTGATATTCCGACTCCAGCATGCCAAGAAGATGCGCGGCGGCGGTCGCCGGGCCGGCCTCCAGCAAACGCCCGGCCACCATCTCCTGGCGCAGATAATCTGCCAACTTGTCTATCTGCCGGGCCAAGCCCTTGTCGTACAATAGCTGGCCAAGTCCCGAACGCCGGCCCTCTGTGATGATGATGCCGCGCAACGTGACTAGACTGGGTTGCAACATGCTTGCAAGAAAGTGCTCGCCAAATTCCTGCAGGGTAATGTCTATATCCTTGCCTGGATCTAAACGATCAAACGAGGATGCCAGCAGGTCGATGGCCAATTTTTTCATGACCATCTCGAACAGCTCTTCTTTGGATGGGAAGTATCCATACAACGTTGGCTTGGTCAAGCCGATGCGAGAGGCGATTTCCGCCATAGAAGTCGCATCATATCCTTGCTCGAGAAAGACTTCCGCCGCGCCTTCGATGATAGCCTGGCGGCGGCTCTCCGTTTTTACGCGCATGTGGCTCCTGGAATGGATTGCGCAAGCTGAACTTGCCGAAGGCTGCATTCTAGCACCATAAACATACCAATCAGTCAAGATATGCCCAAATGGGCGAACACGGCGCCATGTCTGCGCGCACCTCGGAACCGGCGCCAAAACCAACACGCCTCGCTGCGCCAAGCTCAGGCTGATCGCTCGCTCGCCGCACTGACTTCAGGCGCAAGCAGGCTTCGCCTTCCCGCAAGCGGCGCCTGACTCAATCTCCGCGCGCGTCCATTCTGCGGCGGGCATCCCCTCTTCAGACCTGGCGGCGCCCAGGTCCGCTTGGTATCCGCGCAGATACACCTGCACAGCCGCTTCTACCGACTCCATGATCTGCCGTGAACCAGGCTGCGTCATCGCGCCGGTGATGAATAACTCCAGAAAGTCAGCCTCCAACAGATTGATCAGATGCAGCGCCGCCCGCCACGGCCTGGCTCGCCGGATGCGCCCAGCCGCCATTTCGCCCTCCAGAAAGCGGGCAAGCTGGCCCCACCCCTCGGCCGGGCCGCTCTGAAAGAACAAGCGGCCCATGCTGGAACGCGGCCCCTCCCCCATCACGATGCTGCGCATGATCAACAGGTCCTGACTCAGGATCACGCCCAGATAGTGCTCGCCAAACCGCCGCAGCGTCCTTTCCAAGTCGTCGCATGGCGCAAGGCTGGCAAAAGCGCGCATCATGCGCTCTTCCACCTGTGTCTTCATTACCACACGAAACAGCTCCTCCTTGGAGGGAAAGTAACTGTACAAAGTCGCTTTCGATCCCCCCGCCCTGGCTGCGATTTCCGCCATGGACGCGGCTTCGTAGCCGAATTCCAAAAAAACGGTCGCTGCAGCCTGCACGATGCCTTGCCGCCTGGTTTCGCTTTTCATCCTCATAACTTTACCGTTTGGTTTAATTAATCGTTGACAGCGATTATGCGGCATTGCTATAAATTTACCAAATAGTTTAGTTAAGGAGGTAAACATGAACGCTGCTGCAGGACTTCCAACCCGCGTGATCACACGCTATGGCTCAATGCTGGCATTGAGCGGCATGCTTGCCGGCTGCGCCGGCATCCCAGACCTGGGCCCCAAGCCGCAACCACATACGCTGACGCAGCTGCAAAGCACGCGCAGCCTGCCCGGCGCCGGGCAAGCCTGGGCGGAGCAACAATGGTGGAAACGCTACGGCGATGATCAGCTCGACCAGATGATGGACGAGGCCTTGGCCAACTCCCCGGACCTGGCCACGGCGCAGGCTCGCCTGCTCAAGGCGGAAGGTTATGCCCAAGCTGCCGGCGCCGGCTTGCTGCCCGGCGTGGATCTGAATCTAAGTTCGACTCGGCTGAAGCAAAGCTACAACAATGGCGTACCTAAAGCCTTATCGCCACAGGGCTTCAACAGCGCGTCCCGCGCGGCGTTGGATTTCAGCTACGAAATCGATTTCTGGGGCAAAAACCGCGACTTGCTGGCCGCAGCCACCTCCGAACTCGAGGCTGCCCAAGCCGAAACGGCGCAAAGCCGCTTGATGCTGACCAGCGCCATCGCCGCCGGCTACGCACAACTCGCCAGCCTGCACGCCGAGCGCGACGCGGCGGAAAAAGCGGTGCAAGTGCGCCGCGACAGCCTGGAATTGCTGAAAGACAGGCAATGGCATGGCCTGGAAACGCTGGGCAGCGTGGAGCAGGCGCAATCCCGTCGCGCCGCGGCGGAAGCGGATCTGATCGCCGCCGACGAGGCCATTTCACTGCAGCGCAACAGCCTGGCCGCCTTGCTCGGCGGCGGTCCCGACCGCGGATTGGCCATTCATAGACCGACTGTCGACCTCAGCCGCCCGCAAGCCCTGCCAGCTACGCTGCAGGCGGAGCTGATCAGCCGCCGCCCGGATCTGACCTCGGCCCGCTTGCGCGTCGAAGCGGCGGCCAAGCGCATCAATGTGGCGCGCGCCGGCTTCTTTCCCAACGTCAACCTGACGGCATATGTCGGCGGCCAGTCGCTGGGCGCAATCGACCTGCTGACCAAGTCCGGCTCCGGCATCGCCGGCATCGGCCCGGCCATCAACCTGCCCATTTTCCGCGGCGGCCAATTGCAGGGCGAATACCGCGCCGCCCGCGCCGACTACGACGCCGCCGTGGCCAACTACAACCAGACCCTGATTCAGGCGCTGCGCGAAGTCGCCGACGCCGTCACCCGGCAACGCACGCTGGAGCCGCAACTGTGGCAACGCCAAGCCGCGCTGGCGTCCGCCAAAGAAGCCTACCGCGTAGCGAACGACCGCTATCGCGGCGGCCTGGCCAACTACCTGACCGTGCTGAACGCGGAAGACAGCGTCATCGATACGCGCCGCGTGCTGACCAAACTGCAAAGCCAGCAATTCATGCAAGACATTGCCTTGATCAAGGCGCTGGGCGGCGGCTATCGCGACGCCGGCATCTGATCCGCAATCGAACTCTCAATACCTTATTCAAGGAATCAAACCATGAGCGCCCAAATCAAAGGCTATGTCCCAATTGTAAGTTGGTAGCCTCTCCCCACCGCTTCCTGCAAACAATGCACAGGTTGTATCTGCTG
>NZ_JAUCGU010000020.1:0-76913 GCF_059916625.1 Chromobacterium sp. CCUG 76385
CGGCGCGCGAAACGCCTCGATTCGTCGCAAAACGCATCCCGGCGCGACCGCTCACCAAACGTCAACAGCCCCTAGGCTTGGTCTACTTGCTGTACCTGCTTTCCACACGCTGGTAAGCCCTGTGACCGGCAGGGTCTATGCAGCTCATTCTCGTTTTCATTATCATTTACTTTTGCAATCGAATTTTAATGACCGATAGCAAAAACAATGAGAAAATAGCGCCTCCCATCGTATGGATAAACGAGATGAGCCACAGCCACCACCCCATCGACACGCGCAAGGAACCGGAAAGCGTGGAACGCCAGCAAGCCGCGCGCACCAGCACGCTGGTCAGCGTGGTGGTCAATATCGTGCTGTCCACGGTGCAGATCATCGTCGGCGCCTGGGCGCACTCTTCCGCCCTGATCGCCGACGGCATCCACTCGCTGTCCGACCTGTTCGCCGATTTTGTCGTGCTGTTTGCCGGCAAGCACAGCGGCAAGGGCCCGGACCACGATCATCAATACGGCCATCAGCGCTATGAGAACGCCGCGTCTTTGGTGCTGGGCCTGCTGTTGTTGGCCGTGGGCGGCGGCATGCTGTATTCCGCCGCGAATAAATTCATCCATCCCGAAGACATTCCGTCGGTGCATGCGCTGGCCTTGTGGATCGCCGCTCTGGCGCTGATCGCCAAGGAAAGCCTGTTCCGCTACATGCTGGCGGTGGCGCAGCGCGTGCGTTCCAGCATGCTGGTGGCCAATGCCTGGCACGCGCGCTCCGACGCCGCGTCATCGTTGGTGGTGGCGGCCGGCGTCGCCGGCAACCTGCTGGGCTATCCGATACTGGACCCGGTGGCCGCGCTGGTGGTGGGGCTGCTGGTGGGCAAGATGGGTTGGAGCTTCGCCTCGGACGCGCTGCACGATCTGATGGACCGTGCCGCCAGCGAAGACGATGTCGCGGCCATTCGCGCCACCTTGCTGGACACGCCAGGCATCATCGGCGTGCACGACCTGCGCACTCGCAAGATGGGCGATCTGATCCTGGTGGACGTGCATCTGGAAGTCGACGGCAGCATCAATGTGTTCCAGGCCCATGCCATCACCGAAGACGCCCAGCAGCGCGTCATGCGCAGCCACCCGGTGCTGGACGTGATGACCCACATCGACCCAGCCGAGCACTATCAATCAAATAGCATAACCATCGCCAGTTGATGGTATAGTGGCGGGCTGCAACTTTTGCGGCGCCAGCCCGTCTATTGCTACCATGACGCCACAACTCCGATACTCACAACGCAGATTGCTGCAGATCCTGACGGCGCTGACCGTGCTGTGGCAGTTCGAGACCTATGCCGTAGGCCACGCGCCGCTTGCGCCGGCCGCGGAGGAGCCCGCCATCAGCACCTGGAGCGAGCATTTGCCGCCGGACACGCCTTTCCTGCTGGTGCAGGAGGTCCGCGACCAGTTCCGCCATACCGACGCCAAGCGCGATGCCGGCACCCCGGTGCGCGACATCGCCGCGCTGCCGCCCCGGCCAGACGACGCAGCCTGAAGGCACAAGGCAAAAGGGCCGGTTGTCTCGCGACAAGCGGCCCTTGCGCTTCCATTTCAGGTTCAACGACTCATGGCGCTTTCGGCAACTGCCCCTGCGGATTGCAGAGCGGGCAGCCCGGATTGCTGCAATGAATCGAGCTGTTATGCACCAGCCCGCGCAGCTGGGAAAGCCGCTCAAAGTCGGCCGCGCCATCCCGGCTTTTTTTCGTCAGCAAAGCGCTGCCATGGCTGCTCAGCGTCGGCTCCAGCGCCATCTGCAACGGCTCCGCCTGCGCGGCCGCGCCAACACCCAGCATCACGCCGCCTGCGCTCAATACATAAACCAGACTTTTCTGCATACGCATTCTCCCCTTTGCAGGATCTGATGGCCTGACATGTTTGAAGCACGCCGCCGCTCGCGCGGGATCATTGAAAAAACAAACCCCGCCAAAGCGGGGTTGCGTCAAAATCAGCGTATCAGCTCTACCTTGTAGCGCGGCGGCAACAGCAGGGCCGGAATTTCGCGCTTGCCTTTGCGGCTGCGACGGCCAGGCGGCCGCGGCTGCTTCAGGCCTTCGCCATGGCTCATCAGCATCGGCAGCGCCGGCGACTCTCGCAGCGCCGACTCTCGCGGCTTCGGTTCCCGCACAATGGGCTCACGCGATGCCGACTTAGGCCGCGGCAGCCAGGACGGCCAGAAGCCATCCACGCTCTGCGGCGGCAGCGTCAGCTTGGTCAGCCGCTCGATCGCCTCGAGCTGCTTGGTTTCTTCCTGACACATCAGCGAAATCGCCACCCCCTTGGCGCCGGCGCGGCCGGTGCGGCCAATGCGATGCACGTAGTCCTCGGGCGAGGTCGGCAGCTCGAAGTTGACCACATAGGGCAGTTCGGTGATATCCAGGCCGCGCGCGGCCACGTCAGTGGCGACCAGCACGCGCAGATTGCCGTCCTTGAACCCGGCCAGCGTCTCCAGCCGCGCGCCCTGCGTCTTGTCGCCATGAATCGCCTCGGCATCCAGGCCGTCGCGCTTCAGATCGCGCGCCAGTTGGTCGGCGCTGATCTTGGTCTTGCAGAACACGATCACCTGGCTCATTTCGCGCGAACGGATCAAGTGCGCCAGCAACTGGCGCTTCTTGAAGTTGTCCACCTGGAACACCAGTTGCTCGACTTGCTCGTTGGTGGCGTTCTGGCGGGCCACTTCCACGGTCTGCGGCGAATGCATGAAGTCCGCGGAAAGCCGACGGATTTCCGGGGCAAAGGTGGCGGAGAACAACAGCGTCTGCCTGTCCTTGGGCAGCATGCCCATGATCTTGCGGATATCCTGAATGAAGCCCATGTCCAGCATGCGGTCGGCCTCGTCCAGCACCAACACTTCCACCTTGTTCAGCTGAATCGACTTCTGCTGGATGTGATCCAGCAGGCGGCCCGGCGTCGCGATCAGGATTTCCACGCCGCGGCGCAGCTCCTGCGTCTGCGGATCCATATTCATGCCGCCGTAGACGGTGGTCGCGCGCAAGGGCAGGTATTTGGTGTAGCTCTTGACGTTCTCGCCGATCTGGTCGGCCAGCTCGCGGGTGGGGGAAATCACCAGGGCGCGCACCGGGTGCATGGCCGGCGATACGCTGGTATTGGCAAACTTCTTCAGCCGCTCCAGGATGGGCAGCATGAAGGCGGCAGTCTTGCCGGTGCCGGTCTGCGCCGCAGCCAGCAGGTCGCGGCCCGACAACACCAGCGGGATGGCTTTCTCCTGGATCGGCGTCGGCTGGCTATAGCCTTGCTCCTCGATCGCTCGCAGGATCTCAGGCGACAAGCCCAGTTCCGAAAACAACATTTAACACACTCCTGCAATACGGAGGGGCACGTCGCGCCATTGCGCCAACGCGCCCCGATGTTCATCAATCGACCGGCGGCGGATAAAGCAATTGCCACTCCTAGGAGTGGCAACACCGTCAGCCCATATGGCTGGCCACGCTGATCAACAGCACAACCGCCAGCCACAACAAGGCGGATCGCCATACCAAACCTACCGCGCTTCTCAGGTAGCTGGGATCGGCTTCGTCGCCCAAGCCCAACTCCGGACGGTACTTCACCGAATAATCCTGGCGCAGCGGATCGCCCAGGCGGACGCCCAGCGCGCCGGCGGCGGAGGCCAGCAGAATCCCATTGGCGTAGTTGCCCCAGGTTCTGGCCTGGGAGCGCCAGCAGTACACGGCATCCTCGAAATCGCCCATCACGGCGAAAGCCGCCGCCGTCAAGCGCACCGGCAGCCAATCCAGCCAAGCCGCCGCTCTGGCGGCAAACAGGCCAAACAAGTCATCTGTCGCGCCGCGGATGCCCCACTTCTGATTCAGCATAGAACACAAGCGGTACAGCAAGGCGCCGGATGGGCCCGGCAGCAACACGAACCAGAACATGGTTCCGAACACATGGCGGTAGCTGTCCACCACGCCTTGTTCTATCGCCAGACGGGAGATCTCCTCCACCGACAGCTCGGCAGTGGGCTGCCCGGTCCAGTTGGCCAGCGCCACGCGCGCGTCCAGGTCCCGTCCCTCCGCCAGGGCCAGCGAAATCTCGGAAAACGCGCTGGAGAAATGACGGAAGCCCATGGTCAGATACAGAATCAGCACGTTGAAGGCCAGCGCCAGCAAGGGGCTGACCGCCTTCAACGAATAGAACACCAACAGGCTCAGCGCCATGGCCGGCACAATGGCGGCCAGCCAAGCCAGCACGCCGTGGCGTTCGGCGCCGGCATTCAAGTTGCGCTCGAGATGGTTGGCGTAACGGGTGAACAACAGCCACACCCGGTTGCGGTTGCCGAGCGGCCGCAACTGTTCCAAGGCCAGGGCGAGAATCAAGGAAATCAGGGTCATGGGTTCTGGATGTGATTTTCACGGGACCGCTGGGGAAGATACCACAAAGGGGGCGACTGCGCCCAGCCGCGATGATTCGGACAGCGGGCAAAGAAAAGGCGCCTTGCGGCGCCAAGCTGACAGAGCGGCGGTTCAAGCCGATCCCAATAAGCGGCGGCCGGTCACCACATCGGGGCGATTGCCGTCGCGGTCATAACCCAGCGTGGAAGCCGCGGCCGCGCGCAATGCGGTCAAGGCGCCCTCGACTTCCTGCAAACGTTCGGATACGAAACCGGCGTTAAGCTGGTTGACGCCTTGGGCGCGGCCAACCACGTCTTCCAATTGCACCCAGGCTTCGCAGGCGGCGGGCTTGTCGGCCAGCCAGATATACAGCGTATCTTTATCCTGCACGCCCTGCTCCGCCAGCAGCTTGCCGCGCAAGGCGGACTGCTGCGCCAGTTCGTCCAGCACTTCGCTCTTTTCGTCGGCCAGCGCATCCAACTGGTGCTCCAGCCTATTGACCAGCAGGGATTGCTCCTGCTCCAACAACGCAAGCAGCCGGGACATGAGTGCTATCTCAGCCCGGCACAATTCTGTGAATTCATCTATGACAGACATCTTGTCGCCTCATCGCTACCGGCGATCCGCCCGGCTCGCCGTTCAGCCGTGCAGCAGTTCCTGAGCCGAGGAGATCAGGCCGTCGGCAATCTTGTCGGCATTGATGCTGAAGCTGCCGTTGGCGATGGCGGACTTGATCGACTCGACCTTGGCGGCGTCGAATGAGGGCTGCTGCGCGCTGGGATCATTGCCGATGGCGCTCAAGCGGCTGGCCACCGAATTGATCTTCACACTGTCAGCGCTCGCGCTGCTGTCGCTGGTGCTGGAACTGGACGGCGCCCGGGGGGTGGTCTTGCTCTGGGTGCTGTAGGTACCCGACAGCTTGCCCGAATTGTCGATTTTCATGGCCTGGCCTTCCAGAAGCTATACTCAACTGACTCTATTATCGACCGAAAAAACAATCTCTTGAACTATTTTTCTAGACGATATCTGCTAAAAAACCACAGCGACGCTGCCATCCTGCCGCACCATGCCGCGCACAACCCTTCCCGTGCTGAGCCGGACATTGACCTGCTCGCCCAAAGCGGCGTTGCCCATCGCCATGCCCTCCGCCTCCGCGGCGAAGCCTTCGCCTTCCGCCGACACCTTGACCTGCTGGTTCACCCGCACCAGATAGGGCGCCCGCACCATGAAGTTGCGCAGCCAGGCGCCCGACGGCGCGCCGGAGCGCATCACCTGCCCCACAGCCTGGCTGGCATCGGTCAGCACATTGCTGGCTAGCGCCGGATTGCTGATCTCGACCATTCTGACATCATCGGCCGTCAACTGCTCGCCTGGGGCCACGGCCCGGTTCAGCGCCACGCCCAGGCGCTTTTCATTGATCATCACCGGCAGGCGCAAGGTCCAGCCGGAATCGGGACAGGAGAGCAAAACCGCTGTCGCGCCAGTGGTCACCGCCGGATTGGCCCATTCCGCCTTCGGTTTGGCGCAGGCCGGCACTGCCAGCCTGCGATCCAGTTGCCCCAGCTTCCAACTGGCCTCGCGCAAGCCCAGCTCGCGTTTCAAAAACTGCTCGGCCAGCTTTTCCAACACGCCCAGATTCTGGATGCCGTCGGCACGGGCCGACAGGGCCAGCAGCAGGCAGCAACCGCACAAAAAAAGTCTTCGCATGCCCGCATTTTAGCGCAAGCGCCCCATGACATGGGATGTCATTGACAAGTGGCTGCAACATTCGAATAATCGTTTGAATAGAGTTTAGACTCTTAAACCAAATAAAACATTTGCATGCTCGTTTCACGAGGAGACCCTGATGCGCATCCGCTTGACCGCTCTCGCCCTGGCCACCGCAATGGCCCTGCCAGCCGCTGCCCATGCTTACAGCAATATTTACTTCTTTGGGGATAGTCTGACTGACACCGGCGCTTTTGGCGGACTGGGCAATTTGCCTGCCAACGCTCGCTGGACGCTGGGTTACGGGGCTGGCTGGTCGGAGAACTTCGCCGGCCACTTCGGTATTTCGGTTACCCCGAATAATCCCAACAACAGCAAGATCACCGCCAAAAATGGCAACAACTACGCGCAAGGCGATGCGCGAGCGCAGCCGGCCAACCCAGCCAATACCAATCCGGAATCGGTTACCGGTGCGCCAACCAGCGACGCAATCAAGGTTTCCGACCTCGTAGACCTGACCGTGAACGGCACGGTCACCAATCCAGGCCAGATTTCCAGTTATCTAAAGCAAAGTGGTGGAAAAGCGGACCCCAACGCACTCTATTCAGTGTGGATTGGGGGGAATGATGTGATCAACTCTTTGCAGGTGGGCCAGGCTGCAATGTCGGCAGCCATAACATCTGCTCTGGCTGGTGGCGCCACGTTGGCACAAGCTCAGGCGCAAGGAAAAGCCGCCGCTTCAACAGCGATCCAAAACTACCTGACAACATCTGCGACTAACACCGTCCAAGCTGTTGGCACACTAAAAGCGATTGGTGCCAATACCATCCTATTGCCCAACCTGCCCAATATCGCGGCCGCCCCGCTGGCGGTATACGCCACCATCAATGCGAAATACTCGACGCCGGCGGACGCCGCCAATCTGGCCACCGCCTGGGGCGCCGCTTGGCAGGTGCTGAGCGCCGGCAAGACGGCTGGCTCCGCGGCGCTGGTTAGCCAGGCGCTGGCCAACGCAGAAAATTCAGTCGGTTTGACTGCGGGCACCCTGCAAACCATCTACAACACGCAAGTTCAGCCTACCCTGCAAACCGGCTCCTCTGGCTACAACCAGCTGGTTGACTTGCAATTGGCGGGAGCCGGCCTGACTCACGGTATTATCCGTGCCAACATCAACGGCCTATTCACCGAGATTCTGGCCAATCCGGGCACCTACGGCTTCACCAATACGTCCGGCTCTGCTTGCCCGCAATCGGCGTTGTACTGCAATGCGCAAGTCGTCCCTGGACTCAATTATCTGTTCACAGACGCGCTCCATCCGACCCCGCAAGCCTACAAGATCATATCCGACTACTTCTACGGCCTGACTCAGGCTCCGCTGTTCGCCGCCGCGCTGCCCGACTCCTCGCTGAACAACGCCCGCCAGCTCGGCAGCGCGCTGGACGCCCGCTACCAGGCCATCCGCTCGCAACAGCGCGCCGTCGGCACGGTCAGCGCCTTTGTGGACGGCGCATTCAACCAGGACAAGATTGCTTACAACGGCCTGGAATCCAAGCCCAAGGGCCAGCTGTACACCCTGGGCCTGGATTTCCAGGCCACGCCCAGCCTGAGCATGGGCCTGGCCATGTCTCGCCAGCAGGGCAAGTCCGATGTGACGAGCTCCGGCACCCCCGGCACGCTGAACGACCGCACCACGCTGATGACCGGCCTGGTCAGCTACAACCAGGACAAGTTCTGGATAGACGGCGACGTGCACGTCGGCTCCGGCGACGTCGACACCAGCCGCAGCGTGACGGAAGGCCCGGCGACGATCAACATCGGCGGCAAGACGCGCCAGACCCAGTACGGCATGCGCATTGGCGGCGGCTACCGCCTGCAATACGGCAGCCTCACCCATGGCCCGGTAGCGGGGCTGGATTTCGCCCACGCCAAGGTTGGAGGATTTACCGAACAAGGCGGCAACAGCAGCAGCATGTATTTCAACGAGCAAACCCGCAGCTCGCTGGTGGGCCGCGTGGGTTGGCAGCTGGACGCCACCGTGGGCCAGTTCAGCCCTTACGCCAAGGTCAGCTACGCCCACGAGTTCAAGCAGGATGACCGCACCATCACCGCCGGCCTCGCCACCGCCCTGGGCGATTGGACGACCAATCTGGGCAAACCCGCCAGCAACTGGATGGAATGGACGGCCGGCGTCAGCGCCAACTTCAACAAGAAGGTCACCGCCTTTGGCCAGCTCACCGCCACCAGCGGCAAGAACGGCGGCAACCAGACTGGCGGCAACATCGGCGTAGCCGTGTCGTTCTGATCCGCCACGCAGGAATCAAAACAGGCTCCGCATGCGGAGCCTGTTTTTTATGCCATCACGGCGGCTTAGGCCAAGGTTTTCTCGATCAAGGCCTTGACCTGGCCGGCATCCGCCGGCAGCACCACCACGCGCTGCGGCAAAGATTCCAGCTGCTCGAAGCCGGCCGGCCGCGGCGGATCGCGGTCCAGCGCCTCGCGTATGGTTTCGGCGAACTTGGCCGGCAGCGCCGTCTCCAGGCAGACGATATTCTCGCCCGCGCGCCGCAGCGCACGCGCCACCTTGATGCCGTCGGCGGTATGGGTGTCCACCACCACGCGGTCCTCGGCATCGACTTGGCGGATGGTGGCGAGCCGGTCGGCGTGCGCGCTCCTGCCGGAGACGAAACCAAACTGCTCGCGCACGCGGCGCATGGCGTCCGCATCCAGCTGGAAACCGCCGCCCGAGTCCACTTCGGCCCACAGCCGCTGTACTGCTGCGGCGTCGCGTCCCATCAGGTCGAACACGAAGCGCTCGAAGTTCGAGGCCTTGGAGATGTCCATGGACGGGCTGGAGGTGACATAGGTGCGCTCGCTGCCGCGCGGCGCGTAGCGGCCAGTGCGGAAGAACTCGTCCAATACGTCGTTTTCATTGGTGGCGACGATCAGGCGGTCTATCGGCAGTCCCATCTGCCGCGCCACATGGCCGGCGCAGACATTGCCGAAGTTGCCGGACGGCACGCAGAAGCTGACTGACTGCTGGTTGCTGTCCGTCGCGCGGAAGTAGCCGTGGAAGTAGTACACCACCTGCGCCACCACGCGCGCCCAGTTGATTGAGTTGACGGTGCCTATCTTGTGGCGCGCCTTGAAGGCATGATCGTTCTGCACCGCCTTCACGATGTCCTGGCAGTCGTCGAACATGCCCTGGATGGCGATATTGTGGATGTTCTCGTCCTGCAGGCTGTACATCTGCGCGCGCTGGAAGGCGCTCATCTTGCCGTCCGGGCTCAGCATGAACACATTGATGCCGCGCTTGCCGCGCATGGCGTATTCGGCGGCGGAGCCGGTATCGCCGGAGGTGGCGCCCAGGATGTTCAGCGTCTCGCCGCGCTTGTCCAGCACGTACTCGAACAGCTGGCCGAGGAATTGCATGGCCATGTCCTTGAAAGCCAGCGTCGGGCCGTTGGACAGCTCCAGTATGGCCAGGCCGTCATGCAGGCGCTTGAGCGGGGCAATCTCGGGGCTGCCGAATACTTCGGGCCGGTAGGCGCGCTCGACGATGCCCTTCAGGTCCGCTGCCGGAATGTCGTCGGCGAACAGGCGGATGATCTGGAACGCCAGCTCGGCGTAACTCAGGCCGCGCCAGGCCTCCAGCGTGGCGCGATCGATCTGCGGGTAGCGCTCCGGCAGCAGCAGGCCGCCGTCCGGCGCCAGGCCCATCAGCACGGTTTCGCAAAACGGCAGCGGCGCCATGCCGCCGCGGGTACTGACATAGTTCATTGCTGTGTTTCCAGATATTGGCCGCAGGCGGCGGACGCCTCCTTCAGGCGCTGTTTGCCGCGCGGGTCGTCTTTCTTGATCTGGCCGGTGAGCACCCCCATCACCTCTTCCGCGGTGAAGGTATTGGCCAGTTTCTCGCTGGCGCACTGGCAATAACGCTGCACCTGCTCGTTGCCGGGCTGGCCGACGCCGTCGGAAGCCGGCGTGCGCTTCAGACAGCCGCGCATCAGGAAGCCCTGCAGCAATTGATGCTGGCCGGGACTCAGCGGCGTCGCGGCGGCGACGCCGGTAAACAGCGCGGCGTACAAGCCGGCTTGCAAAGACTTAGTCATTCAACTCTTCCATCCTCAGACGCACCACCTTGCCAGCCACGCTGTCCAGCGCTTCAATGCTGGCTATGGCCCGATTGATCGCTTTTTCCTGCACGCGGTGGGTCAGGATCACCACTTCGGCGGTGCCGTCGCTGACCGATCCTTTCTGGATCAGCGCCTCGATCGAGATGCCGTTCTCAGCCAGCAGGCGGGTGATGTTGGCCAGCACGCCGGCGCGGTCCACGGCGCCGATGCGCAAATAATACGAGCTGGTGACATCGGCGATCGGCAGGATAGGCAGATCCTGCAGCTGGTCCGGCTGGAAGGCCAGGTGCGGCACGCGATGCTCCGGGTCGGAAGTCAGCAAACGCGTGACGTCGACAATGTCCGCCACCACCGCCGAAGCGGTGGGCAGGGCGCCGGCGCCGGCGCCGTAATACAGCGTCGGCCCCAGCGCGTCGCCCTTGACCAGCACCGCGTTCATCACGCCGTTGACGTTGGCGATCAAGCGGCTTTCCGGAATCAGCGTCGGATGCACGCGCAGCTCCACGCCCTTGTCGGTGCGGCGGGTCAGGCCCAGCAGCTTGACGCGGTAACCCAGTTCCTCGGCGTAGCGGATATCGCGGCCATCCAGCTTGCTGATGCCTTCCAGATAGCACTGGTCGAACTGCATCGGGATGCCGAAGGCCAGCGCCGCCATGATGGTCAGCTTGTGGCCGGCGTCGTGGCCTTCGATGTCAAAGGTCGGGTCCGCCTCGGCGTAGCCCAGCTTCTGCGCCTCGGCCAGCACGTCGGCGAAACTGGCGCCTTTGTCGCGCATTTCGGTCAGGATGAAGTTGGAGGTGCCGTTGATGATGCCGGCGATCCATTCGATGCGGTTGGCGGCCAGGCCTTCGCGCAGGGTCTTGATGATGGGGATGCCGCCGGCCACCGCCGCCTCGAACGCCACCATCACGCCTTTTTCCTGGGCGCGGGCGAAAATTTCCGTGCCGTGCAGCGCCAGCAGCTTCTTGTTGGCGGTGACCACGTGCTTGCCGTTGGCGATGGCCTTCAGCACCAGCTCCTTGGCGATGGTGTCGCCGCCGATCAATTCAACCACGATGTCCACGTCCGGGTTGTTGACGACCAGCAGCGCATCGTCCACCACCTGCACATCCGGCCCCAAGACGGCGCGGGCCTTGGCCACATCGCGGTTGGCGGCCTGGATCAGGCGGATTTCGCGGCCGGCGCGGCGGGTGATCTCGCCGGCGTTGCGTTTCAACACGGTGGCGGTGCCGCCGCCGACGGTGCCGACGCCCATCAGGCCGATATTGATCGGTTTCATATACATCTCCATTCAGTCCCTGGTTTTTATTCGGCTCAAGGCCGTCTGGACAGCTTGGGCTATCCGCACGGTCCTGCCGGCGGCGGATTTCTCCGCCGCCTCATAACGCTACGATCAGACCTCGCTGCCGTGGCGCTTGCGGTAACGCTCGAGGAAGCTGGCGATCCGGCCGATGGCCTCGATCAGATCATCCGAGTTGGGAAGGAATACCACGCGGAAGTGATCGTGCGCAATCCAGTTGAAGCCGCTGCCCTGCACCAGCAGCACCTTCTCCTGTTGCAACAGCTCCAGGATGAACTGCTGGTCGTCCGCGATCGGATAAACCTTGGGGTCCAGCTTGGGGAACAAGTACAAGGCGCCCTGCGGCTTGACGCAGCTGACGCCCGGTATCTCGGTCAACAGCTTGTGCGCCAGATCGCGCTGGCGCGCCAGGCGGCCGCCCGGCGCCACCAGGTCGTCTATGCTCTGGTAGCCGCCCAGCGCGGTCTGGATCGCATACTGCGACGGCACGTTGGCGCACAGCCGCATCGAGGCCAGCATGTTCAAGCCCTCGATATAGTCCTTGGCATGCGTCTTCTCGCCGGACAGCACCATCCAGCCGGCGCGGTAGCCGCAGGCGCGATAGTTCTTGGACAGGCCGTTCAGCGTCACCACGAACAGGTCCGGCGCCAGCGAGGCGATGGAGGTGTGCTTGACCGCGTCGTACAGCACCTTGTCGTAGATTTCGTCGGCGTAGATGATCAGCTGGTGCTGGCGCGCCAGGTCGACGATCTGCTGCAGCAAGGCCGGCGGATAGACCGCGCCGGTCGGGTTGTTCGGGTTGATGATGACGATGGCGCGGCTGGACGGGGTAATCTTGGCGCGGATGTCGTCGATGCTGGGGAACCAGCCCTGCTCTTCGTCGCAGACGTAGTGCACGGCCTTGCCGCCGGCCAGGCTGACCGCCGCGGTCCACAGCGGATAATCCGGCGCCGGCACCAGCACTTCATCGCCGTTGTCCAGCAGCGCCTGCATGGCCATCACGATCAGTTCGGATACGCCGTTGCCGATGATGATGTCGTCCATCGCCACATTGGGCAGGCTCTTCTGCTGCGCGTAATGCATGATGGCCTTGCGCGCGGCGAACAGGCCCTTGGAATCGGAATAGCCGGAGGCGGCCGGCAGGTTGACGATCACGTCTTCTATGATCTCGTCCGGCGCGAAAAAACCAAACGGCGCCGGGTTGCCGATATTCAGCTTGATGATGCGATGGCCCTCATCCTCCATCTTCTTGGCGTGCTCAAGCACCGGACCACGAATGTCGTAGCAGACGTTGGCGAGCTTGTTGGATTTATGTACGGGCTGCATGGAGGGGGTTTCCGTTTCGGGCTGCCCGCCAGACGCTATGGCGTTTCTTTGGCGGTGTGGCTGTTTCATGGGATCTCTCGTATTGGTTGGCCGGCGGGAAACCACATACAGGGCGTGGTCGCGTCCACTCCGGGTCTGGGTATAATCCTATCCCAATCTTTGACGCACTGCACAGCGCCGACGCGCGGCGCGCGCATCGTCCGCAACCCAGAGTCAATGGAGCCATTCCGATGAAAATGCATCAGTCGCTGGGACAGGGCAAAAACCTGTTCACCGGCTATGGCGAAGGCCATGTGCTGATCAACGCCCAACGCCATGACGGCAACCTGATCGTCAGCGGCGACGAGATCGTCAGCTGGGCCGCGCCGGACTTCGCCAGCCTGGCCGCGGAGCATTTCGAGGTCTTGCTGGCTTATCAGCCGGAAGTGGTGCTGTTCGGTTCCGGCAAGAGCCAACGCTTCGTCCATCCCAAGCTGTACGCCGCGCTGACTCAGGCCGGCATCGGCATCGAGTGCATGGACACCCAGGCCGCCTGCCGCACCTTCAACATCCTGCTGGCGGAAGACCGCCGCGTGATCGCGGCGCTGCTGGCGATCTAAGCCGCCTCCTCCGCCCGCGTCCGCGCGGGCTCGCGGTGATAGGCCCACACCACGGCCGCCGCAGCCAAAGCCAATAGCGCCAGCAGGGCGAACAGTGCCGGCTGGCTCCACGACAGCCCGATCAGCACCCCGCCCAGCCACGGCCCCAGCACCGAGCCGATGCGGCCGATGCCTAGGCTCCAGCCTACGCCGGTGGCGCGCAGGCCGGTGGGGTAGGCGCTGGCCGCCAGCGCGTTGACCGCCGGCTGGACGCCGATGACGCAGAAGCCGGCGCAAAACAGCAGCCCATACAGCCACAAGGCCTCGCCTTCGATGCCCCCGAGCGTCCACAAGCCCAATGCCGCCAGCAAAAAGCTGGTCAGCAGCACCTTGCGGAAGCCCAGACGGTCTATCCAGTGGCCGAAGGCCAAGGTGCCCGCCACCCCGCCCAGTTGCAGCATGCTGCCAGCGAGCAGGGCATGGCGCATGTCCAGCCCTTGCGCCCGCAGCAGCGACGGCATCCAGTTGGACAGAAAATACAGCACGATCAGATTCAGAAAACTGAGCAGCCACAGCAGCAGCGTGCGCCGGGCCAAGCCATGGCGGAACAGTTCGATCACCGGATTGCGCGAGGCCGGCTGCTCCGCCAGCCACGGCTGGCAATCGGCCGGCAAGGCTGGGTCCATCCGCCGCAGCCAGAACAAGGCCTGCGCCGGCCGGCCGCGCAGCAGCAGGAATTTGGCCGACTCGGGCAGGCCGCGCAGCATGGGCAGCCACAATAGCAGCGGCGCGGCGCCGCCGACGATGAACACGGCGCGCCAGCCATGGGCCGGAATCAGCCAGGCGGCCAGCAAGCCGCCCAGCAAGGCGCCGGCGGTGAAGCCGCAGGAAATGATCATCATCAGGCTGGCGCGCCGCCGCGCCGGGCTGTATTCGCCGGCCAGCGCCATCGCATTGGGCATGATGCCGCCCAAGCCGATGCCGGTGATCAGGCGCAGCGCGATCAATTGCGGCAGGCTGGCGGCCAGGGACGTGGCCAGCATGCCGGCGGAAAAGAGCAGCGTGCACAGCAGCAGCAATGGCCGGCGGCCGATGCGGTCCGCCACGGCGCCGAACAGCAGCGCGCCCAGCATCAGCCCCAGCAGACCCGAGCCGAACACCGGCCCCAGCGCCGCCTTGGCGATGCCCCAGTCTTCCAGCAGGGCCGGCGCGACATAACCCATGGCCTGCACGTCGAAGCCGTCCAATATCATGCATAGGCCGCACAGAACCAACAGCCGGTACTGAAATGCGCCCAACGGCCGCTCGTCCAACCACTTGCCCAGCTCCATGCCCGCTCCTTCGATATGCGAATGTCAAAGCAGCATCGAAGAAAGGCGGCAATGGGTCAAGTTGCGGCGCAGCACAGATCACAAGATAGGCAAGACAAACTAATGGCACTAGGGGCTGTTGACGTTTTGTGAGCGGTCGCGCCGGGATGCGTTTTGCGCCGAATCGAGGCGTTTCGCGCGCCGCATAGTCATTCTCTGCCAGCGCGGAACAACGAGGAGTCGGCGCGAAAGGCGCCCGGCCCTGCGGGTTTGGCCGCTTTGGGCCGGAAGCCGCGTTGCCCAGCCCTTGCATAGAATGACTATGCGTCGGACTGTGCGCCTTGCTTCCGGCCCAAATCGGCGCAAACGCGATCCACTCACCAAACGTCAACAGCCCCTAGCGTGAAGCAAATGGCAAATCGCCAGCCACCCAACTCCCCTTCTGGCCACGCCGCCCTGAAAACCGAGAGCAAGGTTTTAAGCTGGCGTTTGTTTGAGGCGCGCGACGTTAGCGCGCGCCGAGTTCGCCAGCGCCTTGCACTCGGTTTTCAGGGCGGGAATTCGTGGCCGGAGGGGTGGCCTGGGGTCGTGAGGGGGCTGGCCGCACAGCCCCCTCACCCGTCGACCGGGCGGAACCGGCATAGAAGCATCCATCCGCGCAGCGGATTCCACATAAAACAAAATGCCGCTCACTTTCCGCAAGTGAGCGGCATTCGCCAAAACTTCCCTCAAGCGGACCTGAACGGCCCACGCCATCATCAATGCAGCTTCAATGCCGGCCGCGCCGCGCGGCGCAGCTTGTCGCCGATGAACAGCAGGATTGCCAGCACCCAGCCATGCACCGCCGCCTGGTGCATGCGGTACAGCGAGGCGTAGATCAGCTTCGCGCCGCGGCCTTCCACGTGGTAATCGCGCTTCGGCCCCACCACGGCCGCCAGGCTGCCCACCGCGGTGTGCTTGCCCAGCGACACCATCATGCCCTGCGGCTTGAAGACAAACGGCCGCGCCGGCTTGTCGTCCAGCCGGCGCGCCAACTCCTCGGCCAGATAGCGCGCCTGCTGGTGCGCCACCTGGGCGGTGGCGGACAGCATGCGGCCGCTGTCGCCGTCCGGCGCGGCGGCGCAATCGCCCATCGCGTAGATGCAGTCGCCGCCGGCGCAATGCAGCCGGGTATCCACCACCAGCTGATTGACGCGGTTCACTTCCAGGCCGTCCAGCGTGGCCAGCCAGGCCGGCGCCTTGACGCCGGCGGCCCATACCGTGATGTCGGCTTCGATCTTGCGGCCATCTTTCAGCGCCACGCCATCGGCCTCCACCGCCGCCACCAGGCTGTTGGTCAGCACCTGGATGCGCTTGGCCGCGAGTTGCTCCTCTGCGTAAGCGGACAGCGACGGCGGCGCGGCGGCCAGGATGCGCTCGGCGCCTTCTATCACGCTGATCTTGACGCGTTCCGGCTGCAGGCGCGCACCGTAGTGGTGCAGTTCGCACATGGTATGGTTCAGCTCGGCGGCCAGTTCCACCCCGGTGGCACCGCCGCCGACGATGGCGATGGACAGCGCGCGCGCCGGCGCCGCGGCGCCGCTGGCGCGGAAGGCCTGCTCCAGCACGCGGTGGCGCAGCTTTTCGGCATCGGCCGGGGTGTTCAGGAACATCGCGTGCTCGGCCACGCCGGGCGTGCCGAAGTCGTTGGCCTGGGCGCCCACCGCGATCACCAGCCAGTCATAGGACACATCGCGCGCCGGGCTCAGTTCGCTCCCATCCTGGCTCTGGATGGCAGACAGCCGTATCGTGCGTTGCGCCTGGTCCAGGCCGGTCATGTAGCCGAATTCGAAATCGTAGCCGTTGCGGTAGCCGTGGGCGAAGTAATTGACTTCGTCCTCGCCGGTATTCAGCGCACCGGTCGCCACTTCGTGCAGCAGCGGTTTCCAGATGTGAGTAGGCGAGCCATCGACCAGCACGATCTGCGCGCGGTGGCGCGCGCCCAGGGTGCGGCCCAAACGGGTGGCCAGCTCCAGCCCGCCGGCGCCTCCCCCGACAATGACGATGCGCGGCAGCGCCGCGTTGCGGCTTAACATAAGCAGCTCCTGATGAGTGGTATTTTTGGCCAAGATTACCGCATTTTTCGCCCACCCTGCGGCGTCCGGCAATAATTAGCACCATGCCATGGAAGATTCATGCCATGCGCCTGATTCGACAGACATTTACGGCCATGCCGCGGGCAAGGCATTCAGAAAACATGCCCTTGGCCGCCGCGCGGCAGCCGATCGACTTATCCACAGTTGCACACCGTAGCCGATACTTATCCACAACGCAGCGTGCCTGGCGTCTGCACGCCCAGAAAAAACGGGCAACAGCCGTTGGCCATTGCCCGTTTCTCCCGCTCGCCAAGACATCGGCGCAACATCAGTCCTACCACAACGTCTTCGCCAACAGCGCAGCCAGCAGCAGGGCGATCAGCAGCAGCAGGAAATTCTGTCGCTTCTGTTCGCGCATCAGCTGGATATAGCCTTCCACCAGCAGGTCGGTCTTGGCCGAGCTCAGCGTATCGTTCAGCTTGCGCGGCAAGGTCGGCAAGGTCGTCGCCCATTGCGGCGCTTCATTTTTCAGCGTGCGCAACAGGCCGCGCCAACCGACCTGCTCGTTCATCCACTTGGTGAGGAAGGGCTTGGCGGTGTCCCACAAGTCCAGCTCCGGGTCCAGCTGGCGGCCCAGGCCTTCGATATTCAGCAAAGTCTTCTGCAGCAGCACCAGCTGCGGCTGGATTTCCACATTGAAGCGGCGGCTGGTTTCAAACAGCCGCAGCAGCACCATGCCGAAGGAAATTTGCGACAGTGGCTTCTCGAAGATCGGTTCGCACACGGTGCGAACCGCGGCTTCCAGCTCTTCGGCGCGGGTATCCTTGGGCACCCAGCCCGATTCGATGTGGGCGGTGGCCACGCGGTGGTAATCGCGGTTGAAGAAAGCCAGGAAGTTGACCGCCAGATAGTGCTTGTCGGTGTCGGTCAGGCTGCCGACGATGCCGAAGTCCAGCGCGATATAGCGGCCGTCGGCGGCCACGAAGATATTGCCCGGATGCATGTCGGCATGGAAAAAGCCGTGGCGGAACACCTGGGTAAAGAAGATTTCCACGCCGTAGCGGCTGAGCTTGCTCAGGTCGATGCCGGCCTGCCGCAACCGCTCCACCTGGCCTACCGGGATGCCGTGCATCCACTCCAGCGTCAGCACCTCGCGGCTGGAGTAGTCGTAGAACACTTCCGGCACGATCAGCTTGTCCGAGCCCTTGAAGTTGCGCCGCAGCTGCGAGGCGTTGGCCGCCTCGTGCATCATGTCCAGCTCGTCGTGCAGGTATTTGTCGAACTCGGCCACCACTTCGCGCGGCTTCAGCCGCTTGCCGTCGGCGAACAGCTTCTCCACCCAGCCGGCCAGCGTGCGCATCAGCGACAGGTCCTGTTCGATCACCGGCAGGATGCCGGGCCGCAACACCTTGACCGCCACTTCGCGGCCGCGGCTGCCGTCCGCTTGCCGCAGCCAGGCCTTATGCACCTGGGCGACGGAGGCGCTGGCCACCGGGGTCAGGTTGAAATCGACATAGATTTCGTCGATCTTGCGGCCCAGGCTGCTTTCCACCACCTGCTGCGCCAGCGCGCCGTCGAACGGCGGCACCCGGTCTTGCAGCAAGGCCAATTCGTCGGCGTATTCCGGCGGCAGCAAGTCGCGTCGGGTGGACAGCACCTGGCCGAACTTGACGAAGATCGGCCCCAGGCTCTCCAGCGCCATGCGCATCCGCGCCGGCAGAGGCGCGGCGGTGTCGCGCGCGATAGGACACAGGCGGAACAGCTTGTGCAGGAAGGCCAGCCTGGAATGCCCTTCCAGGAAATCATCCAGACCGTAGCGGTACAGGGTGGCAACAATCTTCAGCGAGCGCGATATCGACATAAAGTCCGTCAGGTCCGGGAATTCTGTTTATTGTTGAGCGCGGCTTCCAGCCGCTCCAGCCGCTTGTCCAGCCGGCCGGCGTCATCACGCAGCTTGTCCACGTCTTGCACGAAGCGGCCCACCTGATGCCGTCCAGCCAGCACGGCGCCATCCTCGCGCAAGTGCTCCAGCCAGTTGTCGGCCAGGCGGAAGGCCAACTGCCCCTTGAAGCCGAACAGGCCGCGCGCCAGCGTTTCGATGCGTTGCGCCGCCACATCGCCGAACACCCGCGACAGGTCTTCGCTGGCGTGCCATTGCAGCTGGCCGATGATGCGGCCGAGCGCGGCGGCCAGCTCGGCGTCGCCCTCCAGCGCGATGTCCGACAACTGCGGCGCCTGGCTGCTCAGGTGCGAGAACAGCACGCCGTGGCGCAGCACCAGCTTGGCTTCCGGCTCGCCCTCGCAGGCGGCCAGCCAGCCCTCATCGGTAATCACGCCGGCCACATGCAGCGGCGGCAGCGCGATGGCCACCCGCCGTCCGACAAAGCGCGCCAGCTCGGCGCGCCGCGCCGGATGCTGGTTCAAGAGATGGTTGAATGCGGCGATGGTCAGCGCCATGTGTTTACTCCGGTGAACCGTCACGCCCGCCAGCGCCAATGCCAGGGCTCGTACAGATAGCCGCTGGCGTTGCCGCGCGGGTAGCTCAGATGAAAGCCGAAATCCGCCGCCCGCCGCTGAAGCCAGCCAAAGGCGGCGGTGGTTTCAAACGCTTCCTCCAGCGGCGGCGAGCCGGGCGCGCCGATATCGACGGCGCAGCCGGTGTGGTGCTCGCTGAAGCCCGGCGCGGCGCTGACGCGCAGTATCTCGTCCAGGCTCAGCCCGCGCGCCAGTTTGGCGGCTACGATCTCATGCTGCCGCGCCACGCTGCGAAAAGCCGACAGCAGGAACACCTGCACGCCCTCGTCCGCCGCCGCGCGTCGCATCGCCTGCCAGGCAGCCGCCGCCGCAGGGACGAGCAGAAACTCGCGGCCCTCGGCATCGGTTTCCGCCAACGCCAGCTCGGCCGGCTCGGCATGGATTTCCAGCCCCCGCGCGAGCAAGTTAGCCGGAGCGATACCCAGCTCGGCCAGACGCGCCGCCAGCTCCGGCATCATCAGAACTTGACCCCCTTGTGCAGCGCAACAACGCCGCCGGTCAGATTATGGTAGTCCACCTTGCCGAAACCCGCGTCCAGCATCATCTGCTTCAGCGTCTCCTGATCGGGATGCATGCGGATCGATTCGGCCAGGTACTGGTAGCTGTCGGCGTCGTTCGCCACAAGCTTGCCCATGATGGGCAGGGCCTTGAAGGAGTAGAAGTCGTAGAACGGCGACAAGGGCTTCCACACCTTGGAGAACTCCAGCACGAACAGCTTGCCGCCCGGCTTCAGCACGCGGCACATCTCCTTCAGCGCCGCGTCCTTGTGCGTCATGTTGCGCAGGCCGAAAGCCACCGACACCGCGTCGAAATAATGGTCCGGGAACGGCAGCTTCTCGGCGTCGGCCAGCGACACCGGCAGGATCACGCCTTCGTCCAGCAGGCGGTCGCGCCCCACGGTCAGCATCGAGCTGTTGATGTCGGTCAGCCAGACTTCGCCGCTCTTGCCCACGCGCTTGGCCCAGCCGCGCGCCAAGTCGCCGGTGCCGCCGGCGATGTCCAGCACCTTGTCGCCGGCGCGCACGCCGGAGGTGGTCAGCGTGAAATGCTTCCACACCCGGTGCAGGCCGCCGGACATCAGGTCGTTCATCACATCGTACTTGCCGGCCACCGAGTGGAAGACTTCGGCCACCTTGCTGGCCTTCTCGCTCTCCGCCACGGTCTTGTAACCGAAATGCGTGGTCTTATCCATGTTCACTCCCTGCTCGCGCCGGCGGCGGCGAGCTTGTCCAGATATTGCTGCCAGTACTGGTCGCGTTTGGCGCCCAGCTCGTATAGATAGCTCCAGCTGTAGAGGCCGCTGTCGTGGCCGTCGTCGAAGGTGATCTTCAGCGCATAGTGGCCCATGGGCTCCAGCGCGGTGATGCCGACATGGCGCTTGCCGGTCTGCAGCTTCTCCTGACCCACGCCATGGCCGCGCACTTCGGCCGAAGGCGAATAGACGCGCAGATACTCGCACGGCAGCTCGAAACGGGCGCCGTCGTCAAAGGCGATCTCCAACACCTTGGAGATTTGGTGCAGCTGGATTTCCACCGGCTGCGCGGCGTCGGGGGTGAGTCCGGACATGGCCTTATCCTCGGTTAAACCCTGAAAAACTCATTAGCCACCAAATCCACGAAAACCACAAAACGGCAGTAAACAAAGCGCTTAAAACTCACACGGACTTCCACACCGTCTTTGTGCGTTTTTTTCGTGTCGTTTCGTGGATTTCGTGGCTAAAAAACCCTCAATCAATCCTTCCGTTCCAACAGCATGGCGTCGCCGTAGCTGAAGAAACGGTATTGCTGCTCCACCGCATGGCGGTAGGCATGGAACATCTCGTCATAGCCGGCGAACGCCGACACCAGCATCAGCAGCGTCGATTTCGGCAGGTGGAAATTGGTCAGCAGGCGGTCCACCACGCGGAAACGGTAGCCTGGCGTGATGAAGATGTCGGTCTCGCCGCGTCCCGCTTTCAGTTCGCCATGCTGCGCCGCCGATTCCAGCGCGCGCACGCTGGTGGTGCCGATCGCCACCACGCGGCCGCCGCGGGCGCGCGCCGCGGCGACGGCCTCCACCGTGGACTGCGGAATATCGTAAATCTCGCTGTGCATCTTGTGCTCGGCCACATTATCCACCTTCACCGGCTGGAAGGTGCCGGCGCCGACATGCAGCGTGACGAAGGCGGTGGCGATGCCTTGCGCCTGCAGCGTCGCCAGCATGTCATCGGTAAAGTGCAAACCGGCGGTAGGCGCGGCTACCGCGCCCTGCTCGCGGGCATAGACGGTCTGGTAGCGCTCGTCGTCGTCCTGCTCGGCGCTGCGTTCGATATAAGGCGGCAGCGGCAGCTTGCCGGACGCCTCCAGAATATCGTAGACGTTCTCTTCGGCCAGGAAACGCAGCTTGAACATCGAGTCGTGGCGCTCCACCATCTCCGCCTCCCAGCGGCCGGCGAAAATCAGCCGGCTGCCCGGTTTGGGCGACTTGGACGCGCGGACATGCGCCAGCGCGGTGTGGTCGTCCAGCACGCGCTCAATCAGCGCCTCAACCTTGCCGCCGCTGGCTTTTTCGCCGAACAGGCGGGCGCGGATGACGCGGGTGTCGTTGAACACCAGCAAATCGCCGGCTTGCAAACGCGATGGAAAATCGGCGAAAGTGAGGTCGGACAGCGTCATGCCGTCCACATGCAACAGTCGGCTGGCGCCGCGCACGGCCGGCGGGTGCTGGGCGATCAAGGCCTCAGGCAGGTGGTAATCGAAATCGGAGAGCTGCATGGTGAAAGCTATGGTTCAGAACCGGCCGATTATACCTGCGCCCAACCATCGGGCACAGTGCCGGGAACGCCAATACCCAATGCCACGGCGTACTAGACGGGCAAATATTTTCTTGACATATTGCAGATACGCTACACTGCGGCACCCTGATCCGGCTAAGTTTTTACTCTAAAACCAAGATCTTGCCCTGCATTCGAGCCGCTAAACGATTGTTTTAATTTCTGCAAACGCTGGACATCTTGCTGCGAAGTGCGGCAAACTCGCGGCCAAGATGAAAAACGGGAGTCAGGCCTTGAGCCGATCCATCCTTGTGCTGCACGGTCCCAACCTCAATCTGCTCGGGGTCAGGGAGCCACAACACTACGGCCGGGACACACTTGACGCCATCAACCAGCGGCTGGCCGATCAGACCAAAGCCGCCGGCTTTGCTTTGACAGCATTGCAGAGCAACGCCGAGCATGTACTGATTGAACGCATACATCAATGTCTGGATGACGGCACCGCCTTCATCCTGATCAATCCGGCGGCGTTCACCCATACCAGCGTCGCGCTGCGCGACGCGCTGGCGGCGGTGAAAGTGCCGTTTATCGAAGTGCATCTATCCAATGTCCATGCCCGCGAACCCTTCCGCCAGCATTCGTATTTTTCGGATCTGGCGCTCGGTGTGATTTGCGGGCTGGGCCCCCACGGTTACGAGCTGGCGCTGGCGCACGCGCTGCGGCATTTGTCCGCGCAGCCCTGATCGCCGTAACTGAACACCCCATTCGAAGGATCAACAATGGATTTGCGTAAACTCAAGAAACTGATCGACCTGGTCGAAGAGTCCGGCATCGCCGAACTGGAAGTGACCGAGGGCGAAGAAAAAGTCCGCATCACCCGCGTATCCGCCAACCAACAGCAAGGCTACGCCCAGCCGGTGGCGCAAATGTACGCCGCCGCGCCGGCCGCTCCTGCGGCTGCCGCGCCGGTTGCGGCCGCTGCGCCTGCGGCCCCTGCCGCCGCCAATGAGAACGCGATGAAGTCGCCGATGGTCGGCACCTTCTACCGCTCGCCCAGCCCCGGCGCCAAGTCCTTCGTCGAAGTGGGCCAAAGCGTCAATGCCGGCGACACCCTGTGCATCATCGAAGCGATGAAGCTGATGAACGAGATCGAAGCCGACCGCTCCGGCGTGATCAAGGCCATCCTGGCGGAAGACGGCCAGCCGGTGGAGTACGGCGAGCCGCTGTTCGTCATCGAGTAAGACGCTCCGACGACCTCGCGAGATTCAGGGCACGGCCAAGGTCTGTGCCCTTGTCGTTTGACGTGACAGCAAAGGCCGGCCGATCATCCCGACGCTGGCCGGCTTGTGGAGAATTCCATGTTCGAAAAAATTCTAATCGCCAACCGTGGTGAAATCGCCCTGCGCATCCAGCGCGCCTGCCGCGAAATGGGCATCAAGACCGTGGTCGTGCATTCCGAGGCCGACCGCGACGCCAAATACGTGAAGCTGGCAGACGAGTCGGTGTGCATCGGCCCCGCCCCGTCCGCCAAGAGCTATCTCAACGTGCCGGCGCTGATCGCCGCCGCCGAAGTCACCGACGCCCAGGCCATCCACCCCGGCTACGGTTTCCTGTCGGAAAACGCCGACTTCGCCGAGCGCGTCGAGCAATCCGGCTTCGTCTTCATCGGCCCGCGCCCGGACACCATCCGCCTGATGGGCGACAAGGTGTCGGCCAAGAACGCGATGATCGAAGCCGGCGTGCCCTGCGTGCCCGGCTCCGACGGCGCCCTGCCGGACGACCCGGTGGAAATCACCAAGATCGCCAAGAAGATCGGCTTCCCGGTCATCATCAAAGCCGCCGGCGGCGGCGGCGGCCGCGGCATGCGCGTGGTGCATACCGAAGGCGCGCTGATCAGCTCGGTGCAGATGACGCGCACCGAAGCCGGCGCGGCGTTCGGCAATCCCACCGTCTACATGGAAAAATTCCTGGAGCATCCGCGCCACATCGAAATCCAGGTGCTGGCCGACGAATACGGCAACGCCATCTATCTGGGCGAGCGCGACTGCTCCATGCAGCGCCGCCACCAGAAAGTGATCGAGGAGGCGCCGGCCCCAGGCATCACCGACAAGCAGCGCCAGAGGATAGGCGAAGCGTGCGCCGAAGCCTGCCGCCGCATCGGCTACCGCGGCGCCGGCACGTTTGAATTCCTGTTCGAAAACGGCGAGTTCTACTTCATCGAGATGAACACCCGCGTACAGGTGGAACACCCGGTGACCGAAATGATCACCGGCGTCGACATCGTGCAGGAGCAGATCCGCATCGCAGCCGGCGAGAAACTGCGCTATAAGCAAAAAGACATCGTGATCTCCGGCCACGCCATGGAATGCCGCATCAATGCCGAGGACCCGTTCACCTTCGTGCCGTCTCCCGGCAAGATCGAGAGCTACCACCCGGCCGGCGGCCCCGGCATCCGCATCGACTCGCACATCTACCAAGGCTACGTCGTGCCGCCTCACTATGACTCGATGGTGGGCAAGCTGATCGCCTACGGCGACACCCGCGAGCAAGCGATGGCCCGGATGCGCGTGGCGCTGTCGGAAATGGCGATTTCCGGCATCAAGACCAATATCCCGCTGCACCAGGAGCTGTTCATGGATGCGGCCTTCCAGCGCGGCGGCACCAGCATCCACTACTTGGAAAACCGCTTGTCGCAGCAGAAAAAAGGGAGCGCCTGATGGCCTGGTTGCAAGCCACCATTGATTCCGATTCCTCTGTCGCCGAACGGCTGGCCGACGCGCTGATGGACGCCGGCGCGCTGTCCACCGCCATCGAGGACGCCTGGGCCGGCACCGACAAGGAGCAGCCCATCTTCGGCGAACCGGGCGAGCCGGTTGACCAGCTGTGGAGCCAGAGCCGCATCATTACGCTGTTCGACGAGAACGACGACCCAGCGCTGCTGATCGCCGCCGCCGCCACCGCCTGCCAGCTGGCCATGCCCAGCTACAAGATCGAGCGCGTGGAAGAACAGGACTGGGTGCGGCTGACCCAGTCGCAGTTCGACCCGATCCGCATCTCCGACCGGCTGTGGATCACCCCCACCTGGCACGAAGCGCCGGAACCGAACGCGGTCAACCTGCAGCTGGACCCGGGCCTGGCCTTCGGCACCGGCAGCCACCCCACCACCCGGCTGTGCCTGCAATGGCTGGACAAGCAGCTGCAAGGCGGCGAGTCCGTGCTCGACTACGGCTGCGGCTCCGGCATCCTGGCCATCGCCGCGCTGAAGCTCGGCGCGGCCTCGGCCGTGGGCATCGACATCGATCCGCAGGCGGTGCGCTCAAGCCAGGACAATGCCGAGCAGAACGGCGTGCAGGCCGACTTCTTCCTGCCGGACGCCAATCCGCAAGCCCAATACGACGTGGTGCTGGCCAATATTCTGGCCAATCCGCTGCGCATGTTGGGCGACTTGCTGGCAAGCCATGTGAAAACCGGTGGTAGAATCGTGCTTTCCGGCATCCTCGCCGAGCAGGCCGACGAGCTGTCCGCCATCTATAGCCAGTGGTTTGAGATGGACGCGCCTGTGTTCGACGAAGGGTGGACACGATTGACAGGAACCCGACGCGCCCAGGTATGACATATACGACACAGTGCCCAAACTGCCAGACCCGTTTCAAGGTCAACGACGTCCAGCTGGCCGCCGCCGACGGACTGGTTCGCTGCGGGCGCTGTTCGCATGTCTTCAAGGCGCCGGATCATTTTGTCATCACGCAGCCGGCGCCCGCGCCGGTTGCGCCTCCCCCGCTGATTACCACGCCGCCGCCAGCCGTCCCGTCGTCCGCCGCGCCCGAGCGCGACCCGATGGACGACTTCGAGCTGGAAGTGCCGGACTTCGACCCGCACGCCAACGCCGCGGAACTCTCCTCACCGATGGCAGCGGCGCCGCAGTACGATCTGCCTGCCGAGCACGCCGCGCAGCCGGCCGAGCCGCCGGCGGAAGAAGTTGAAGCCTTCCAGCGCGCGCTGGCGGAGGCCATGCAGAACCGCAATATCACGGCGCCGATAGGCAACCCCTTCAATGAACCGGCCCCCAGCCCAGCCATCGCCGCGGAGCCGGAAGTCTTTGGCAGCCGCCGCCGCGCCGAAACGCCGCCGGAGCCGGAGCCGATCAAGCCCGCCGCCCGCATCGAGCCGGAGGAGCCGCTATTCACCGACGCCGATGCCGAGGAGGAGGACGAGGCCCGCCATCAAAAGCCCGCCGCGCCCTGGCTCAACGGCTTGCTGGCGGCGTTCGCCTTGTTGGGCTTGCTGTTTCTGGCCGCGCAACTGGTCTACATCAATCGCACCCGCATCGCCGCCGAGGCGCCGGAAACCCGTCCCGCGCTGGAACAGCTGTGCAAGTCCATGGGCTGCGACGTGCCCTGGCCGACCGACATCGCGCTGATCCGCACCGAATGGTCGGAACTGGCCTTCGTGCCGGACTACCCCAATCTGATCCAGCTGTCCGCCACGCTGAAGAACCACGCACAGTACGCTCAGGCTTACCCGATGCTGGAAGTGACGCTGAAGGACAGCGACGACCAAGTGCTGATCCGCAAGGTATTCACGCCCAAGGAATACCTGAAGCCGGACGACCTCAAGCTGGGCCGCTTCAATGGCAACAGCGAGGTCAAAGTCACAATGCGGCTGGACGCCGGCAAGGTGCACGCCATGGGTTACAGCCTGTATTGGTTCTATCCCTAAGCTACGGCTTCGCGCCTGATCTCGTCGCCAGCCCGTCGGCGTAACCCCCGCCATGCGGGCTTCCGCCCTAGCGGAAAAATTCTTCCAGATACTCGACGAACACCCTGACCTTGCCCGGCACATGCCGCCGCACCGGATACACCACGGACAGATCCAGGCAGTGCCAATCGTACTCCTGCAGCACCGGCACCAGGCTGCCATCGGCCAGCGCCTTCTCCAACAGGAAACGCGGCTGCAAGACGATGCCCATGCCGTGCACCGCGGCATCGGTCAGCACATCGCCGTTATTGGCCCGCAGCGCCCCCTTCACTCTCACCTTGTCCTGGCCGCCGTCAGGCCCGCGGTAATCCCAGATGTTGGGCTGAGCCGTCAAGGCGTACAGCAGGCACTGATGCTCGGCCAGCTCCGCCGGGTGACGCGGCGTGCCGTGGCGCGCCAGGTAGTCCGGCGACGCCGCCACCAGGTCGCGGATCTGCGCCAAGCGCCTGGCCACCAGGGTGGAGTCGGTCAGATTGGACACCCGCAGCGCCAGATCGAAGCCTTCCTCCACCAGATCCACCCGCCGGTCGTTCAGGTTCAGCTCCACTTCGATGCGCGGGTGGCGCTGATGGAAGCCGCCGATGATGGCGCCGAGGTAGCGCATGCCGAACGATACCGGCGCCGACAGCCGCAAGCGCCCCACCGGCTCGCTGGCGCCGTGCGACAGCCGCGCGTCCAGCTCGTCCAGCTCCGCCAGCAAGCTGCCGGCCTGCGCCAGATAGGTCTCGCCGGCTTCGGTCAGCGACAGCTTGCGCGTGGTGCGATGCATCAGCCGCGCGCCCAAGCGGTTTTCCAGCGCCGCCACCAGCTTGGTCACCATCGCCCGCGACAACTCCAGCCGCTCCGCCGCGGCGACGAAGCTGCCCAGTTCCGCCACGGCGACGAAGGCGCGTATTTCCGAAAAACGGTCCATATAGTTTCTTATTGGTAAATAATAATTTCAATAGAACGATATTTATTGAATATAAGGCCGATGGTCAAATAGCGCCATCCCCATTCTTCAGGAACAAACACCATGAACCGTCTGCAAAATCCCTACCTCGCCACGCTGTTGCTGCGCGTGGCGCTGGGTCTGATGTATCTGTCGCACGGCGCATTGAAACTTTTCGTCTTTGGTCCGGCCGGCACCGCCGGCTACTTCGCCAGCCTGGGTTTGCCCGGCTTCTTCGGCTACGTCGCCATCGCCATCGAAATCGGCGGCGGGCTGCTGCTGCTGGCCGGCATCCAGGCGCGCTGGGTGGCGCTGCTGCTGATTCCGCAGCTTCTGGGCGCCATCGCGCTGGTTCATGCCGCCAATGGCTGGATGTTCGCCAATGCCGGCGGCGGCTGGGAATACCCGGCCTTCCTGATCGCCGCATCGCTAGCGCTGTTCCTGCAAGGCGATGCCAAGCGCGCCCGCGCCGCCTAAATGCCCTTTCATCCGGCCCTCCCGGGCCGGATGCCGCCTTTCTCCGTTTTAGAGTTGCATTACAAAAATGCAACAACCGCCCCGCCGCCCTTCCCGCCGCTAATTCCAGCGCAATCAAGCTACAATAACGGGCTTGCCCAGCGATGGTGCAACGCAGCACTTAATTCGAACAATTCAGACTTGCACATTTTCTTGATTGCCATCAAGCTGCTGCGTAATTTGCGTGTAGTTTAACTACAAACCTTGGCAAGATATAACGCAACCCAGTCGTCGATGTCTGCAGATGGCGACCCGTATATAATCGCCGAAAGCCAGTCAGGACAAGCCAAGCCGTCAAGAGGCGCAGAAATGGCCCTTGAGCTGGCGCAAACAAGAATCGGTTTGATTGACGCTCGTAATAAAACGACTGGAATTATCCACGAATTGAGGAGTTTCTCATGGGCACCTCCGCACCAAGACTAGACATCCTGGCCCCCCTCTCCGGATGGTTGGTCCCCTTGGACAGCGTTCCGGACCCGGTGTTCGCCGGCAAAATGGTCGGCGACGGCATCTCGCTTGACCCCACCTCCGGCAGCCTGCTGGCGCCGGTCAGCGGCGTGGTCAGCAATCTGCATCCGGCCCATCACGCCCTCACCATCACCACTGCGGAAGGCGTGGAAGTCATGGTGCACGTGGGCATCGATACCGTGATGCTGAAAGGCGAAGGCTTTTTCCCGCTGATCGAACAAGGCCAGCAAGTCAGCGCCGGCCAGCCGGTCATCGACTTCGATCTGGACCTGGTGGGACGCAAGGCCGCCAGCCTGCTGACCCAGATCATCATCACCAACGGCGAGACCGTGGCCCGCATGCAGCCAGCCACCGGCATGGTGGATGCCGGCAAGAACGTGGTGCTGTCGCTGCAGCTGGCCAACGGCAAGGACGTGCTGCAAGCCGTCGTCGGCGAGCCGCAACTGTCCGCCGACATCACCATCGGCAACCCGGCCGGCCTGCATGCGCGTCCGGCCGCCGTGTTCGCAAGCAAGGCCAAGAGCTTCGGCTCCGACATCCAGCTGCTGTTGGATGGCAAGGAAGCCAATGCCAAGTCGGTGGTCGCCATCATGGGCCTGGCCACCAAGTTCGGCGACAAGGTGCGCGTCCGCGCCCAGGGCGACGATGCGGCTGCCGCCATCGCGGAACTGACCCAACTGCTGAATGACCGTTGCGGCGAGAAAGCCGACGAGGCGCCGCTTGCGCCTGCCGCCGCTCCGGCCGCGGCCCAGCAACAGGACAGCGATACCCAGCTGGCTGGCGTGGGCGCTTCGCCCGGCATCGCCATCGGCCGCATCGTCCATCACCGCCTGCAGGAATTCGACGTGCCGGAGCAGGGCAAGGGCGCCAATGTGGAACAGCAGGCCTTCGCCCGCGCCACCGAGGAAGCCGCCGCCCAGCTGGATCTGGTCAAGGCGCAGCTGACCGATCCGGCCAAGCAGGCCATCCTGTCCATGCACCAGGAACTGCTGCAAGACCCGGACCTGCTGGCGCAAACCTATACCGGCCTGGCCGACGGCAAATCCGCCGCCTGGTCCTGGCGCGCCGCCTTCAGCGCCTACTCCGCCCGCCTGGAAGCGCAGGACAACGCCCTGCTGCGCGAACGCGCCAACGACATCCGCGACGTGGGCCGCCGCGTGCTGGCCCTGCTGGCCGGCGTGAAGCAGGCTTCGCTGGAGCTGCCGGCCGGCTCCATCCTGATCGCCGAAGACCTGGCCCCGTCCGACACCGCCTCGCTGGATCCGTCCAAGGTGATGGGCTTCTGTACCCGCACCGGTGGCGCCACCAGCCACGTGGCCATCCTGGCGCGTTCGCTGGGCATCCCGGCGATCTGCGGCATCTCGCAATCCGCGCTGAAGCTGCCGGAAGGCCTGCAAGTGATTTTGAACGGCAACGAAGGCACGCTGGCCATCGCCCCGACGGCTGAAGACCTGGCCGCCGCCGAGCAGGAAATCGCCCGCCTGGCCGAACGGCGCGCCTCCGAAGCCAAGAGCTCCATGCAACCGGCCGCCACCAGCGACGGCGTGCGCATCGACGTGGTCGCCAATATCCGCAACGCCGCCGACGCGCGCGAAGCGGTGGCCAAGGGCGCCGAAGGCGTGGGCCTCTTGCGCTCGGAATTCCTGTTCGACAACCGCGACACCGCGCCGACCGAACAGGAACAGGCGGCAGAATATTGCGCCGTGGCCGAAGCGCTGGGCAAGGACCGCCCGCTGGTGGTGCGCACGCTGGACGTGGGCGGCGACAAGCCGCTGTCCTACCTGCCGCTGCCGAAGGAAGACAACCCCTTCCTGGGCCTGCGCGGCATCCGCGTCAGCCTGGACCGTCCTGACCTGTTGCGCACCCAGTTGCGCGCCATTCTGCAGGCCGCGCCGTTGACCAAGCTGCACATCATGTTCCCGATGGTGGCCTCGCTGGAAGAGCTGCGCGCCGCCAAGGCCATTCTGGCCGAGGAACAGGCCGCCGCCGGCGTCACCGACGTCAAGGTCGGCATCATGGTGGAAGTGCCGTCGGCTGCCGTGCTGGCCGCTCGCTTCGCGCCGGAGGTGGACTTCTTCTCCATCGGCACCAACGACCTGACCCAGTACGTGCTGGCGATGGACCGCGGCCACCCGCAATTGGCCAAGCAGGCCGACGCGCTGCACCCGGCGGTGCTGGCGATGATCGCGCTGACCTGCGAAGGCGCGCGCGCCCACGGCAAATGGGTGGGCGTGTGCGGCGGCTTGGCCTCGGACGAACGCGCCGCGCCGCTCTTGGTGGGCATAGGCGTGACCGAACTGTCGGCCAGCACCCCGGCCGTCGCCTCGGTCAAAGCCACGCTGTCGCGCTGGAGCCTGGACGAGTGCCAGCAACTGGCCAAGGATGTGTTGGCGCTGTCCACCGCGACCGACGTCCGCCACTACCTGAATCAACACGCTCGTTAATCGGATAAGCGCCGACGCGGCGGGAGCTGCGGCGCCGGATGGGGAGACCGCCAGGGCAACCTGGCGCCGTCCGGCGCCACCTAGCGCAGCGTCCAGCCACGGCGGTGCTTTATAGAGGGGACGGCCTCACAGCCGCTCGACATTCCATAAGCATGTCAAAGCAGGATAATAATCATGTTTAGTCAATCGTTCGCTTTTCTGCAGAAGATAGGCAAGGCGCTGATGCTTCCAGTAGCGGTGCTGCCTGTCGCGGGCCTGCTGCTCGGCATCGGCGCCACCGACTTCCACACCCAGAACGCCATCGCCCTGGCGATCCTGTCGCTGATGAAGCACTCCGGCGATGTGATCTTCGGCAACCTGCCGCTGATCTTCGCCGTCGGCGTGGCGCTCGGCTTCACTGAAAACGATGGCGTGGCCGCCATCGCCGCGGTGATCGGCCATCTGGTCACCACCGTCACCCTGGGCGTGATGGCCGGCATCATGGGCGTGGAGACCGCCACCATCATGGGCCTGCCGTCGATTCAGACCGGCGTGTTCGGCGGCATCCTCGCCGGCGGCCTGGCAGCCTATATGTTCAACCGCTTCTATCGAATCGACCTGCCAGAGTACCTTAGCTTCTTCGCCGGCAAGCGTTTTGTTCCGATCATCACCGCCATCGGCGCCATCGGCCTGGGCGTGATCCTGTCCTTCATCTGGCCGCCGATCGGCAACGGCATCAAGGCGTTCTCGCAATGGGCCGCCGTCAGCGACCCGCGCACCGCCGCCACCGTGTACGGCTTCGTCGAGCGTCTGCTGATCCCGTTCGGTCTGCACCACATCTGGAACGTGCCGTTCTTCTTTGAAATCGGCGCCTTCCCCGACCCGGTGACCGGCAAGGTCATCCACGGCGACATCGCCCGCTTCTTTGCCGGCGACCCGACCGCGGGCATCCTGTCCGGCGCCTTCCTGTTCAAGATGTTCGGCCTGCCGGCAGCCGCCATCGCCATCTGGCACTCGGCCAAGCCGGAAAACCGCGTCAAGGTGGGCGGCATCATGATCTCCGCCGCGCTGACCTCGTTCCTGACCGGCATCACCGAGCCGATCGAGTTCTCCTTCCTGTTCGTGGCGCCTATCCTGTACGTGATCCACGCCGTGCTGGCCGCTTCCACCCAGTTCGTGGCCAACACCCTGGACATGCACATGGGCTTCACCTTCTCGCAAGGCGGCATCGACTTCCTGATGTTCAACCTGATCGGCGACAAGGCCAAGCACGCCTGGTATGTGTTCATCCTGGGCCCGATCTACGCCGTGGTGTACTACAGCGTGTTCCGCTTCGTCATCGCCAAGTTCAACCTGAAGACCCCGGGCCGCGAAGATGAAACCCTGGAAAGCGCTGGCGCAGTCAGCGAAGACCAGCGAGCTCGCGAACTGGTGCTGGCCTTCGGCGGCCGCTCCAACATCCGCGGCCTGGACGCCTGCATCACCCGTCTGCGCGTGGCCGTGGCTGAAATCGCCAAAGTCGATCAAGCCAAGCTGAAAGCCATGGGCGCCTCCGGCGTGGTGGTGGTCGGCAATGGCGTGCAAGCCATCTTCGGACCCAAATCGGAAAACCTGAAAACGGATATGGACATCTACCTGCGCAGCGCCGGCAGCGACGCCGAACTGTCGTCCGCGCCGGCCCCGGCAGCCGCCCCCGCGGCAGCCCCGGCTGCGGCCAAGGCCGATGTCGCCGCGCTGAAGCAGGCCCTGGGCGGCAACGCCAACCTGGGCAAGGTAGAGGCCATCGCCCATACCCGCCTGCGCGTGGAGCTGAAGGATGCCAGCCGCTTCAACGAAGCCGCTGCCCGCGCCGCCGGCGTGAGCGCAGTGACCCAGGTGTCTCCGGGCACGCTGCATCTGATCGTAGGCGATCAGGCCGCCGCCCTGGCCGCGGCGCTGCAAGCCTGATAGGCCCTGTCTCCGGCCAAAACCAAACGCCAGCGGCTCGCCGCTGGCGTTTTTCATTATCCACCATCCCTCAGCGCGCCACGCGCAGCCCGCCCTCGATTCCCTGCCTGCTGAACAGCACCTGCCACAGCTGGATGTCCCGCGCCCGGAACGCGCCGGCGCAGACATTCAGGTAATAGCAGAACATGCGGTAGAAACGCGGAGAATAATGGGCCGACAACTGCGGCCAGGCCTGCTGGAAACGCTGCAGCCAAGCCATCAGCGTCAGATCGTAATCGGCGCCGAAGTTGTGCCAGTCCTCCATCAGCCAATATTCCGAGCTGGCTTCGGCGATGTGGATGGCGGATGGCAGGCAGCCGTTGGGAAAGATGTATTTCTCTATCCACGGATCCACCCACATATCGGTCACCTTGGCGCCTATGGTATGCAGCAAGAACAGTCCGTCCGGCTTCAGATTGCGGGCGATGGTTTCAAAGTAGGCGCGGTAGTTGCGCGGGCCGACGTGCTCGAACATGCCGACCGAGGCGATGCGGTCCGCCCGCAGCGCCAGATGGCGATAATCCTGCAGCAGGATTTCCACGTCCAAGCCGGCGCAGCGCTCTCGCGCCAGCCGCTGCTGCTGCTCGGAAATGGTGATGCCGGTCACGCGAACGCCATAATGCCGCGCGGCGTATTCCGCCAACCCGCCCCAGCCGCAACCGACATCCAGCAGATGCATGCCCGGCTGCAGGCCCAGCTTGTCGCAGATCAGCTTGAGCTTGGCCTCCTGCGCCGCCTCCAGCGTGTCGGCGCCCTTCCAGTAGCCGCAGGAATATTGCATATAGGGGTCGAGCATGGCGGCAAACAAGTCGTTGCCCAAGTCATAGTGATGCTCGCCCACCTGGCGGGCGCGGCGCAAGGATTGGTAATTGACCACTCTGGCCGCCAGCACGTACAGGATGTCGCGCCAGCGGCGCGGCAGGCGATGCTCCAGACCGGCGCGCAAGGTCCGCTGGAAGAAGATGTCCAGCCGCTCGCACTCCCACCAACCATCCATATAGCTTTCGCCCAGCCCCAGCGAGCCCTGCTGCAGCACGCGCCGGTAAAACTGCGGGTGTTTGACCTGGATGTCGAACGGCCGGCTGCCGTTGACGGCGATGTCCGCCGCGGACAACAGCTCCTCGATCACCGCCTGCCCCGGTTGGCGGACGGCACTGCCCTCGTTTTCAAGACAAGATGAATTCATGGCATCCCCCATGGCCTCGGCCACACTGCACAGCGAACTCGATCGACAATCTTAAAATCAGTTTTGTTTTGGATGGAGACCGGCCAGCCCCAGCCCAGGCAGTACGCCTTGTCGCCGGGAAGCCGCAAAGTCTTATGGGATGGTCTTAGCTTAGCGCGCTCCCGCGGCACTTGGCTAGCGGGAGCGAGAAGAGGCGATTTACAGCGCGAACAATTCGCGCAAGTGTCGCGCCACGCCGGAGTCGGCATGGCTGGCGATCTGCCGCGCATGCGGCAGCTCGCGGCGCAGACGGGGATGCGCGTTGCCCATCAGCCGCGGATGGCCGGCGGCCTGCAGCAACTCGATATCGTTCTGCCCGTCGCCAAAGGCCAGGCACTCGCTGGCCGGAATCGCCAGCCTGTCCAACACCAGCTGCAGCGCATGGCCCTTGGACACGCCAGCCGCCATCACTTCCAGGCAATGATCGAGCGAGAAGGTGATGTACAGCCGGTCGCCGAAGCGCGCTCTCAACTTGCGCTCCACCTCCAGCAAGTGCGCGTGCGGCGCGATGTACAGCACCTTGCCCACGCGCGCGCCGTCGTGGCGGGCCAGATCGCACACTCGATACACCATGCCGGAATCGCGGTGCATGTCCAGCAGCGCTTGGCTCGGTTCGCTGATCAGCCATTCGTCGTCGAGGTAGAAGTTGACGATGGCGCCGGCGGCGAACTCCGGCTGCGCCATCTGGCGCACCAGCGCCGCGTCGATATCCTGGCGGTGGATCAGCGCATTGTCGGGATCGTGCACGCGGGCGCCGTTCGAGGTGATCAAGTGGGCGCGCACGCCCAAGGCCTGGCGGATGCCCTTGACGTCCAGGTAATGGCGTCCGGTGGCGATGGCGAACTGGACGCCGCGCCGCTCCAGACGCTGCAGGGTGTCGGCTGTCAGCGGATCGACGGCGTGGTGCACATCCAGCAACGTGCCATCCAGGTCGGAAGCGATGAAACGATAGGACATGGAAACTCCAATGCTGCGCGAAGCCAAGATTATACGCCGCCCGACCAAGCCGCACCGCGTTACGCGGCGCTATGCTGATTATCCGCAAATTGACAAAGCCATAAGCGGCAGATAACTTGGCCTATTCGCAGCCGCAAGCAAAAACTCGCAAAGAACCTGAGCCAAGGGGCGCCGACGCAGCCAGTACGGCAAGGGGGCGCAACGCAGGATCAGGGGGGTTGGCTGGCGGCGCTTCGCCGAAAATTTCCTGCCCATCGACAGGAAGCCTAATGGGAGCCGATATGGCCAATCGATATGGCGAGCTGTTGCGCACCCCCGGCGTCGCTACGCTTGCGCTGGCGGGCGGCGTGGCGCGCCTGCCCGGCGCCATGGTCGGCATCGGCGTCATCACCATGCTGTCGCTGACGCAGAACAGTTATGGCCTGGCCGGTGCGGTGGCAGCCACTTTGACCCTGGCCGCGGCTTTCTTGTCGCCGCAAGTCTCGCGGCTGGCCGACCGCTACGGCCAGAGCCGCGTGCTGCCGCCGGCCGTCGGCATCGGCGCGTCGGCCCTGCTGGCGCTGGCGCTATGCAGCTGGCTGAGCGCTCCGCCCTGGGCCTTGTTTGCCTGCGCCGCGCTGGCAGGCTGCCTGCCCAGCATCCCGGCCATGACCCGCGCGCGCTGGGCTCGGCTGCTGGATGGCCGCACCCTGCTGCCCACCGCGTTTGCGCTGGACAGCGTGCTCAGCGAACTCGCCTTCGTCATCGGTCCGCCGCTGGCCATCGCCTTGTGCATGGGTTGGTTCGCGGAAGCCGGGCCGATCTGCGCCGTACTGATGCTGCTGCTGGGCGCCGCGGTATTGCTGCGCCAGAAAGCCACCGAACCGCCGGTCCACCCAGATGCGCAGCACGGCGGCCGGCCGGCGCTCTTCCTGCGGCCGGTGCCGACGCTGGCCCTCTTGCTCGCCACCTTGGGCGCCATCAACGGCGCGATAGACGTCACCGCTGTGGCCATTGCCAAGGCGGAAGGCTCGCCGTCGGCCGCCAGCTGGGTGCTGGCGCTGTACGCGCTGGGTTCGGCCACCGGCGGGCTGACCTTCGGCGCGCTCAAGCCCGCCCTGCCCTTGGGCCGGCTGCTGCTGTATTGCTGCGCGGCCACCGCGCTCAGCTCCATCCTGATCGCCCTGGCGCCCGACAGCGCCTGGCTGGCGGCCGCCATGTTGCTGTCTGGCTTGTCGTTTGCCCCGACTCTGATCGTCGCCATGGAAATGGTGGAAAAATCCGTGCCGCGCGCTCGCTTGACCGAGAGCCTGACCTGGCTGGTCACCGGCATTCAGCTGGGATTGGCCGGCGGCGCCTCGCTGTGCGGCCTGCTGACGGATGGCTATGGCCCACGCGCCGGCCAGAGCCTGGCCCTGGCGGCGGGTCTGGCCGCGCTGCTGGTCGCCGCCATGCTGCCGCGCGCGGCCCTGCGCAAGGACGTCAAACCGGCGTGCTGAACGCGCGAGGCGCGACAATGCGAAAAGCCGAACCCTTGCGGATTCGGCTTTTCGTAATCTGGTGGCCAGTCGCGGAATCGAACCACGGACACGCGGATTTTCAATCCGCTGCTCTACCAACTGAGCTAACTGGCCTTGCTGTGGTGGCCAGTCGCGGAATCGAACCACGGACACGCGGATTTTCAATCCGCTGCTCTACCAACTGAGCTAACTGGCCACTTCTTCTTTCAGCGCTAGCGCGCCGTCAGAGCCACGCATTTAATCAGAGGACGGCTTTTGAGTCAAGGCATAATTGCAAAAAAACGGCTCGCCATCCGCCTGAAAACATAAACAGCCCGGCCGCTCAACGCGCCCGGGCTGCCGGATCAAACACTTACACCGCGTCCGGCTGCTTGGCCGGATGCGCGTCGGCAAATGCCGGCAGCGCCTCCAAGGCCTCCGCAATGCGGAAGATGGTCGGATACGGCGCCAGGTCCACGCCAAAGCGGCGCGCGCCGAACACCTGCGGCAGCAGGCAAATGTCGGCCAGCGTCGGCTCATCGCCCACCGCATAGCGGCCGGCGCTCTGAGCCAGCTGCTGTTCCAGCGCGTTGAAGCCGGTGCGTATCCAGTGGCGTATCCACTCGGTCTTGCCCTCCTCGCCCGCGCCGAACTCCGCCTGCAGATACTTGCCGACGCGCGGATTCTGCAGCGGGTGGATGTCCGCGGCGATGGCCAGCGCGATCGAGCGCGCCTGCGCCCGGAGCGCGGGATCCGCCGGCAACAGCCGCGGCGAATCCGGATAGGCCTCGTCCAGGTATTCGCAGATGGCCAGCGACTGGGCGATCCTCACCCCGCCGTCGTCCAGCAGCGGCACCAGGCCGTGCGGATTGATGGCCAGGTACTCGGCGCTGCGCTGCTCGCCCTGCAGCAGATTGACCGCCCGGTACTGGTAAGCCAAGCCCTTCAGGTTCAGCGCGATGCGCACCCGATACGCCGCGCTGGAGCGGAAGTAGCCGTATAGAACGCGCTCAGCCATGCGCCACCACAGCCTGCTCGATGGCGCCGAAGATGCTGCGGCCGGCGGCGTCTTTCATCTCGATGCGCACGGTGTCGCCCGCCTTCATGAACGGGGTCTTGGGCGCGCCCTGCTCGATGGTTTCTATCATGCGCTGTTCGGCCAGGCAGCAGGAACCGACGCTGCGGTCATGATTGGAGATGGTGCCGGAGCCGATGATGGAACCGGCCGCCAGCTCGCGGGTCTTGGACACATGCGCCACCAGTTGCGGGAAGCTGAACTGCATCTCCACGCCGCAATTGGGCTTGCCGTAGAAGGCGCCGTTGTAGTCCACCAGCAAGGGCAGATGCACCTTGCCGCCCTGCCAGGCTTCTCCCAGCTCGTCCGGGGTGACGGCGACCGGCGAGAACGCGGTGGCCGGCTTGCTCTGGAAGAAGCCGAAGCCCTTGGCCAGCTCGGCCGGGATCAGGTTGCGCAGCGTGACGTCATTCACCAGCATCAAGAGGCGGATATGCTTCTCATCGGCCGGCGCGCCCAGCGGCACATCGCCGGTGATCACCGCGACTTCGCCTTCGAAATCCAGGCCCCAGGCTTCGTCGCGCAGCGGGATGTCGGCCGTCGGCGCCAGGAAGGCGTCGGAACCGCCCTGGTACATCAAGGGATCGGTGTAGAAGCTGGCCGGCACCTCGGCGCCGCGCGCCTTGCGCACCAGTTCCACGTGGTTCAGGTAGGCGCTGCCGTCGGCCCATTGATAGGCGCGCGGCAAGGGGCTCAGGCAACGCTTGGCGTCGAAGGCGACTTCGTCCGGCACCTGGCCATGGTTGATGGCGTTGTAGACTTCCTTCAGCCGCGGCTCGGCTTGCGCCCAGTTGTCCAGCGCGGCCTGCAGCGTGGCGGCGATGGCGGGCACCGCCACGGCGCGGGTCAGATCGCGGCTGACCACCATCAGCTGGCCGTCGCGGGTGTGATTGTGATAGGTCGCTAATTTCATCTTGATGTTCTTTCTGCTAACAGGCAGTGACGCGCTTGCTTGTTATTTAAATGCTTAGCGCGGCTTGAGGAGCATTTCGTCGCGACGGCCCGAGGTCGAAGCGAGACGCGCAGCTGTACAAGTGGTACAGCGAGCATCGCAGCTTCGAGATCGGCCCGCGCAGCAGAAATGAACTCAAGCTCAAACTTTCGGCTTCCAGCTGTCCACGTAGCCCTGCCACTCCACGGCGGCAAGGCCTGGGCCCTGCTCCAGCGCATCGCGGGTATCGATCATCACCGCCACTTCGTCGGTGAACTTCTTCGGGTCGCTCATCGCCTTGGCGAAGGCCTTCGGATGCGGGCCGTGGGTGAAACCGGCCGGGTGGAAGGTCATCATGCCAGGCTTGATGTTGTCGCGGCTGAAGAAGTCGCCGGCGTGGTAGAAGATCACTTCGTCGTAATCGTCGTTGTTGTGATAGAACGGCACCTTCAGCGCGCCCGGGTCGGACTCGATCGGCCGCGGCACGAAGGTGCACACCACGAAGCCGTCTGCGACGAAGGTGGTGTGCGCCGACGGCGGCAGGTGGTAGCGATGGCTCATCAGCGGACGGATGTCGCGCCAGTTGACGCGCGCCACCGACAAATTGCCGTGCCAGCCGATGGCGTCCAGCGGGTTGTACGGGTAGGTGACGGTGGACAGCGCGCCGCGGCGCTTGATCACCACCTGCCATTCGTCTTCAGTCTGCTGCGCCTTGAAGGCGTCATCGATGGCCGGCACGTCCAGCACCGCTTCGTCGAAGATGGCGTGCGGCCCGACCAGTCCCTTTTCCGGCAATTGATACGCGCCGTTGCTGGTTTCGATCATCAGCATGGTGGTGGCTTCGGCCGGCTCGATGCGCCAGCTGGTGGAGCGCGGCACCAGGATGTAGTCGCCGTCGCGGTAGCTGAGGTGGCCGTAGTCGCAGAACAGCTCGCCGCTGCCGCCGTGGATGAACAGCAGATCGTCGCCGTCGGCGTTGCGGAACAGCTGGGTCATCGCCTGGTCGCAGCGCCAGATGCGCAGCTTGCACTGGGCGTTGTGCAACACCAACAGCGCCTCCCACGGCGCCGGCGCGCCGTGAGGCAGTTCGTTCAGGTCGAAGGCGCGCGGGCGCAGCGGCCCTTCCCAATCGCTCCAGCCGGTGGGCGGATGCTTGTGGTGCAAGTGGGTGGCCGGGCCGAAGAAGCCGCTGCGGCCGACTTCCCGTTCATAGATGCCTTCGGCCGGCAAGTCGGCGTGGGCTTGGCGCGAGATGGTGCCTTCGCGGTGCGGAAAACTGATCCATTTACGCATTGTGCAAAATCCTTTTTGCCACGGAAGCACACGGAAAACACGGAAGAAACCCAAAGTTCAAGCCGTTGCCCCTTGATGGGAGCAGGCGCCGTCTCTTGATTATTCCGTGCCCTTCCGTGTGTTTTCCGTGGCCAATTTCTTGGACCGCCCTTGCCTCCAACCTTAAACAAGCGCAAACAAGGACGCTCAGAATCACTTTCAGCGACTGGCCGCTCAGGCCTTCAGCACGCCGCGGCGGATCTGGTCTTCCTCGATGGACTCGAACAGGGCCTTGAAGTTGCCTTCGCCGAAGCCCTCGTTGCCCTTGCGCTGGATGATCTCGAAGAAGATCGGGCCGATCACGGTTTCGGTGAATATCTGCAGCAGGATGCCTTCCACCGGCGCGCCGTCGATCAGGATGCTGTTCTTCTTCAGGCGGGCCACGTCCTCGCCATGGCCCGGCACGCGCGCGTCCACCTTTTCATAATAGGTGTCCGGCGTATCCAGGAAGCGGGTGCCGCGCGCCTTCAGCGTTTCCACCGTGGCGTAGATGTCGTCGGTGGTCAGCGCGATGTGCTGGATGCCTTCGCCGTTGTACTGGCGCAGGAATTCCTCGATCTGGCTCTTGTCGTCGGACGATTCGTTGATCGGGATGCGGATCTTGCCGCAGGGGCTGGTCATCGCCTTGGACACCAGGCCGGTCAGCTTGCCTTCGATGTCGAAATAGCGGATCTCGCGGAAGTTAGCGATGTTGGTGTAGAAGTCGGCCCAGGTGGCCATATTGCCGCGCGCCACGTTGTGGGTCAGGTGGTCGATCAGGGTCAGGCCCACGCCGAACGGATGCTGATCGACGCCGTCCACCGGCACGAAGTCCACGTCGTAGATATTGTGTTCCGGACCGTAGCGGTCGACGAAATACAGCGCGGAACCGCCGATGCCCTGCACTGCCGGGATGTTCAGCTCCATGAAGCCGATCGGGCGCTGATAGGGCTTGGCGCCATGCGCCAGCGCGTATTCGTAGGCCTTGGCGGCATCCTTCACGCGCCAGGCCATCGCACAAGCCGACGGGCCGTGCGCGTGGGCGAATTCACTGGCCGGCTGGCTGGTTTCGGCGTTCAGGATGAAGTTGATGTCGCCCTGGCGGAACAGGCTGACGTTCTTGCTGCGGTGGCGGGCGACTTCGGTAAAGCCCAGCGACAGGAACAACTGGCGCAGCTTTTCCACGCCGGCCGCGTCGGGCGCGGTGTATTCGACAAACTCGAAGCCGTCGGTGGCGAGCGGGTTTTGCAGCATGGCTTCCATTTTCATCTGTTTCTCCTCTGTTATATAGATCGCGCTCCGATGATACGGAAAGCGATAATCCACTCGGTTTGAGCGTTGTGTGTAAACGTCTGCAGGCGATCCGCGTTATGTAAGCAGGCCGCCTGCCCGCCCGCTTTTGCGGGCGGTTGGCAGTTCGACAGGGTGGGAAGAGGCAGACGGGAAAACCGCGTTGCGCACCTGGGACGGGCGCATCGGCGCCGACCGCCGATGGCGGCACGGCAAGCTCTCCTCCGAATGAATCGTTATCTGCTGTCACACACCATCGACATGCGTCGGCAGTCTGGCGCTGCCGTTTGCGATTTAGGCTTTTTATTCTATGGAAAGTGCATAGCAATTATCTTGCCAAATTGCTTTCCATGATTGATATTGAAGAATAAAATGCCGCAACAAACCGATAATCAGGAGAAAATATGCCAAGTCTTACATTAGATAAGACGGACTTGCGTATTCTGGCCGAATTGCAGCTGGATGGCCGGTTGACCAATGTCGAGCTGGCCGAGCGCGTGGCGCTGTCGCCATCGCCCTGTCTGCGCCGGCTCAAGCAGCTGGAAGAGTCCGGCGTGATCCGCCAATATGTGGCGCTGCTCGATCCTGCGCATATCGGTCTGGGCCTGCAGGCCTGGGTGCGAGTGACGCTGGAAAAACGTGGCAATATGCACCTGCAAAGCTTCATCGAAGCGGTGCAGAACTGGCCGGAAGTCATCAACTGCTTCGCCATGACCGGCGAAATGGACTATCTGTTGCAGGTGTACTTTGAAGACATGGAGCACTTCTCGCGCTTCGTGATGGATGAGCTGCTGCAGCACCCCGGCGTGGAGGACGTCAAATCCAGCTTCGTGCTGAAGGAGATCAAGCGCACCACCGCGCTGCCCCTGGGACAGATGCGCGGCATGTGATCACGCCCCGCGCAATAAGCAAAACGGCCCTTCGCGGGCCGTTTTGCTTGTTCGGATCCGGTTCAGTGCCGCTGGTGCTGCGCCGTCGCGCTGGCCAGCAACTTGTCGGTATAGGCGATGGCCGCGGCGGACAGCAGGAAGGCCAGATGCAAAAACAGCTGCCACTTGATGGTGTGCTCGTCGATGCGGCTGGCGTTGATGAAGGTTTGCAGCAGATGGATGGACGAGATGCTGATGATGGCCATCGACAGCTTCACTTTCAGCACCGAGGCGTTGACGTGGTCCAGCCATTCCGGCTGGTCCGGGTGAGTGTCGATGCGCAAGCGCGACACGAAGGTCTCGTAACCGCCCACCGTCACCATCACCAGCAGGTTGGCGATCATCACCACATCGATCAGCCCCAGCACCGCCAGCATGATGTCGGTCTCGGTCAGATGATTCAGCCCTTCCAGCAGTTCCCACAACTGCGCCAGGAATTTCCAGGCGTAGACGCCCTGCACCACGATCAAACCCAGATAGATGGGCAATTGCAGCCAGCGGCTGCTGAAAATGATCTGGCCGAGCAGCGATTTTCTCGGCGGATTCTGGATGCTCAATGAGTCTTGCATAGGCTTTCCTGTCGTTGGCGGCCGCGGGCGGCCCATGCCGCCCGCGCGCCGTCACAGGCCCAGCCTCTGCCAGATGGTGGAGACCAGGCCTGCCTGGTTCAATGTGTAAAAATGCAGCCCCGGCGCGCCGCCTTGCAGCAGCCGGTCGCACAGCTCGGTCACCACGTCCAGGCCCAGCGCGCGGATGGACGCGGTGTCGTCGTAATAGGCCTGCATGCGCAGGCGCAGCCAGCGCGGCACTTCCGCTCCGCACATGTCGGAGAAGCGGCACAGCTGGCCAAAATTGGAAATCGGCATGATACCGGGCACGATGGGGATGTCCAGTCCGCGGGCGCGGATTTCATCGACGAAGCGGAAATAGCTGTCGGCGTTGAAGAAATACTGGGTGATGGCGGAGTCGGCTCCGGCGCGCACCTTGCGCACGAAATTATCCAGATCGTCATCGGCCGAGCGCGCCTGCGGATGAAACTCCGGATAGGCCGCCACCTCGATGTGGAAATGATCGCCGTGCTCGGCGCGGATGAACTCCACCAGCTCGTTGGCGTAGCGGAACTCCCCCGCCCCCACCATGCCGGACGGGATATCGCCGCGCAGCGCCACCAGGTGGCGGATGCCGTTGCCGCGGTACTCATTGAGGATGGCGGCGATGTTTTCCCGGGTGGAGCCCACGCAGGACAGGTGCGGCGCGGCGGCCTGCCCTTCGCTGCGGATTTCCAGCACGGTAGACAGGGTGCCGTCGCGGGTGGTTCCGCCGGCGCCGAAAGTCACCGAGAAAAACTGCGGCTTGAACTGGGCCAGCTGCTGGCGGGTGGTGCGCAGCTTGGCCACGCCTTCCGGCGTTTTCGGCGGAAAGAATTCAAAACTGAAGGTGCGCGGCGTTTGTGTCATCGTGATCCTCTCTATCGCTGTCCTGGCTATCTTGTCATTGTCGGCCTCTGGGTGCCGTTGCTTGCGCGGGCCCGAAAAAAACGGACAGCACCATTCTAGGGGGCTGTCCGTTTCGGCTTGGTTCAAAAATCAATAACGATAGTGATCTGGCTTATAAGGCCCTTGCTTGGGCACGCTGATGTAGGCCGCCTGCTGGTCGGACAGCTCGGTCAGCCGCGCGCCGATGCGGGAGAGGTGCAGCCGCGCCACTTTCTCGTCCAGATGCTTGGGCAGCACGTACACTTGCTTTTCATATTTGTGGCCGTTGGCGAACAGCTCGATCTGCGCCAGCACCTGATTGGTGAAGCTGTTTGACATCACGAAGCTCGGGTGGCCGGTGGCGCAGCCGAGGTTCACCAGGCGGCCTTCCGCCAGCAGGATGATGCGCTTGCCGTCGGGGAAGATGATGTGATCGACCTGCGGCTTGATGTTTTCCCACTGGTGCTGACGCAGGCTGGCGACTTCGATTTCGCTGTCGAAGTGGCCGATATTGCAGACGATGGCGTTGTTGCGCATCTTCTTCATGTGCTCGTGCGTGATCACGCCGACGTTGCCGGTAGCGGTGACGAAGATGTCGGCCTGATCGGCCACCTCGTCCATGCGCACCACGCGGTAGCCTTCCATCGCCGCCTGCAGCGCGCAGATCGGGTCGATCTCGGTCACCCACACGGTGGCGCCCAGGCCGCGCAGGCTCTGCGCGCAGCCCTTGCCCACGTCGCCATAGCCCAGCACCACCGCCACCTTGCCGGCGATCATGACGTCGGTGGCGCGCTTGATGCCGTCCACCAGGCTTTCGCGGCAGCCGTACAGATTGTCGAACTTGGACTTGGTGACGGAGTCGTTGACGTTGATCGCCGGGAACGGCAGATGGCCGTCCTTTTCCAGCTGGTACAGGCGGTGCACGCCGGTGGTGGTTTCTTCCGTCACGCCCTGAATGTGCTGCAGGCGCTTGGAATACCACTGCGGGTCGATGGCCAGATGGCGCTTGATCGACGCGAACAGCGCGGTTTCTTCCTCATTGGTGGCGTGCGCGATGGCGCCGATGTCCTTCTCCGCCTTGCTGCCCAGCATCAACAGCAGGGTGGCGTCGCCGCCGTCGTCCAGAATCATATTGGCCGGCTGGCCTTCGGGCCATTCGAATATCTTGTGGCTGAACTCCCAGTACTCGTCCAGGCTCTCGCCCTTGAAGGCGAATACCGGAATGCCGGCGGCGGCGATGGCGGCGGCGGCGTGGTCCTGGGTGGAGAAGATGTTGCACGACGCCCAGCGCACTTCCGCGCCCAGCGCCGTCAGCGTTTCGATCAGCACCGCGGTCTGCACCGTCATGTGCAGGCTGCCGGCGATGCGCGCGCCGCGCAGCGGCTGCGCGGCGCGATACTCGTCGCGGATCGCCATCAGGCCCGGCATTTCGGTTTCGGCGATGTTCAACTCCTTGCGGCCCCAGCCGGCAAGGGAAAAATCTGCTACGTGATAATCGGAGAAATCAGCCATCGTGAAGCATCCTTGTTCACGCGGCCAGGCAGGATGCGGCCCACCCGTCATCCCATGCCCGCCACGGTCATGAGTCAGGTGAGCGCCGTTGAGTCGCCCGCCGGGCGGCAGGCGGCACGCCAAGCCTGGGGAGAACACCCTCCTCGCAGCGCCCCTCGGCATGCCGGGTAATTATACCTAGTCCGCGCGGAAAATATAGGCGTTGTCATGCTGGCGCGATACGCAAGCCATCCATCGCCAGCGTCGATGCCAAGATTTCCCGCCTGGCGACAAATGGCAGGATATCCCGCGAATGCTCGCTAGAGCCGCCAAGCGCGCGGCGATTCCATCATAAAAGCGGATAAAAAAACCGCCTGCGTGAGCAGGCGGTGTTCCAGACCCTCGACAGATTCGGCGCTTACAGGCCGGCGTCGGCGCGCAGCGCCTCCACCTTGTCGGTGCGTTCCCAGCTGAATTCCGGCTCTTCGCGGCCGAAGTGGCCGTAAGCGGCGGTCTTGCCGTAGATCGGACGCAGCAGGTCCAGCATCTGGATGATGCCCTTCGGACGCAGGTCGAAGTGCTTTTTCACCAGTTCCACGATCTTCTCGTTCGGAATGGTGTTGGTGCCGAAGGTGTCGACCGAGATCGAGGTCGGCTCCGCCACGCCGATGGCGTAGGAAACCTGGATCTGGCACTGGCGCGCCAGGCCGGCGGCGACGATGTTCTTCGCCACGTAACGGCCGGCGTAAGCGGCGGAACGGTCCACCTTGGACGGATCCTTGCCGGAGAAAGCGCCGCCGCCGTGCGGCGCCGCGCCGCCATAGGTGTCGACGATGATCTTGCGGCCGGTCAGGCCGCAATCGCCTTGCGGACCGCCGATGACGAAACGGCCGGTCGGGTTGATCAGGAACTTGGTTTCCGCGGTGATCATTTCCGGCGGCAGCACCGGCTTGATGATGTCTTCGATCACCGCCTCGGTCAGCGTCTTGTGGTCGATGTCCGGGGTATGCTGGGTGGACAGCACCACGGTGTCGATGCGCTTGGGCAGGCCGCTGGCGCCGTCGTACACGCAGGTGATCTGGCTCTTGGCGTCCGGACGCAGCCACGGCAGGCGGCCATCCTTGCGCAGTTCGGCCTGGCGCTGCACCAGGCGGTGCGCGTAGTAGATCGGGAACGGCATCAGCGTCGGGGTTTCGTCGCAGGCGTAGCCGAACATCAGGCCCTGGTCGCCGGCGCCCTGGTTCAGATCCAGGCCCTCGCCTTCGTTGACGCCCTGGGCGATGTCCGGCGATTGCTTGTCGTAGCAGGCCATCACCGCGCAGCCGCGGTAATCGAAGCCGAGTTCGGAGTCGTCGTAGCCGATGCGCTTGATGGTTTCGCGCGCGATCTTGATGTAGTCGACGTTGGCGGTGGTGGTGATCTCGCCTGCCAGCACCACCAGGCCGGTGTTGACCAGCGTTTCCGCCGCTACGCGGGCGTGCTTGTCCTCGCGCAGGATGGCGTCGAGGATGGCATCGGAGATCTGGTCGGCGACTTTGTCCGGGTGGCCTTCGGATACGGATTCCGAGGTAAACAGGTATTCACTCATTTATTCTGCGTTCCCAAAAAATACAAAACCCTGTGGTGATAAAATAGGCCGCTTTCAGACCCAGACTGCTGAGCTCATGTCCAAGCTAGTCCATTTACTACTGTCTGTCCTGGCGCACCTCCCCTTATCCTGGCTACAAGGTTTGGGTGCCGCTCTGGGGCGACTGACTTATCTTGCGTCCCCCGGCTTCGCCGCTAGGCTGCGGGAGAATCTAAGTTCTAGTAAAATCTTCGAAAATTATCCGGTTTTACCAGCCAAAGTCAAACAAAGCGCGGCCGAAACCGGCAAGGGGGCGCTGGAGCTGGCCATCGCCTGGTGCCGCAGCCCGGAAGACATCACCGGCATGGTCAAACGCTGCGAAGGCTGGGAGCATGTGGAGCAGGCGCTGGCGCACGGCAACGGTATTATATTCGTAACTCCGCACTTAGGCAGCTACGATATCGCCGGACGCTATATCAGCTCCCGCCTGCCCTTCCCGCTGACCGCCATGTACCGCCCACCGAAGCTGCAGTGGCTGGAGCCAGTGATGCAGGCCGGCCGGGCTCGCGGCAAAGGCAAAACCGCTCCGGCCACGGCCTCCGGCGTGCGCGTGCTGATGAAAGCCTTGAAATCCGGCGAGGCCACCATCATTCTGCCCGACCAAGTGCCCGGCAACGGCGAAGGGATCTGGGCGCCGTTCTTCGGCCGGCCGGCCTACACCATGACGCTGGTGCCGCGCCTGGCGCAAATGAGCGGCGTGACCACGCTGTTCTTCGTCGGGGAGCGGCTGCGCGGCGGGCAGGGCTTTGCCGTGCATATCGAGCCATTGGCGCAACCGTTCACCGGCGACAAGGAGACAGACTGCGCGCAGATGAACGCCCAGGTGGAACAACTGATCCGCCGCTTCCCCTGCCAGTACCTGTGGAGCTACAACCGCTATAAATGCCCGCCCGGCGTCAGCCGGCCGGACGCAGAACAAGGATTCGCATGAAACTCGCTTTTGCCCTGCTGTGGCTGATCCGCCTGCTGCCGATGCGCGCTATCGGCCTCATCGCCGCCGGCCTAGGCAATCTCGCCTACCTGCTGGCTCGCGGCCGCCGCCGCGTCGGTCTGATCAATCTGCGGCTATGCTTCCCGGACATGCCGCAGGCGGAACGCCGTCGGCTGATCCGCAAGAACTGCCAGCACATGATACGCATGGTGCTGGAATATGGCGTGTGCTGGTGGAGCTCGGCCAAGCGCATCGACGATCTGGTCAGCATCAAGAACCTGCATTACGTCACCGATCTGCGCGACAAGGGCGAGGACGTGATCCTGTTCTATCCGCACTTCGTCGGCTTCGAGATGTGCGTCTACGCGCTGAACCAATACATCCCGCTGGTCAGCGTTTACTCGCACCAGAAGAACGAAGCGCTGGACCAGCAAATCTACGCCGGCCGCCAGCGCTACAACAACGCCTACATCGTGTCGCGCCAGGAAGGCCTGCGCCCCATCATCAAAGCCATGCGCAAGGACCATGCGCCTTTCTTGTATCTGCCGGATCAGGACTTCGGCGTGCGCGATTCGCTGTTCGTCGACTTCTTTGGCGTCAAGGCGGCCACCATCACCGGCATGGCGCGCATCGCCAAGCTGGCGCGCGCCAAAGTCGTGCCGGCCATCGCGCGCCGCGTCGGCGACTGTTTCGAGCTGGAGTTCTACCCGGCCTGGGACCACTACCCAAGCGAGGACATCGAGGCCGACACCCGCCGCATGAACGCCTTCCTGGAAGACCGCATCCGCGAAATCCCGGATCAGTACTTCTGGCTGCACAAACGCTTCAAGAGCCGGCCACAGGGCGAGGCGCGATTCTACTGACCCTTGGGGATGTTGACGTTTTCCGGACGGCCGCGCCCAGCCCCGCTGGGACAGCGCTACTCAGTTAGCAATCCATATCGGCCCATAGCAGGTATCCGGCGCATCCGCTCCATCTTGATGCCATAAGGAAGCCTCTGCCGGAAAAGCATTCAGCCTTTGCGCGGAGATCTGGATTTCCAGACTGGTCAAGACATTGCGCTGCTGCGCGTCGCGCAGGCAACGCAAGCTCAACGCCGCTCCGCTGGCTGCGCCAAAAGCCTGGGTAAAAGCCTGCCGCACCGCAGTCGGATCGACCATCGCCCCTTGCTTATTCTTCAGATAACTGCCGAACGGGCTGTCCAGCACCGACTGCCGCAATTGCAGCGCTTTCGCAAAATAATCATTGCCGGCAAAACCGAAGCATTGGGCATGTTTGACGAACTCGCTGCTGATCAGATCGTCATCCAATAATTTCGGAACCGCCTTGGCAAGCCGAGCCTGCACCTCGTCGGATAGCTGCGGATCATCAACGCTATGGCTGAAGTAGAAACAGCTTTTGAGCCGCCAACTCTCATCGTTGACGCCTTGTTCCTGCAGGCTGGCCGGCAAGGAAGGCCACAAACCCAGCAAGCCTAGCGCGCCATCTGAATTCGGCGGCATTTGACAGGACTGGCTCAACTTGCAGAAGCCTGGTTGCCAGGCCAGCGCCAATGTGTAATGGGAAAAATCGCCATTCCTGCTGGCTTGCAGATTGCTCGCCATAGCAGGCAATGCCGTGATCAAGATGATTAGCACCAGACGGATCCGTGCAAACATTCCCGCTCCCTTTGGACTAGATTGTCAAAAGCTGCTTGGCCAGTGGATGCCGGCAATACTGCGCCCAGCTGCTCAAATCTACCTTAAGAAGCGAGAATGCAAGCCACACTCTCAAACTAAATTAATTAATATTTACAGATATTGAATATTTCCAACAAGAAACATCACGCATTAAGAATTTGAAATACAAGGGCTAATACAGGCTTTATGCGCATTCCGCCGCCTGTCTGCGCCAGGCTGACTGGCCGAAAGAACTGTCGTGCGTTCAACACAGTATGGCTTCTGCAAGAACAGCCACATGCGAAGCGCCAGATCGCCTACGTCGCGATGCGACGCCGCATAGCCGCCTACCAGCTAGGCAAAACAAACGGCTCCGCGCAGCTATCCTCGTATTCGCCGTCAGGGGTATCCACAAAGCTCTGCGCGGCGGGAAAGCTTGCCAGCTGGTCGGCCTTGAGCGTGAACCAGAATTGCGTCAAGACATTGCGGCCTTGTTTGTCTTTGCCGCATTGCAATTGCAGCGCGCGCCGCTGATCGGTGCCGAAGGCTTTGACGAAGGCGCCCTGCAATTCATCGCGGCTGCGCGTCTGCCCCGCTTGCCCCAGCAGATAATCGCCAAAGCCGCTATCCACCACCGCCTGGCGCATCTTTAGCGCCGTCTCGAAAAACTGCTGTGCCGGATAGCCGAAGCACTGAGCATGCTTGACGTACTCGTGCAGCAGCAGGTCATCCTTGAGCTGCGGCATCACCACTTTCAATTCGTCCCGCGTTTCCGCAGGCAAGGCCGGCACGGCATGCACATGCGGGAAAAAGGCGCAGCCCTTGGCCCACCATTGCTGAACCGGCACATTCTGAGCGATCAGGCTCTGCGGTTCAGAGGGCCACAGCCCATGCAAACCGATTTGCACTTCATGCGATTGCTCGGGCAGACACCCCTCCCCTGTCGAACAGAACCCAGGCTGCCAGGTCAGCGCGTAGGTATAGCGGGGAAAATCGGCATGCTGGGCCGGCTGCAAGTCGGCGGCGTGGGCAGCGCCGGCTAAGGCCAGCGCGGAGATCAGACAAGAGATGGTTTTCTTCATATCGCCTCAGGATAGCGGGATCAAGATCAAGACATGCAAATGTCAATTCTTTATCACCATAAAGCAATCCATGGCAATACAACTTAACAAAAAAGCACTGCCGTGGCAGTGCTTTCGAACGCGTGTCGGAAGCGGGCTAGTGAGCCGGCCGATGCCAGAAATAGCGGTAGACAAACCCCGGGAAGGCCGCCACCAGAAACAAGGCAAGCGTCGTCACGTAGAACTGCCAGTGCTGTTCGTGCACCGGCATCTCGCGCGCCTCCAGCAGCCTGGCCAGGCCGCCCACCAGGGCGAACAGCACCGCCAACTCCAGCGCATGCCAGCCGAAATGCTTGCGCGCCACCTTGAAGAAGCCGGCGACGCGATCGCTGGCGAACGGCAGGTTGGCGGCCACAACGGCCAGCGCCAGCAGTATGGTGATGCTGCTATCCATGGCCTCTGCCTTAGATCATGCCCAGCGATTGACGCATCGCCTGCACGCACAGTTCCAGCAAGGATTGCGGCAGCACACCGACGACCAGCAGCGCCAGCGCGTTCAGCGACAGCACCACCTTCATGTCGGCGCGGACGGCGATCGGAGCGGTATCCTGCGCCTCATCAAAGTAGATGGCCTTGACCACGCGCAGGTAGTAGAAGGCGCCTATCACCGACATCAGCACCGAGAACACGGCCAGCTTGACCATGCCGATGTCCAGAATGGCCTTGATCACCACGAACTTGGCGTAGAAGCCCAGCAGCGGCGGGATGCCGGCCATCGAGAACATGGCCAGCAGCATCAGCAAAGCATACCAGCTGTTGCGGCTGTTCAGGCCCTTCAGGTCGTCGATGTTCTCGCACTCGAAACCCTTGCGCGACAGCGCCAGGATGATGCCGAAACCCACCATGGACATGGCCACGTACACCACGGCGTAGAACAGCGCCGCGGCGTAGCCCTGCTGGGTGCCCGCCAACACGCCCAGGAGCAGGAAGCCCATGTGCGAGATGGTGGAATAAGCCAGCATGCGCTTGATGTTGCTTTGCACGATGGCGGTGATGTTGCCGATGGCCATGGACAACACGGCCACGATCGCCAGCATGGACTGCCAGTCGCCGACCAGCACGTCCAGGCCTTGGGCCAGGATGCGCAGCACGAAGACGAAGGCGGCCAGCTTGGGCGCGGCGCCGACCATCAGCGTGACGGAAGTCGGCGAGCCCTGGTACACATCAGGCACCCACATATGGAACGGCACGGCGCCCAGCTTGAAGCTGAGGCCAGCCACGATGAACACCAGGCCGAAGATCAGCAGCACCGGGTTGGCGGCGTGCGACTTGATGGACTTGGCGACGGTGGCCAGCTCCAGCGAGCCGGTGGCGCCGTAGATCATCGAGATGCCGTACAGCAGCAGGCCGGAAGCCAGCGCGCCCAGCACGAAGTACTTCATCGCCGATTCGGTGGCCGGGATCGAATCGCGCTGCAGCGCGATCAGCGAGTACAAGGCCAGCGACAGCAGCTCCAGGCCCATGTACAGGGTCAGGAAGTGCGAGGCGGACACCATCAGGTTCATGCCCAGGAGCGCGAACAGCGACAGCGAGAAGTATTCGCCCTTGAACAAGCCGCGATCCGCCGTGTACTGGCGGCTATACACCAGCACGATGGCGGTGGCGCCATACATCGCCAGCTTGACCAGGGAGGCCAGCGGATCGGCCACGTACATGCCAGAGAAGGTATGCACCGGGTATGGGGTAAAGGTGTAGACCTGCGCGACGGCGGTGCCGGCCAGCGTCAGCAGCGTCAAGCCGTAGGTGATGCCGCGCTTTTCATCGGAGATGAAAAGATCCAGCATCAGCACCACCAGCAAGGCGCCGATCAGGAACAGCTCCGGCATCGCAGGTATCAGGTTGAGATCAGCCCAATTCATTTGTATGTATTCCTTCCGCGCTTACAGCTTGCTCTGCGCAACATGCGTGATCAGGTCGTTCACCGCCAGGTGCATCTTGGAGACGAAAGCCTCGGGGTACAGACCCATGCCCAGCACCATGACCGCCAGGATGGCCAGCACCAGGAACTCGCGCTTGTTGACGTCGGACAGTTCCGCCACATGCTGGTTGGCCACATCGCCGAAGATCACGCGCTTGTACATCCACAGGGTGTAGGCGGCGCCGAAGATCAGGGTGGTGGCGGCCAGCGCGGCGTACCAGAAGTTCACCTGCACCGAACCCATGATCACCATGAACTCGCCGACGAAGCCGGAGGTGGCCGGCAGGCCGGAGTTGGCCATGGCGAACAGCATCATGAAGGCGGCGAAGATAGGCATCTTGTTGGCCACGCCGCCGTAGTCGGCGATGTTGCGGCTGTGCACGCGGTCATACATCACGCCGATGCAGAAGAACATCGCGGCGGAGACGAAACCGTGAGACACCATCTGCACCAGCGCGCCTTCCACCGCCCACTGGTTCATTTCGTTGCCGGCGAACAGGAACATGCCCAGCGTCACGAAGCCCATGTGGGAGATGGACGAATACGCCACCAGCTTCTTCATGTCGGACTGCACCAGCGCCACCAGGCCGATGTACACCACCGCCACCAGCGACAGGCCGATGATGATGGGCGCCACTTCGCGCGAGGCATCCGGCAGAATCGGCAGCGCGAACCGCAGGAAGCCGTAAGCGCCGATCTTCAGCGTGATCGCGGCCAGCACCATGGAGCCGCCGGTAGGCGCTTCCACGTGGGCGTCCGGCAACCAGGTATGCACCGGCCACATCGGCACCTTCACCGCGAACGACAGGAAGAAGGCGACGAACAGCAGGATCTGCACCGTCAGCGGAATCTTGGCGATGGCGTGGAAGGCCAGGATGTCGAAGCTCTTGCCAGCCTGGAAGTACAGGTAGATCAGCGCCACCAGCATCAGCAGCGAGCCGAGCAGGGTGTACAGGAAGAACTTGATCGACGCGTAGACGCGACGCGGACCGCCCCAGACGCCGATGATCAGGTACATCGGAATCAGCATGCCTTCGAAGAAGACATAGAACAGAATGGCGTCCAGCGCGGCAAAGGCGCCGTTGATCAGGCCGGACATGATCAGGAAGGCAGCCATGTACTGCGCCACGCGCTTCTGGATCACTTCCCAGCCGGCGATCACCACCAGCAGCGTGGTGAAGCTGTTCAGCACCACGAACAGCATCGAGATGCCGTCCACGCCCAGGTGGTAGTTGATGTTGAGCGCGGCGATCCACGGCTTCAGTTCTTCGAACTGCATGCCGCCGTTGAGGTTGTTGAACTCGGTGAACAGCGGCACCGACAGCAGGAAGCCCGCGAGGGCCCCCGCCAAGGCCAGCCAGCGCGCCAAGGGCGCGCGCTGGTCGCCGCCGGTGGCCAGCACCACGAGGCCGGCCAGGATCGGCGTCCAGATCACCAGACTTAGCAGATTTGTGGACATAATCAAACCTATATTGTTATTTCAATCCCGGAGGCCGGACTCAACGCAAAATCAACGGCAGGAACCACCAGGTCATCAGACCCAGCACGCCGATGATCATGGCGGTGGCGTAGCTGTAGATGAAGCCGGTCTGCATGCGGCGGATCACGCTGGAGAACCAGCCGATCAGCTTGGCCGTGCCATTCACCAGCAGGCCGTCGATCAGCAGCATGTCGCCCACCTTCCAGAAGAAGGTACCGATGGCGCGGGAACCCTTGGCGAATACGGCGAAGTAGATCTCGTCCAGGTAGTACTTGTTTTCCAGCAGCGCGTTGATCGGCGCGAACTTCTGTTTGATGGCGGCCGGAATGTGCGGCGCCTTCATGTAGAAGTACCAGGCGGTCACCACGCCGGCCAGGGCCAGCAGGAACGGCAGGCTGGTGAACGAGTGCAGACCCATGGCGACAGCGCCGTGGAACTCATGCGCCAGTTCTTCCATGGCCGGGTGCGCTTCGTTGTTGACGGCGATCACGCCCTTGAAGAAGTCGCCAAACACCAGCTTGTCGATGCCGAAGTAACCGACCAGCACCGACGGAATCGCCAGCAGCACCAGCGGCAGCGTCACCACCCAAGGGCTTTCATGAGGCTTGTCGTTCGGACCCAGGCCATGGTGGTGATCGTGGGAAACCTCTTCATCCGCGCTATCGCCATGGTGCTCGTGGTGCGAGCCATGGTTCTGCATCCAGCGCTCCTTGCCGTGGAAGACCAGGAAGTACATGCGGAAGGAGTAGAAGGCGGTCACGAACACGCCGGCGATCACGGCGAAGTAGGCGAAACCGGCCGCGGACAGATGCGAAGCGGCCACCGCCTCGATGATCGAGTCCTTGGAGTAGAAGCCGGAGAAGAACGGCGTGCCGATCAGCGCCAGCGAACCCAGCAGCGAGGTGATCCAGGTGATGGGCATGTACTTGCGCAGGCCGCCCATATTGCGCATGTCCTGGTCATGGTGCATGCCGATGATCACGGAGCCGGCCGCCAGGAACAGCAGCGCCTTGAAGAAGGCGTGGGTCATCACGTGGAACATCGCCACCGAGTACGCCGACGCGCCCAGCGCCACGGTCATGTAACCCAGCTGCGACAGCGTGGAGTAAGCCACCACGCGCTTGATGTCGTTCTGCACGATGCCGAGAAAGCCCATGAACAGCGCGGTGATCGCGCCGGCCACCATCACCACGTTCAGCGCGGTGTCGGACATCTCGAACAGCGGGCTCATGCGCGACACCATGAAGATGCCGGCCGTCACCATGGTGGCGGCGTGGATCAGCGCGGAGATCGGGGTCGGGCCTTCCATCGAGTCCGGCAGCCACACGTGCAGCGGGAACTGCGCCGACTTGCCCATCGCGCCGATGAACAGCAGGATGCAGGTGACGGTCATCAGCGACCACTCGTGGCCCGGGATGATCTCGATGGTCTTCTGGGCCAGCGCCGGCGCGGCGGCGAACACGTCGCTGTAGTTCAGCGAGCCGCCGAAGTACGCCAGCACCATGCCGATGCCCAACAGGAAGCCGAAGTCGCCCACGCGGTTGACCAGGAAAGCCTTCAGGTTGGCGAACACCGCGGTCGGCCGCTTGAACCAGAAGCCGATCAGCAGGTAGGACACCAGACCCACCGCCTCCCAACCGAAGAACAGCTGGACGAAGTTGTTGCTCATCACCAGCATCAGCATCGAGAAGGTAAACAGCGAGATGTAGCTGAAGAAACGCTGGTAGCCCGGATCATCCTGCATGTAGCCGATGGTGTAGATATGCACCATCAGCGACACGCTGGTGACCACCACCAGCATCATCGCGGTCAGCGAGTCGACCAGGAAGCCGACCGCATACTCGTGGCCGCCGACAGTCAGCCAGGTGTAGACCGGTCCATTGAACACTTCCGCGCTTCCGTTGAGGAAACCCAGGAGCACCTTGAGCGACAGCGCGGCGGACACCGCCACGCCGGCTATCGTCACGACGTGCGAAGCGCGCCGTCCGATCGCCCATCCAAACAGGCCTGCAATGATGGAACCCGCCAGCGGAGCGAGTGCAATCAGCAGGTATAAGCTCTTCATATCCATGCTTTTGTGCTTTAGTTGTGGTTCCGGTTTGCCTTAGCCCTTGAGGCTGCCCAAGTCTTCAACGTTGATGCTCTGCAGGTTGCGGAACAACACCACCAGAATCGCCAAGCCAATGGCGGACTCGGCGGCGGCAACCGTCAGGATGAAGAACACGAAGATCTGCCCCGCAGAATCCGACAGGTAATGCGAGAACGCGATGAAGTTGAAATTCACCGCCAGCAGCATCAGCTCGATGGCCATCAGCAGGATGATCAGGTTCTTCCGGTTCAGGAAGATGCCCAGCACGCTGATGGCAAACAGGATAGCGGCCAGCACCAGAAAGTGAGTCAGTGTCAGCACGTTTCCTCCCTTGTGGTTGATTGGCCGTCAGGCCTGTTGCTCACCGGAAGCGGCCGCTTCGGCCTCTTCCACTTTTTTCACGGCGTCCATCTTGACGATGCGGACGCGGTCTTGGCTGCGCACCTTCACCTGGACGGCCGGATCGATCACCTTGCTGTCCTTGCGCGTGCGCATGGTCAGGCCGATGGCGGCGATCATCGCCAGCAGCAGCACCACGGCGGCGATTTCGAACGGCAGCAGATAGGTGGTGTACAGCTGGCTGCCCAGCAGCTTGACGTTGCTGAAATCGGCGGCCAGCGGCGCGGCGGCCTTGAACTGGCCGAGGCCGGCTTGCGGGCTCATCAAGATCAGCGCCATCTCGAACACCATGATGGCGCCGACCAGAGCGGCCACCGGCAGGTTCTTCCAGAAGCCGGCGCGCAGCTGCTCGATATTGATGTCCAGCATCATCACCACGAACAGGAACAGCACCATCACCGCGCCGACGTAAACCAGCACCAGGGTGATCGCCAGGAACTCCGACTCCATCAGCAGCCAGTGGCCGGCGCTGGTGAAGAAAGCCAGCACCAGATACAGCGCGGCGTGCACCGGGTTCTTGGCCGTCACCACGCGCAGACCGGCGAAGATCAGGATGGCGGACAGAACGTAGAAAATTACCGTAGTTAGGTTCATGGCCTCCCCTTAGCGATACTTGGCGTCAGCCGCCTTGTTGGCGGCGATCTCGGCCTCGTACTTGTCGCCCACAGCCAGCAGCATCGGCTTGGTGTAGTAGAGGTCGCCACGTTTTTCACCGTGGTATTCGAAGATGTGCGTTTCCACGATGGCGTCCACCGGACAGGCTTCCTCGCAGAAGCCGCAGAAGATGCACTTGGTCAGGTCGATGTCGTAGCGCGTGGTGCGGCGGGTGCCGTCGTCGCGCTGTTCGGACTCGATGCTGATGGCCATCGCCGGGCACACCGCCTCGCACAGCTTGCAGGCGATGCAGCGCTCTTCGCCGTTGGCGTAGCGGCGCTGGGCGTGCAGGCCGCGGAAACGCGGCGAGATCGGCGTCTTCTCTTCCGGGAACTGCACCGTGATCTTGCGGGCGAAGAAGTAGCGGCCAGTGACCATCAGGCCCTTGACCAGCTCCACCAGCAGGAAGGTCTTGAAAAAGTTGCGGATCGAATTCATTTTTTCACCTATCCCCTGTCTCAGTGCCAAATCGACAGCGGGGTAAACATCCACACGCCTACCACCAGAATCCACACCAGGGTCACCGGGATGAACACTTTCCAGCCCAGGCGCATGATCTGGTCATAGCGATAGCGCGGGAAGGTGGCGCGGAACCACAGGAAGCAGAACAGCACCATCGACATCTTCACGGCCAGCCAAAAGAAGCCGCCGGCGCCCAGGATGCCCCAGGAAGCCGGGAACGGAGACAGCCAGCCGCCCAGGAACAGCAGGGAGGTCAGCGCCGCCACCAGAATCATGTTGGCGTATTCGGCCAGGAAGAAGATGGCGAAGGCCATGCCCGAGTATTCCACGTGGAAACCGGCCACGATTTCCGATTCGCCTTCCGCCACGTCGAACGGCGCGCGGTTGGTTTCGGCCACGCCGGAGATCAGGTAGACGATGAACAGCGGGAACAGCGGCAGCCAGTTCCAGGAGAACAGCGAACCGCCGGCCATGCCCACGGCCTGCTGCTTGACGATGTCGACCAGGTTCAGGCTACCGGACACCATCAGCACGCCGACCAGGGCGAAGCCCATCGCCAGCTCGTACGAGACGATCTGGGCGGCGGAACGCATCGCGCCGAGGAAGGAGTACTTCGAGTTGCCCGCCCAGCCGGCGATGATCACGCCATACACGCCCATGGACGTCAGCGCCAGGATGTAAAGCAGCGAGGCGTTGACGTTGGCCAGCACCAAGTGGTCGGTAAACGGAATCACCGCCCAGGCCGCCAGGGCCGGGCCGATGGACAGCACCGGCGCCAGCAGGAACAAGCCCTTGCTGGAGTTGGTGGGCAGAATGATTTCCTTCATCAGCAGCTTGACCGCGTCGGCGATGGGCTGCAGCAGACCGAACGGGCCCACGCGGTTGGGGCCGATCCGGATCTGCATATAACCGATCACCTTGCGCTCGGCCAGCGTCAGATAGGCCACTGCGCCCAGCATCGGCAGCACGATGGCGATGATCTTCAGCAGGGTCCACACCAGGAGCCCCACGTCAGTGCCAAGAATACCTTGCAAGAACTCCATGGTTTACCCCTGCTTGATCTCGATAGCGTCGAACATGCCGCCCAGCGCCAGCGTTGCTGCGTGCGCGGTGGCGACCCGTACCACGTCGGCCGGCAGGCTGTCCTCGGCCTCGACGCGCACGCGCGCCTCGCCCGAACCCTGCTTCAGCAGCGCGGTGGAACCGGCGGCGATGCCCAGCTTGGCCAGCAGGCTGCCGTGCGCGCGGGCGACGGCGGCGTCCTTGGCTTCGTTGGTTTCCTGCAGCGGCTTGGCGCGGCGGCTGATGGCGTCGGCCTGGTACATCGGCACTTCGCCGACGCGGACGATGCCGGAGGCGACTGCCGGGTTGGCGGCGACCTTGGACAGCGCGTTGTTCAGCTTGGCGGACAGATCGCCTTGGGCGAACTCGGCGCGTACGTCCTCGGCGCTGTTCTGCTCGAAACCGGCCAGATTCAGCATATTGCCCAGCACGCGCAGCACCTTCCAGGCCGGGCGGGTTTCGCCCAGCGGACGCACCACGCCGTTGAAGGTTTGCAGCTTGCCTTCCATATTGACGAAGGAGCCGGCGGTTTCCGAGAACGGCGCGATCGGCAGCAGCACGTCGGCGTAATCCAGCAGGCCCTGGCCCTTGTAGGCGGTCAGCGCGATCACGGTAGCGGCTTGCTTCATCGCGGCCACGGCGGCCTGCGGGTTGTAGCTGTCGAACTCCACTTCGGTGTTCAGCAGGAAGTAGGCCTTCTTCGGCTTGGCGATCATCGCGGCGGCGTTGTCGCCGTTGGCCGGCAGCGCGCCCACCAATTCCGCGCCCACGCTGTTGGCGGCTTCGGCCAGGATGCCGAAACGCGCGCCGGACAGACGGGAGATTTCCTGGGCCAGCGACAGCAGCTGGCTGTAGGCCGGATGGTGCTGCGCTACATTGCCCAGCACGATGGACGCGGTTTCCGCGCCGGTCAGGCTGGCGGCGATGCGGCGCGCCTGTTCGGACACCTCCACCGACGACAGGTCGATCTCGGCGGAGCCGGCCTTGATCTCGGTCACAGCCTTCAGCACTTGCGACAAGGCGTTGACCAGCGCCAGCGGCGACACGATCAGCTTGCCGTTGATCTTGGTCAGCAAATTGTCGTCGGCGACGTGGATAATGTTCAGCTCGCTGCCCTGCTTGACCGAAGCGCGCAGACGGGCGGCCAGCAGCGGCTGCTCCTTGCGCAGCGACGAGCCGACAACCAGCACGGACTTGGCGTCGCCGAGTTCGACGATGCTGGAACCCAGCCACTCCGCGCCCTGCTTGGCGGCATCGGCGGAGAAGTCGCTGCGGCGCAGGCGGTAGTCGATGGCGTTCACGCCGAAGGCGCGCGCCAGCTTCTGGGCCAGATGCAGTTCTTCGGTGGTGGAGTGCGGGTTAAGCAGGAAGCCGATGGCGTCCTTGCCATGATCGGCGGATACGCCGTTCAGGCCCTTGACCACGTAGTTCAGCGCGGTTTCCCAGTCGGTTTCGTGCCACTTGCCGTCGAACTTGATCATCGGCTTGGTGAGACGTTCAGCGCTGTTCAGGCCTTCGTACGAGAAGCGGTCGCGGTCGGCGATCCAGCATTCGTTGATGGCTTCGTTTTCCAGCGGCAGCACGCGCATCACTTCGTTGCTCTTCACCTGGACGATCAGGTTGGAGCCGAGGCCATCATGCGGGCTCACCGACTTGCGGCGCGACAGTTCCCAGGCGCGGGTGCTGTAGCGGAACGGCTTGGAAGTCAGCGCGCCCACCGGGCACAAATCGATGACGTTGCCGGAGATTTCCGAATCCACGGTCTTGCCCAGGAAGGGCAGGATCTCGGAGAACTCGCTGCGGTTGGCCATGCCGATTTCCTGGTAGCCGCCGATTTCCTCGGTGAAGCGGACGCAACGCGTGCAGTGGATGCAGCGCGACATTTCCTCGGCCGAGACCAGCGGACCCATGTCCTTGCCCACCACCACGCGCTTTTCTTCCTCGTAGCGCGAGGTGGAGTTGCCGTAGCCGACAGCCAGGTCTTGCAGCTGGCATTCCCCGCCCTGGTCGCAAATCGGACAATCCAGCGGGTGGTTGATCAACAGGAACTCCATCACGCCCGCCTGGGCCTTCTTGGCCAGCGGCGAGGCGGTATGGACTTTCATGCCGTCGGTGACAGGAGTGGCACAGGCCGGCAGCGGCTTAGGCGCCTTTTCCACTTCCACCAAACACATGCGGCAGTTGGCCGCGATGGACAGCTTCTTGTGGTAGCAGAAGTGCGGTATGTAGGTCCCAACGGAGTGGGCCGCTTCCATGACGGTGCTGCCCTGCTCCACCGTCAGTTTCTTACCGTCGATTTCGATTTCAAGCATCGCTCAACACCATTTGTGATCCACCAAGGTCTTTCCGTGTTCGATCGCGTACTCGAACTCATTGCGGAAATGCTTGGTGAAACTGCGAACCGGGAACACAGCGGCGTCGGCCAAGGCGCAGATCGTGCGGCCCGCCATGTTGTTGCCCACGGAATCCAGAAGCTCCAGATCGCCCGGACGGCCCTGGCCGTTGGCGATGCGGTGGATGACCTTGTACAGCCAGCCGGTGCCTTCGCGGCACGGCGTGCATTGGCCGCAGGATTCCTCGTGATAGAAATAGGCCAGGCGCTCCAGCGCCTTCACCATGCACACGTCCTCGTTCATCACGATCACGGCGCCGGAACCCAGCATCGAGCCGGCTTTGGCGATGCTGTCGTAGTCCATGGTGCATTGCATCATGATGTCGGCCGGCAGCACCGGCGCGGACGAACCGCCCGGAATCACCGCCTTCAGCTTCTTGCCGCCGCGCATGCCGCCGGCCATCTCCAACAGCTCGGAGAACGGGGTGCCCAGCGAGATCTCGTAGTTGCCCGGACGATTGACGTGGCCCGAGACCGAGAACAGCTTGGTGCCGCCGTTGTTGGGCTTGCCCTTCTCCAGGAAGGTTTGCGCGCCGTCGCGGATGATGAACGGCACCGAGGCGAAGGACTCGGTGTTGTTGATGGTGGTCGGCTTGCCGTACAGGCCGAAGCTGGCCGGAAACGGCGGCTTAAAGCGCGGCTGGCCCTTCTTGCCTTCCAGCGATTCCAGCAGCGCGGTTTCTTCGCCGCAGATGTAGGCGCCGTAGCCGTGGTGGGCGAACAGGTCGAAGTTGAAGCCGGTGCCCAGAATGTTCTGGCCCAGGAAACCCGCCTTGCGCGCCTCCTCCAGCGCCTCTTCGAAGCGTTGGTAGTCTTCGAAGATTTCGCCGTGGATGTAGTTGTAACCCGCCTTGGTGCCCATCGCGTAACCGGCGATGATCATGCCCTCGATCAGCGAGTGCGGGTTGTAGCGGATGATGTCGCGGTCCTTGAAGGTGCCCGGCTCGCCCTCGTCGGTATTGCAGACGACGTATTTGTCGCCCGGGAACGAGCGCGGCATGAAGCTCCACTTCAGGCCGGTGGGGAAGCCCGCGCCGCCGCGGCCACGCAGGCCGGAGTTCTTCACTTCCGCGATGACGTCCTCTTGGGTCATCTTGGAGTCAAGGATGCGACGCAGCGCCTGGTAGCCGCCACGGGCTACGTAAGCGTCCAGACGCCAGCAGTCGGGCTGCGCGGTGTCGACGCCGTCGAAAATCACGCCATTAGCGAAGACAGCCATTATTTCAACTCCGCCAGTTTTTTATCGATTGCTTCGGGCGTCATGAAGCTGCACATCTTGTGGTTGTTCACCAGCAAGACCGGCGCGTCGCCGCAGGCGCCCATGCATTCGCCTTCCTGCAGGGTGTACATGCCGTCGGCGCTGGTTTCGCCGATGGCGATGCCCAGCTTCTTCGAGATGTATTCCGCGGCGTTGACGCCGCCGGACAGCGCACAGGGCAGGTTGGTGCAGACGGTGATCTTGTACTTGCCCACCGGCTTCATGTCGTACATGTTGTAGAAGGTGGCGACTTCGTAGGCGGCTACCGGAGCGATCTCCAGATAGTTGGCGACGAACTCGATCACCTCCTTGTTGAGGCAGCGCGCTTCCGGGGTTTCACCGGTGGCGCGCCGCTCTTCCAGCGCGATGCGCAGCGCGCCCATGACGGCGGAGCGCTTCTGGTCGGCCGGGTATTTGGCGACCTCGCGGTCGATCAAGGCTAGCGATTGTGCGGACAGCATCAGCGGTCAATCTCCCCAAACACGATATCCTGCGTACCGATGATCGCCACCACGTCGGCGATCATGTGGCCCTTGGCCATCTCGTCCAGCGCGGCCAAGTGGGCATAGCCCGGCGCGCGGATTTTCAGACGGTACGGTTTGTTGGCGCCGTCGGACACCAGGTAGATGCCGAATTCGCCCTTCGGGTGCTCGACGGCGGCGTAGGCTTCGCCCTCCGGCACGTGCATGCCTTCGGTGAACAGCTTGAAGTGGTGGATCAGGTCTTCCATATTCGACTTCATGCCTTCGCGCGAAGGCGGCGCCACTTTATGGTTGTCCGTGATCACCGGGCCGGGATTGGCGCGCAGCCAGGCCACGCACTGCTGGATGATGCGGTTGGACTGGCGCATCTCTTCCACGCGGACCAGGTAGCGGTCGTAGCAGTCGCCGCCCACGCCCACAGGCACGTCGAAGTCCATCTTGTCGTACACATCGTACGGCTGGGTCTTGCGCAAGTCCCAGGCGATGCCGGAGCCGCGCAGCATCGGGCCGGTCATGCCCAGGTTCAGCGCGCGCTCAGGCGTCACCACGCCAATGCCCACGGTGCGCTGCTTCCAGATGCGGTTGTCGGTCAGCAGGGTTTCGTATTCGTCGACATAGGTCGGGAAGCGCTTGGTGAAATCTTCGATGAAGTCCAGCATCGAACCCTTGCGGCCTTCGTTCAGGCGCGCCAGTTCCTTGGCGTTCTTGATCTTGGACACGGTGTACTGCGGCATCGAATCCGGCAGGTCGCGGTAGACGCCGCCCGGACGGAAGTAGGCCGCGTGCATGCGCGCGCCGGACACCGCCTCGTAGCAGTCCATCAGATCCTCGCGTTCGCGGAACGCGTACAGGAACATGGTCATCGCGCCGATGTCCAGCGCGTGGGCGCCGATCCACAGCAGGTGGTTCAGGATGCGGGTGATCTCGGCGAACATCACGCGGATGTATTGCGCGCGCTCGGGAACTTCTATGCCGGCCAGCTTCTCGATAGCCAGGCAATAGGCGTGTTCGTTGCACATCATGGACACGTAGTCGAGGCGGTCCATGTACGGCAGCGACTGGATGTAGGTCTTGCTCTCGGCCAGCTTCTCGGTGCCGCGGTGCAGCAGGCCGATGTGCGGGTCGGCGCGCTGGACGACTTCGCCATCCAGCTCCAGCACCAGGCGCAGCACGCCGTGCGCGGCCGGGTGTTGCGGGCCGAAGTTCAGGGTGTAGTTGCGGATCTCAGCCACCGTAGCTCTCCTCGCGAATGATGCGCGGAGTGATTTCGCGCGGTTCGATGGTCACCGGCTGGTAGATCACGCGCTGCTGAGTCGGGTCGTAGCGCATTTCCACGTGGCCGGACAGCGGGAAGTCCTTGCGGAACGGATGGCCGACGAAACCGTAGTCGGTCAACAGGCGGCGCAGGTCGGGGTGGCCTTCGAACACGATGCCGTACAGGTCGAACGCTTCGCGCTCGAACCAGTTGGCTGCATTCCAGATGCCGTTGACCGATGGGATAACCGGGAAGACGTCGTCTTCGGCGAAGACGCGCAGGCGGATGCGGTGGTTCAGCTTGACGGACAGCAGATGGTATACCGCGGCGAAGCGCGGGCCGTCCCACGGCTCATCGCGGTAGGCGCTGTAGTCCATGCCGCAGACGTCGATGCACTGCTCGAAGGCGAGATCGGCGTGGTCGCGCAGCGTCTGGGCCACGGACAGCAGATCGGACGCCTTGCAGACGATGGTCAGCTCGTCCAGGGCCAGCGTGCTGCGCACGAGCTTGTCGCCCAGCGCGGCGGCAACGACCGAACCCAACGCTTCCATTTTCTTGGAGGCCATAAGTTTCTACCTTAGCGGGCGATGGTGTTGGTACGTTTGATTTTGTTCTGCAGCTGGATGATGCCGTACAGCAGCGCCTCGGCCGTCGGCGGACAGCCCGGCACGTAGACATCGACCGGCACGATGCGGTCACAGCCTCGAACAACGGAATAGGAATAATGGTAGTACCCGCCGCCGTTGGCACAGGACCCCATCGAGATCACCCAGCGCGGCTCGGCCATCTGGTCATACACCTTGCGCAGGGCCGGCGCCATCTTGTTGCACAGCGTGCCGGCGACGATCATCAGGTCACTCTGCCGCGGGCTGGGGCGGAACACGATGCCGAAACGGTCCAGATCGTAACGCGCCGCGCCGGCGTGCATCATTTCCACCGCGCAACAGGCCAGACCAAAGGTCATCGGCCACAGCGAACCGGTGCGGGTATAGTTGATAAGCTTGTCGGCTGTCGTGGTAACGAAGCCTTTCTCCAGAATCCCTTCTACTCCCATTCCAGAGCTCCCTTCTTCCACATGTAGACGAAGCCGAGCGTCAGCACGGCGAGAAATTCGACCATCACGCCCAGGCCATACACGCCCAGGTCCTTCAGCACCACGGCCCACGGAAACAGGAATGCGATTTCCAGGTCGAACAGGATGAAGAGGATGGCGATCAGGTAGTAACGGACGTCGAACTTCATGCGGGCATCTTCGAAGGCCTCGAAGCCGCATTCGTATGGAGAAAGTTTCTCAGAGTCGGGACGATTGGGCGCGAGCAGTTTGCCCAAGGCAATAGGGCCCACACCGACCAACAGTCCGACAATGACAAACATCAGAATGGGAAAGTAGTTTTGCAGCATTTCCCGTACACCCCCAAAAAAAGAGGGGTCACCCCCTCTTGGCTCCAAATAAAACAGGCCACCGGAGTCCCGGTGGCCTGTTTTTGAATGGTGGTGCCGACAGTGAGACTCGAACTCACACAGCTTTCGCCACTACCCCCTCAAGATAGCGTGTCTACCAATTTCACCATGTCGGCACAGCAAAGCTTTTAAATTGTCACTCCGGAATCTTGGAAGCCGTTCCGGAAGCGTTTTTATTAGGCGCGCCTGCCGGGATTTGCGGCGCAACCTGTTCAATCTTTCCACCCATCACACCAAGGTCATGCTTTCCGCCCCCGGAAAGGTATACCAGACCCATGGCTGTACAGAAGAACACTGCCGCGGCGACCGCGGTGGTTCTACTCAGGAAATTCGCAGAGCCAGACGCCCCAAACAGACTGCCGGACGCACCACTACCAAAAGCCGCACCCATATCGGCGCCCTTGCCATGCTGCATCAGAACAAGGACGATGATACTCACTGCGGACAGCAGGTTTACAATCCAAATAAGCGTCTTGAGAAGTTCCATACTATATCAATTTTCCTGCGGCTTGGCAAACCACTCTGAATGAATCGGCGTCCAGCGAGGCCCCTCCGACCAACGCGCCGTCGACGTTTTCCGTCGCCAGAATCGCCTCGGCGTTCTCCGCTTTGACACTGCCGCCGTAGAGGACGCGAATCTTATCGGAGCTGCCAATGTTTTGCAAGCACCAGTTTTTGATGAATGCATGAATTTCGGCGATTTGCTCAAGCGTCGCCACCTTGCCGGTGCCAATGGCCCACACCGGTTCGTAGGCGATGACGTAATCACCATCGGTCAATTCCGGCAGGATAGCAAGCTGCGCCGCAATCACTTCCAGATATTGGCCGGCTTCGCGCTGCTCCAGCGTCTCGCCTACGCACAGCACCGGCGTCACGCCGGCGGCGATGGCGTTGCGCATTTTTTGCAGCAGCGCGGCGTTGTCTTCGCCGAAATACTGGCGGCGCTCGGAGTGGCCAACCAAGGCGTAGCGGCAACCGATGTCGGCCAGCATGGCGGCGCTGGTTTCGCCGGTATAAGCGCCATCGGCGGCGAAGCGGCTGACATCCTGGGCCGACAAGGCCAGGCGGCTGCCCTTCAGGGATTCGGCCAGCGCGGCCAGATACACCGCGGGCGCGGCGATGCCGACGCCTTCGCGATTGGTAGCGGCATGGTCCAGCAGCGCGGACACCAGGGCCTGCGCGCTGTCAGCGCGCGTGTTCATCTTCCAATTGCCAATCACCAGCTTGCCGGACATGCCACTCTCCCCATCTTTGTTAAAAGAAGATGGCGCGCATTATAGCGCAGCCGGCAAGCGTCTCCAATGAAGCTGGATCAAGCATTTACGACTTGTAATATTACTGAAAGATTTGAGCTATACGATGGCGGCCATTACAACAGCAGCCCATTACACTTCGGGAGTTAAGCATGAAACAGTCCGTACGTCTGGCAGCGGCTCTTGGTTCCGTATTGATCGCCGGTTCGGTATACGCAGCAGACATCACTGGCGCAGGCGCAACCTTTCCCTACCCGCTGTACGCCAAGTGGGCGGCCAATTACAAGGGCGTCTCCGGCAACAACATGAACTACCAGTCCATCGGCTCCGGCGGCGGCATCAAGCAGATCCAGTCCAAGACCGTGGACTTCGGCGCGTCCGACATGCCGCTGAAGCCGGAAGAACTGGAAAAGTCCGGCCTGACTCAATTCCCGACCGTGATGGGCGGCGTGGTGCCGGTGTATAACATCCCGGGCATCGCCGCCGGCCAGATCAAATTCTCCGGTCCGCTGCTGGCCGACATCTACATGGGCAAGGTTGCCAAGTGGAACGACCCGGCCATCGCCAAGCTGAACCCGGGCGTCAAGCTGCCTGACCAGCGCATCTCCGTGGTGCGTCGCTCCGACGGCTCCGGCACTACCTTCATCTTCACCAACTACCTGTCCAAGGTGTCGCCGGAGTGGGCGAAAGAAGTCGGCTCCAACACCGCGGTCAGCTGGAAGGGCAGCTCGGTGGGCGGCAAGGGCAACGAAGGCGTGGCCAACTACGTGTCCCGCATCAAGGGTGCCATCGGTTATGTCGAGTACGCCTACGCCAAGCAGAACAAGCTGTCCTATGGCCTGCTGCAAAACCAGGCGGGCAACTTCGTGAAGCCGGACGAGGCTTCCTTCAAAGCCGCAGCCGCCAATGCCGACTGGAAAAAGGCCCCGAACTTCTACCTGCTGCTGACCAACCAGCCGGGCAAGGACAGCTGGCCGATCGCCGGCGCCACCTTCATCCTGATGCACAAGAAGCAGGACAAGCCGGCTCAAGCCACCGAAGTGCTGAAGTATTTCGACTGGGCTTACAAGAACGGCGACAAGACCGCCCAGGAACTGGACTACATTCCGATGCCGGACAGCGTGAAAACCGTGATCCGCACCAGCTGGAAGCAAATCACCGATAATGGCGGCAAAACCGTCTGGAACTGATCGCGCGACACGCTGAGCGTCGCACTCAGGCCGGGGGGAGCAAGCTCTCTCCGGCCTTGTGTCTGAACCACCAAGACAACGACACATGCAAAAACTGAACAATCAACAGCAGCTGGGGTATCAGCTGTTGCTGGATAAAATCTTCCGCGTGACCACCCGCAGCTTCGCCTTCCTGGTGCTGGCGCTGCTGGTGGGCATTCTCATTTCGCTGCTGATCGGCGCCATGCCGACCATCCAGCATTTCGGCCTGGGCTTTCTGACCAGCTCGGAATGGGATCCGGTGCAGGAGAAGTTCGGCGCCGTGGTGCCCATCTTCGGCACCCTGGTCACCTCCATCATCGCGCTCTTGATCGGCGTGCCGGTCAGCTTCGGCATCGCCCTGTTCCTGACCGAGCTGTGCCCGGCCTGGCTGAAACGCCCGCTGGGCATCGCCATCGAGCTGTTGGCCGGCATTCCGTCCATCATCTACGGCATGTGGGGCCTGTTCGTGTTTGCGCCGTTCTTCGCCGACCACATCCAGCCGTGGTTCATCGAACATCTGGGCGACGCGCCGCTGGTCGGCTTCCTGTTCCAGGGCGCGCCGATGGGCATCGGCCTGTTCACCGCCGGGCTGATCCTGGCCATCATGGTGATTCCGTTCATCGCCTCGGTCATGCGCGACGTATTCGAAGTGGTGCCCACCATGCTGAAGGAATCGGCCTATGGCCTGGGCTCCACCACCTGGGAAGTGGTGCGCCACGTCGTGCTGCCCTATACCAAGACCGGCGTTGTCGGCGGCATCATGCTGGGCCTGGGGCGAGCGTTGGGCGAAACGATGGCGGTCACCTTCGTCATCGGCAACTCTTCGCGCTTCACTACCAGCCTGTTCGAGCCGGGCAACTCCATCGCGTCCTCGCTGGCCAACGAGTTCGCCGAGGCCAACGGCGATTTGTACATCGGCTCGCTGATCGAGCTGGGCCTGATCCTGTTCTTCATCACCTTCGTGGTGCTGGCCTGTTCCAAGCTGCTGCTGCTGCGCCTGAAGAAGCAGGAAGGCAAGCCTTCCTGATATGAAAGACGTCACAACGATGAGCCAAGCGACAATGAACGACGCCTTGCCTACCGCTGCCGCCGCCTCCGGCCTGAAGATGGATAGCGCCATCTATCGGCGCCGGCGGCTGACCAACAAGCTGACCATGACCATATCGATGCTGACCATGGTCTTCGGCCTGTTCTGGCTGTTCTGGATCCTGATCACGCTGCTGCAGCACGGCCTGTCCGGCATCAACTGGCAGGTGTTCACCGAAAGCACGCCGCCGCCGGGCAGCACCGGCGGCCTGGCCAACGCCATCTACGGCAGCCTGGTGATGACCGCCTTCGGCACGCTGTTCGGCACGCCGATCGGCATCCTGGCCGGCATCTATCTGGCCGAATTCGGCCAGCGCGGCTGGCTGGCGCCGGCCACCCGCTTCATCAACGACATCCTGCTGTCCGCGCCGTCCATCGTGATCGGCCTGTTCGTGTATGAAGTGTACGTGGTGTCGGTGGGCCACTTCTCTGGTTGGGCCGGCTCCTGCGCGCTGGCCATCCTGGTGATCCCGGTGGTGGTGCGCACCACCGAGAACATGCTGCGCCTGGTGCCGAACAGCCTGCGCGAAGCCGCTGCCGCGCTGGGCGCGCCGCAATGGAAAGTAACGATGCAAGTGACGCTGCGCTCGGCCAAGGCCGGCGTGATGACCGGCATCCTGCTGGCCGTGGCGCGCATTTCCGGCGAAACCGCGCCGCTGCTGTTCACCGCGCTGAACAACCAGTTCTTCAACAGCAATATGAACCAACCGATGGCCAACCTGCCTATCGTGATCTTCCAGTTCGCGATGAGTCCCTACGAAGACTGGCACGCCCTGGCCTGGGCCGGCTCGCTGTTGATCACTTTCAGCGTCCTCACCCTGAATATCGTCGCCCGCTGGATGGGCGGTCGCAAGAATCAATCGAATTAAGGCATGACCACCATGACCACCCCTAGCTCCAAGCTCGAGGTTCGCAACCTTAACTTCTTTTACGGCAACTTCCATGCGCTGAAGAACATCCAGCTGGAAATCGCGCCACGCAAGGTAACCGCCTTCATCGGTCCGTCCGGCTGCGGCAAATCCACGTTGCTGCGCACCTTCAACCGCATGTATGAGCTGTACCCCGGCCTGCGCGCCGAGGGCGAGATCCTGCTGGACGGCCAGAACGTCCTGGGCCGAGACATCGACGTCAACCTGCTGCGCGCCAAGGTCGGCATGGTGTTCCAGAAGCCGACGCCGTTTCCGATGTCGATCTACGACAACATCACCTTCGGCGTGAAGCTGTACGAGAAGCTGTCCAAGGGCGAGATGGAAGACCGCGTCGAATGGGCGCTGCGCAAGGCCGCGCTGTGGGACGAAGTCAAAGATAAGCTGAAGCAGTCCGGCCACTCGCTGTCCGGCGGCCAGCAGCAGCGCCTGTGCATCGCGCGCGCGGTGGCGTCCAAACCGGAAGTGCTGCTGCTGGACGAGCCGACCTCGGCTCTGGACCCGATCTCCACCGCCCACATCGAAGAGCTGATTCATGAGCTGAAAGAGGACTACACCATCGCCATCGTCACGCACAATATGCAGCAGGCGGCACGGGTGTCCGACTTCACGGCCTATATGTATCTGGGCGAAATGATCGAGTTCGGCAAGACCGACAATATCTTCACCGCGCCGCAGGTCAAGGCCACCGAAGACTACATCACCGGCAAGTTCGGCTGATTGCCAAGCTGTCGGACAATCGGCCCCAGCCCATGCTGGGGCGCTTTGCTTTGTGCCCCGTCAATGATGATGACATCGACAGAAATCAAGGACTTACCCTGCCAGCCAGGCCGAGCTGTCAAGCGGATTCTACCGATTGGGTCGGCAAAACCACACGCTTTATATTTTTTTTATTTAAACTTGACGGCTCCCCCGCAGACCCCAACAATCCCGCCTTTACGATAAACACTGACTCGCCATGCTGGACCTGTTTTCCGGGCTCGACACCCATGTAGTCATCACCCTGGTGCTCTCTCTGGGCTTCGTGCTCGCTTTTGAGTTCATCAACGGTTTCCACGACACCGCCAACGCGGTGGCGACCGTCATCTATACCCAATCGATGAAGCCGCGCCTCGCCGTGTTCTACTCCGGCGTCTGCAACTTCCTTGGCGTGATGAGCGGCGGCCTGGCCGTGGCCTACGCCATCGTCCACCTGCTGCCCGTGGATCTCTTGATCTCGGTGAACACCAGCCGCGGCATGGCCATGGTGATCGCCTTGCTGGCCGCAGCCATTTTATGGAACCTCGGCACCTGGTATCTGGGCCTGCCGGCCTCGTCCAGCCATACGCTGATCGGCGCCATTCTCGGCGTCGGCGTGGCCAACAGCCTGATCAATCACACCTCGCTGTCCCATGGCATCAATTGGAGCAAGGCCATCGACGTCGGCGCCTCGCTGCTGGTTTCGCCATTGGTCGGCGCCATCATCGCCGGCGCCATCGTCATCCTGCTGCGCCGTTACCGGCCGCACAGCAATGTGCACAAGACGCCGTTCCAGCGCCAACAGGTAGAAGGCCGCAAACACCCGCCGTTCTGGACCCGCTTCATGCTGATCGTGTCGGCGATGGGCGTCAGCTTCGCCCATGGCTCCAATGACGGCCAGAAAGGCGTCGGCCTGATCATGCTGGTGCTGATCGGCATTGTGCCGGCCAAGTTCGTGCTGAACCTGGACAGCACGCCGTACCAATTGGAGCGCACCCGCGACGCCGCGCTGCATCTGCAGCAGTTCTATCAGCGCCACGAGGCCGACCTGTCCAAGATCATCGTCAAGTCCAACGGCAGCAGCCAGTACGAGTGCCACCCGCAACAGACCGTCGCCACCTCGGCCCAGTTGCTGCAATTGATGGGCGACGGCAGCGACTACCACCAGTTGAGCGCCTCGCAGCGTTGGGACGTGCGCACGCATCTGCTGTGCCTGGACGATGCGGCCAAAAATGCCGCAGCGCTGCCGAATCTGTCCTCCGATGAGAAGCAGCTGCTGAGCAATCTGCGCAAAGACCTGACCACCACCACCGAATATGCCCCGACCTGGGTGATCGTGGCCGTGGCGCTGTCGCTGGGCGTCGGCACCATGGTGGGCTGGAGACGCGTGGTGAAAACGGTCGGCGAAGGCATAGGCAAGAAGGACATGACCTATGCCCAGGGCGTGGCCGCGCAAGGCACCGCCGCCATCTCCATCGGCTTGGCCAGCTGGTTCGGCTTTCCGGTATCCACCACTCAAGTGCTGTCCAGCGGCGTGGCCGGCACCATGATCGCCGATAAAGCCGGTCTGCAAATGAGCACCGTGCGCTCTATCGCCCTGGCCTGGGTCTTCACCCTGCCGGCTGCGATGCTGCTGGCCGGCGGCATGTACTACCTGGCGGCGCAGTGGTTCTGATTTAAGCCGCAGCCTCTGTCAAAAAGCCGCTCCCTGAGCGGCTTTTTTTCATGCTTGATCCAGGTCAACGGCTTGTTTGTCTGCGCTTGAACCATTAATTAATGAATTGCTAATATGAACGCGCTTCATCAATGGTTTCTTTTGTTTGCAGCAATCCTCCCTCGCCGCCGCGATGCCCCCAATCGCGGCGGATTTTTTTACGCCTTCAAGAATTGCTCCCGCCCCGCCAGCCAGCGCTCCAGATGCGCCTCCGCCGCTTGCGGCCAGCGCTCCAGCAGAATAGGGGCCAGATCGCGCGCCGCCTCCAGCAAGGCTTGATCCTGCTCCAGATCGGCAAAGCGCAGCATGGGCAAACCGCTCTGCCGCGCGCCCAGAAACTCGCCCGGCCCGCGTATCTGCAAGTCCTGCCGCGCGATCTCGAAGCCGTCGGTATTTTCGTAGATCACTTTCAGCCGCGCCTTGGCCAGGTCAGACAGCGGGTTCTCGAACAGCAGCACGCACACGCTGCGCGCGCTGCCCCGCCCTACCCGGCCGCGCAGCTGGTGCAGCTGGGCCAGGCCCATGCGCTCGGCGTGTTCGATCACCATCAGGCTGGCGTTGGGCACATCGACGCCGACCTCGATCACCGTCGTCGCCACCAGCACGTCCAGCTGGCCGGCGGCGAAGGCCGCCATCACCTCGGCCTTTTCCGCCGCCTTCAAGCGGCCATGAACCAGCCCGATGCGCCGCCCTGGCAAGTCCCGCTGCAATTGCTGGTGGCAATCCACCGCCGTCTGCAGCTGCAAGGCTTCCGATTCTTCGATCAGCGGGCACACCCAATAGGCTTGATTGCCCTCGGCGCAAGTTTTCTCGACGAATTGCACCACCTCGGCGCGGCGCGGGCTGCCGATCAGCTTGGTGACGATGGGCGTGCGCCCCGGCGGCAGCTCGTCGATCACCGACACGTCCAGATCGGCGTAGAAGCTCATCGCCAGCGTGCGCGGAATCGGGGTGGCCGACATCATCAGCTGGTGCGGCTCCTCGCCCTTGTCCTGCAGCGCCAGCCGCTGGCCGACGCCGAAACGGTGCTGCTCGTCGACAATGGCCAAGCCCAGCTTGTGGAAGGCCACATCATCCTGAAACAGCGCATGGGTGCCCACCGCCAGCCGCGACTGGCCGGAGGCGATCTCATCCAGCGCCAGTTGCTTGGCCTTTTTGCGCAGGCTGCCGGACAGCCAGGACACCTGGATGCCCAGCGGCGCCAGCCAGCCGGACAGTTTCAGATAATGCTGCTCAGCCAGGATCTCCGTCGGCGCCATCAGCGCTACTTGGTAACCGGCCTCTATCGCGGCCAACGCCGCCAGCGCGGCGACGATGGTCTTGCCGCTGCCGACGTCGCCCTGCAGCAGCCGGTGCATGGGGTGGGGCTGTTTCAGATCGGCGCGGATCTCGTCCAGCACCCGCCGCTGCGCGCCGGTCAGATTGAACGGCAGCTGGGCCAGCAGTTTTTCGGTCAGCCGGCCATCGCCGACAATGCGCGGCGCCTGGCCCAGCCGCCGCGCGCGATAGGCCAGACGCATCGACAGCTGCTGCGCCAGCAATTCGTCAAATTTCAAGCGCTGCCAGGCAGGCAGCTGCGGATCAGCCAGTTGCTGCGCCGACCACTCCGGCGGCGGCTGATGCAGCAGACGGATGGCCTCGGCAAACGGCTGCAGCGCCAGCGGCAACAGCAGCGGTGCCGGCAACAGCTCATCCAGCTTTTGCGACTTCAGCTCGGCATGCACCAGCTTGCGCAGCACCGGCTGAGTCAGCCCGTTGACGGTGGGATAGACCGGGGTCAGGCTTTCCGCCAATGGCGCGCCCTCGCGGACTTCGCGCGTCTTGGGATGCACCATCTCGTCGCCGACGAAACCACGACGGATCTCGCCCAGCGCGCGGATGCGGTTGCCCTCGACAAACTGCTTGAGCTGGCTGGGATAGAAATGAATGAAACGCAGCATCAGCGTGCCGCTGCCATCTTCGATCTGCACCCGGAGCTGCTTGCGCGGCTTGTAGCTGACCTCGTGCGCGGTGACGGTGCCCTCCACCAGCACCGGCTGGCCATAGGGCGCGTCGGCAATCGGGTAAAGGTGGGTTTCATCCTCGTAGCGCAGCGGCAGATGCAGCACCAGATCGAAGCGGCGGCGGATGCCCAGCTTTTCCAGTTTTTTGACCAGCGCGGCCGGCGCGGCCGGCGGCTGATTGGCGAGATCGAGCGGCGAATTCATGTAGGCGATTGTACCCAACAATGACAAAGGCGGAAGCGGCTTGCGCCGGCTTCCGCCTCGTCGTGCCGATCAGCCGGCAACGATTACTGCTGGCGTTCCCACACTTGGCTGCGGAAGAACGGGCCGATGTAGCCGCGCACGCGCAGCTTCTTGCCGTCTTCGATCAGCTTGGCGCCGGAGGTGTAGATCTTGCCGGATTTCGGATCAAGAATCTTGCCGTCGCTCCATTCTTCGCCATCCTTCTTCAGGCCCCACAGGATCTGCATGCCATTGACCGGCTTGTCCTTGTTGGCGCCGTCGCACTTGTCGCACACCGCGTCCGGGTGTTGATACAGCTTGATGACTTTGCCGCTCAACTCGCCGTTCGGGCCTTCGTTGATCTGCACCAGCGCCTTGGCCTGATGGGTTTCGTCGTCGATGGTCTTCCACAGGCCGGCGGCGCTGCCAGCCAGAGCCATCTGGCTGGCCAGGCCGAACACGGCGGCCACGCAAGCGGCTTTGGCGATTCGAATCATGATGTTTTCCTCGTTCGTTTATTATGAAACAACAGTTTGGAGTAGCGGCTCTAGGATGCCAATTGGCGGGCCAACCGTCAAGCCAGTCCTCACAGTTGCAATACCCCTTCCCCCATCGCCATGACGCGGCCGCCAACCAGCACCGCGCCATCCATCCCCACCTCCAGGTACAAGGTATTGGGTCGCTTGATCGCCTCGCCCTGCTCGACGCGCCAGGCCAAAGGCGCCAGGCCGTTCAGCGCGCACCAGCCGCCCAAGTTGGCGCAGGCGCTACCGGTGCCCGGATCCTCGATCACCGCGCCCAACTGCTCGAAGAACAGCCGCACCGTGGCTACGCCGTCCTGCTGGTGCCAGAGATAGGCAATCGCCTTGCCCGGTGTCTTGGCCGCGTGGCGCCTGAAATTTTCCGGCTCGGGTTGGGCGCGCAGCACCGCCTCGCGGCTGGCCAGTGGCACCAACAATTGCTCGGCGCCGGCATCGACCCACTCGGCAGGGCCGGCCAGATCGGCCGGATCCAGGCTTAACATCGCGGCGACAGTCGCGGCCGATAAACCCGATGGCGCAGACTGGGCGCTCAACGCCCGCAACCGGAACACGCCATCGCGGCGCGTGATGGGAATCAGGCCAGATCGCGTGCGCAGCGTGAACGCGTCGCCGCTCTCGCCCATGTCATGCAGCACAGCCGCCGCACCAATGGTGGGATGGCCGGCGAACGGCAATTCATAAGCCGGCGTGAAGGTGCGCAGGCTGGCGGCGCATTCGGCGTCGCCTGGAAACAGAAACACCGTTTCCGACAGATTGAATTGCCGTGCGATCAGCTGCATGTCCTGCTCCGACAAGCCGCCGGCATCGGTGAACACGGCCAAGGGATTGCCGCCGAAACGCTGCTCGGCAAACACATTGACGATGCGGTATCGGTAAACGCTCATCAGTCCTCCTTATATAGATGGCATGCCCGATCCTGCATCTGATCCTCCACCCTGGCAAGACGCATTTGTACCCGATCCGCCGCCTTGCGCGATGCCGCTTGCCGCATCTGCTCGCTCAACGCCCGCTGTTTGTCGCCCAGGCGACGGCAGCGCTCCCGCTCCGCCAGCCATTTCTTGCGCGCCTCGCGACGCTCGCGCTCGGCAGCGGCTTCGGCTTTTTGCTGCGCCTTCTCCCGCTTGCCCAGCCAGTCCGCCAGGTCGCGTCGATATCGTTGCGTAGCGGCGCGGTCACGCTCATCCTGCTCCACCACGCTGAACGGCTGAGCATTCATTTCAATGCGCTGGCTACCCAAGGGACAAGCCTGCTGGCTGTAAGCGATCCGCCCATCGGGCTCGCGGCACTTATAAACCTGCGCGGCGCACGCTTGATCGGCCAAAATTATTCCCAGCAGCATCAGGATCCGCATCACCCACTCCGCTTGCCATCATGTCGTCACCATGCCAAGGCAGGAGCATTTGACGCTACTGGCCACAAGTCGTGCCGCCTCGCTGCGGCGAGTTGGCACAAACACTGCGCCTTACTGATCTGATTGCCCCAGGCTGTCTCCATTTAGCGACGCAAGACAGATGGCAGTGCTGAGCTCATTAGGCTAGCGTTACCCGCCATAAGAAAGGCTATGTCCCAATTGTAAGTTGGTAGCCTCGCCCCACCGCTTCCTGCAAACAATGCACAGGTTGTATCTGCTG
>NZ_JAUCGU010000021.1:0-19614 GCF_059916625.1 Chromobacterium sp. CCUG 76385
CTGCGTCAGCTGAGGAGACGAACTATACCTGCGCCCTCACCCTCGGTCAACAGGTTTTTTGAGAAAAATGCAGGTTTTTTACGAGATGCCGCGCAAACGACTGATAAGCAACAATATATGAATATGAAATTATTTATTTCCCATCAGAACCGTCCTTGGAAATGGCCGGCAGACCGTGCGTGCTCATGGTTTGAAACGCAAAAAGCTCCCAGGGAAGGGAGCTTTTTGCACAGATAGCCGGTTTTGCAACTTATCTATATAGAGAGATCAGCTGCGGTAATCGGCATTGATGCGGACATACTCGTAGGAGAAGTCGCAGGTCCACACCTTGGCGCTGGCCGCGCCGCGTCCCAACTCCACTCGCACGGTGATCTCGCTCTGGTTCATCACCGCCTGTCCCTGCTCCTCGCGATACTCCGGATGGCGGCCGCCCTCGCAGGCGACCAGCACATCATCTAGATACAGGGAGAGCCGGTCGACATCCAGGTCGGCGACGCCGGCGTAGCCTATGGCGGCCAGCAGACGGCCCAGGTTCGGATCGGAGGCGAAGAAGGCCGTCTTCACCAACGGCGAACGGGCGATGGCGTAGGCCACGTCCTTGCACTCTGCCACCGAGCGGCCGCCGTTGACTTCGACAGTGATGAACTTGGTGGCGCCCTCGCCATCGCGCACAATGGCCTGCGCCAGTTCGATGGCCACTTCCAGCAGGGCCTGTTTCAACTGCAGGTAGGCCGGCTGTTCGACGGAGTCGATCAACGCGGCTTCGCTCTTGCCGGTGGAGATCAGGATGAAGCTGTCGTTGGTAGAGGTGTCGCCATCGACGGTGATGCTATTAAAGGACTGATCCGCCACTTCCTTGACCAGTTGATTCAACAGCGGGCGGGTGACGGCGGCATCGGTGGCGACAAAGCCCAGCATGGTGGCCATATTGGGATGGATCATGCCCGATCCCTTGGCGATGCCAGTGATAGAGACTTTCTTGCCGTCGATTTCAAGCGTGCGGCTGGCCGCCTTGGCGATGGTATCGGTGGTCATGATGGCCTGGGCGGCCTCAGCCCAGTCGGCCTGACGCAGCGTCGGCAACGCCTGGATGATCTTGTCTGCCGGCAGCGGCTCCAGGATGACACCGGTGGAGAACGGCAACACCTGCTCCACTTGCAGCTGGTTTTGTTCCGCTACCGCCTGGCAGACAGCCAGGGCGCGGTTGTGGCCATCCACGCCGGTGCCTGCGTTGGCATTGCCGGTGTTCACGACCAGCGCGCGAATCTGCACCCCTGCCGCCAGATGCTGCTGGCACAGCCGCACCGGCGCCGCGCAGAATCGGTTGCGGGTGAACACGCCGGCCACGGTATTGCCCTTGTCCAGACGCGCCACCAGCACATCCTTGCGCCCCGGGGTCTTGATGCCGGCTTCGGCCACCAGCAGCTCGACGCCGGCAATCGCCGGCAACTGGCCGGCTTGCGGCGGATTCAGATTCACTGCCATGGAATTCTCCGAATTTACAAATATGCGACCAATTGTATAAGAATATGGACAATCCAGGCGTAACAAAACGTCCAGCGCCGCTTGGCGTTCAGTCCTGCGCCGCGCGCAGGCAATCCAGCAGCGCGTCGCCATAGCGGGCCAGTTTCAGTTCGCCCAATCCATAGATGCGTTGCAAACCGGCCAGGCTGTCGGGACGCTTCTCCACCAGATCACGCAAGGTGCGGTCGGAGAAGACGGCATAAGCCGGCACATTGTGCTCGTCCGCCACCTGGCGGCGCCAACGACGCAGCGCCTGCCATAGCCGCTCCTCGCGCTCGGTGCGCAGCCAGCGGTCGGTGGCGCCGCTGCCGCGCGATTTCTTCTCGTCGGCCAACGGGCGCAGATAGATGGTTTGCTCGCCCTTCAGCAGCGGCCGGCAAGCATCGGTCAGCACCAGTGACTGGCCACGGGCGATGTCCACCTGCACCAGCTGGCGCGCCACCAGCTGGCGAACAATGGAGCGCCACCAACGCTGGTTCATGTCCTTGCCTATGCCATAGGTGCTGAGCTGATCGTGGCGGTGATGGCTGATACTGGCATTCTGCCGACCCAGCAGCACGTCGATGACATGCCCGGTGGGAAAGCGCTGACCCACTCTATAAATGCAGGACAGCAACTTGCGCACCGATTCGGTGGCGTCGTAAGTGATAGGCGGATGCAGACAGTTGTCGCAGTGGCCGCAGGGGCGGCTTTGTTCGCCGAAGTGCGCCAGGATGTGCTGGCGGCGGCAGCCGGCGGTTTCGCAGAAGGCCAGCATCGCATCGAGCTTGGACAGCTCCACCTGTTTCTGCAGCTCGGCCATCTCGCCGCCTTCTATCATCTGCCGCAGCTGCACCACGTCGTTCAGGCCGTAGCACAGCCAGCTGGCTGAGGGTAGGCCATCGCGGCCGGCGCGGCCGGATTCCTGATAGAAGTTTTCCGGGCTTTTCGGCATGTCGATATGCGCGACGAAGCGCACGTCCGGCTTGTCGATGCCCATGCCGAAGGCGACGGTGGCTACCATCACGATGCCGTCCTCGCGCAGGAACAGCCGCTGGTTGGCCTCGCGCTCGGCGTGGCTCATGCCGGCATGGTAGGCCAGCGCCTCGATGCCGTTTTCGCGCAGCCACTGCGCGGTATCTTCCACCCGCTTGCGCGACAGGCAATAGACGATGCCGGTAGCGCCCTGGTGCTCCTGGCGTATGAAATCCAACAGCTGTTTCTTGGCATTATGCTTTTCCACCACCTGATAGAACAGGTTGGGCCGGTCGAAGCTGGACAGGAACACCCGCGCCTCGGCCAGCTTCAAGTAATGGATGATGTCGAGCCGGGTCTGCTCGTCGGCGGTAGCGGTCAGCGCGATGCGCGGCACCTGGGGGAAGCGTTCGGCCAGCAGGCCCAGTTGCTGGTACTCGGGCCGGAAATCATGGCCCCAGTGGCTGACGCAATGCGCCTCGTCGATGGCGAACAGCGCGATCTTCAGCTGCGACAGGAACTCCAGAAAACGCGGCGTCAGCAGCCGCTCCGGCGCCACATACAATAGATCCAGCGTGCCGGCGCGCGCCTGGCGGGCGATGTCGCGGGCCTCGTCCGGCCCGGTGGCGGAATTCAGGCAGGCCGCCGCCACGCCCAGCTCCTGCAGGGTGGCCACTTGGTCCTGCATCAGCGCGATCAGCGGCGACACCACGATGGCCACGCCGTCGCGCAGCAGCGCCGGGATCTGATAGCACAGGCTCTTGCCGCCGCCGGTGGGCATCAATACCAGGGCATGGCCGCCCTGCGCCACCTGATCGACGATCTCCAGCTGCTGGCCCCGGAATTCCGGATAGCCGAAAATATGATTAAGGATGGAGACTGCGTCGTGCATGCCGGAAGAAACGCCTTGCGGGAAAAGCGGTATTGTACGGCAAGCGTCCGCCGCGGGGGACGATAGGCAAAAAAAGTGGCCGCCCGGGGAGGCGGCCATAAGTTGGATGGAGACAATGTGAAACGAAGAGGAAAAATGCTCTCGCACTGTGAAAGACTCCCCCTGCCCGAGTTAAGTTCCAAAATTTTTGAAAATTTCTGCCGCATCGCGGCTGCGGTTCCCCGCCGCCCCTCCGCCATGCGACACTTGCGGGAAATTCCGGAGACCCTGATATGCGTACCCAAATCGCCTCCCTGTTCGCCCTGACGCTGCTGGCGGGCTGCGCCGCCACGCCGCAACAGTCGACCACGGCGTCCCAAACGGCGGCCAAGCCCGCCGCGGCCGCCGCGCAACCGGCCAGCGCCGATTGGCAGAACCTGGGCGTTTCGCCCAATGGCAACATCCTCAATGAGCTGGACCTGCTGTCGATCAAGCGCCAGGGCGCGCTGGCGACCTTCCGCGATCGCAAGACCATCTTTAATCTGAAAAAAGAGAACTTTCTGACCACGCCTCGGCACAAAACATCGCTGAACACCTGGCAGATCGACTGCTCGCAGCATACCTTCCGCTTGCTGGACATGACCTTGTTCGATGAAAACGGCCGGCAGATCGCCAGCTTCACCTATAATGACGCACAGATAAAATCCATGCCGGTTGTGCAGAATTCCGCCAGTTATCAACAAATGTTGCTGGTCTGCAAAGGGCAGCCCGGCTTCTGAGCCTGTCGCCGCACCGCTATCAACAGGAGTCAGTCATGACCATCCGACGCGTGGTATTCAATCAGAAAGGCGGCGTGGGCAAGTCCACCATCGCCGTCAACCTGGCCGCGGTGGCGGCCAGCCAGGGGCGCCGCGTGCTGCTGATCGACCTTGATCCGCAAGGCAACGCCAGCCAGTACTTGCTGGGCGAGGCCGCGGCGGTCGGCTCCCCCAGCGTGGCCGACCTGTTCCAGCAGATGCTCAATATCTCGCTGTTCGGCAAGGAGCCGCATGAATTCGTCCGCAGCACCGCCATCAGCGGCCTGTCGCTGCTGGCCTCGCACCCGGAGCTGGCCGAACTGATGGGCAAGCTGGAATCGCGCTACAAGATGTTCAAGCTGAAGGAAGCGCTGGACTTGTTGGCGCCGCATTACGACGAAATCTGGATCGACACCCCGCCGGCGCTGAATTTCTACACCCGCTCCGCGCTGATCGCGGCGGATCGCTGCCTGATCCCGTTCGACTGCGACGCCTTCTCCCGCCACGCTCTGTACAATCTGAAAGCCAGCGCGGACGAGATCCGCGCCGATCACAACCCGGCGCTGTTCATCGAAGGCATCGTGGTCAACCAGTTCCAGCCGCGCGCCAGTCTGCCGGTCAAGCTGGTAGACGAATTGAAAGCCGAAGGCCTGCCGGTGCTGGACTCGCCGCTGTCGGCCTCGGTCAAAATCCGCGAATCTCACCAGGCCGCGCGCCCCATGATCTTTCTGGACCCGCGCCACAAACTGTCGCGCGAATTCGAGGCCCTGTATCAAGAACTAAGCGAACGCTGACGGGGCTGACATGCCGCGGTTGAACCGCCTCTCCACCCTGCTGCTGGGCATCGCGCTAAGCGCGGCGCTGCTGCTGACTGAATACTGGCTGCTGCTGGAGCACGACCGCGACGAGCGTCAGCAGCAACAGCAGCACTGGGGCTCGCTGGCCACTGGCCTGGTGGTGCTGCAGCTGGGCGATGCGCTGGAACACTCGCGCATCATGGCGCAACAACTGATAAACGGCGACCCGGCGCATGCCTTTCAGCAACTTGCCCGCCGCGTCGCGCGCGACGATAGCGCGTTTGCCGGCATCGGCACGGTGGTCTTGGTAGAACAGAACCAGCGCGAGGCCTTTGAGAACCGTATCGCCACCGGCATACGCTATCTGCAAAACCAACATCTGGTGCCCAGTCCAGCGCAAATGCAGTATTACCCGGTGGCCAGTTATCTGCCGGACGACGCCAACGCCTTGCCGCAAGGACTGGACCTGAGCCACCAGGGCGACACCAAGTGGCTGCTCGATTTGGCGCGCCGCAGCGACCTGCCCATGCTGCTTCCTAGCCAGGGCGCCGGTTCCGGCAACCATCGGCTTGATATCGTCACGCGGCTGGGCGACGACCACACGCTGCTGCTGCTGAATCTGCGTCAGGAGCGGCTGACGCAGCCCATGGGCGACGCCTTGGTCTCCGACAACCCCTTGCATCACGTGCGGCTGCTGGTCTGGAGCAAAAATCAGCCGAACCTTCCCCTGCTGGACTCGCAACCAGGCAAGGCCATCCCTTCCGATGCGCCAAGCTTCTCGCGCCGCAGCACGGTGGGCGGCAACGAGCTGTTGCTGGGCGCTTACGCGCTTGAGCCGATTCACCCGATGCTGCCGTCCTCCGCCTGGACCATGCTGGCCTCCTCGGCCGGCATCCTGGCGCTGCTGCTGCTGCTGCAACAACGCCAACTGGGGCAGAACCAGCGCCTGCACAAGCAGTTGCAGCTACAGCAACAACAGCTGGAGCAGAACACGCGCAGCCTGAACGAGCAAATCAATGACCGCGTCCAGTCGGAACAGGCGCTGGCGCAGAGCGAGGCGCGCCAGCGCGCCATTCTGCAAGCCAGCTCGGACGCCATCATTCTGATCGACCGCGGCGGGCACATCCTGCAGGCCAACCCAGCGGCGGCCGGCCTGGTGGATCAGAGCGCGACCTCGCTGGAGCATCTGCCGGTAGGCGTGCTGTTTCCGGAGCTGTATAGCCGCAATCCCAATCAAGCGTTCGAACAAATCGCCCTGGAGCACGAGGGCCGGCCATTCGAGGCCAGCCTGCTGCGCAGCGATGGCCAGTTGCTGCCCGTCGAGCTATCGCTAAGCCGCGTGGTGATGCCGGACGACTGGTTCTATGTCACCGTCTGTCGCGACATCACTGTGCGCAAGCAGCAGGAAGAAGCGCTGATCCGCCTGAAAAACAGCCTGGCCGAACAGGTGGAAGTGCAGAGCCGGCAACTATCGGCGCTGCTGGACGCCAGCCCGCTAGCGATGGCCTATATCGTCGATCGCCACCTGCGCCAGGTCAACAACGCCTTTCTGGAGCTGTTCCAGCAGCAGGGCCGCAACGTGATCGGCCAGCCTACCCTGCCCTATTTTGAAAATCCGGATCAATGGGAGCACACTGGCAAGGCGCTGTACAGCCTGCTCAACGACGGCAAGGTGGTGCAGATCGAAGTGCGGCTGCGCACCGGCAAGGGCAAGCTGTTCTGGTGCCGGCTGCACGGCAAGGCGGTGAATCCATCGGTGCCCAAGCTCGGCACCATCTGGGTATACCAGGACACTTCGGCGCAGCGCTCGGTGGAAGACACGCTGCGGCGGGCCAAGGTGCTGGCCGAAGAAACCAGCCGCGCCAAGACCGAATTCCTCGCCAATATGTCGCATGAGCTGCGCACGCCGCTGCATGCCATCCTCGGCTTCACCGAAATGGGGCAGCTGCGCGCGCGCAGCCTGGACGACGGCAAGCTGGAGCAGTACTTCGGCCGCATCAATGCCAGCGGCAACCGCCTGCTGACGCTGCTGAACGACTTGCTGGACATGGCCAAGATGGAAGTCGGCCGCATGGACTATTCGATCAGCCGCAACAATCTCAGCCAATGCTTGCGCGACGCCTGCGATGAGATCACCCCGCTGGCCAGCCGCAGCCAGATCCGTCTGCAGTTGGAGTGCGTTCCCGAATTGCTGGTCGCCGACATCGACCCCTTCCGCATCGGCCAAGTGATACGCAACCTGCTGTCCAACGCCGTCAAATTCAGCCCGGTGGGAGCCGATATTCACGTGCGCGCCAAATTGATCGAGCAGGAAGGCCGGGAATGGGCCATTGTCAGTGTAGAAGATGCCGGTCCGGGCATTCCGGAAAAGGAACTGGAAACCATATTCGACAAGTTCATCCAGAGCAGCACCACCAAGACCGGCGCCGGCGGCACCGGGCTGGGGCTGGCGATCAGCCGTGAAATCATCCATGCCCATCACGGACAGATCCGCGCGCAGAATCGGCCGGATGGCGGCGCCGTATTTACATTCTGCATCCCGCAGCAGTTTCAGCGGAACCTAGAGGAGGGACTCCCTGATGCCTCATAAACTCTTGCTCGTTGACGACGAGCCGTTCAACCTTGAGTTGATGTCCGAGCTGCTGCAGGATGCCGGCTACGAAACCCAGTTGGCGGAAAACGGCGAGGTGGCCTGGGACATCCTGCAACGCGACGGCGAACAGTTCTCCACCATCCTGCTGGACAAGATGATGCCGGGCATGAGCGGTTTCGACGTGCTCAAGAAGATCAAGGCCGAGCCCAGGCTGGAGTTTCTGCCCGTCATCATGCAAACGGCGATGGGCGCCGCCTCCAGCGTGCAGGAAGGCCTGGCGGCCGGCGCGTTCTACTACCTGACCAAGCCGTTCTCGCGCGACATGCTGCTGGCCATCGTCGGCGCGGCCGTGGGCCACTGGGACCGCTACGCGCATTTCCGCGAGCTGGCCAATCTGCACGTCGATGCGCTGCGCCATCTGCAAAGCGCCCGCTTCCGCTGCCGCACCCACCGCGAAGCGCAGGCGATCACCGCCTTGCTGGCTAAAACCAGCCGCCAGCCGGAACGCGTGGCCACCGGCCTGTTCGAGCTGCTGGTCAACGCCATCGAACACGGCAACCTGGGCATCAGCTACGAAGAGAAAAGCCAGCTGATTGCCGCCGGCACCTGGGAAAAGGAACTGGAAAACCGACTGCAGGCGCCAGAGTACAGCGACCGCCAAGTGGCTTTGGAATTCGACCACCAAGGCCACCAGCTGCAATTCACCATCGAGGACATGGGGGACGGCTTCGACTGGGCATACTATCAAAACGCCGAACCGGCCTCGCTGATGACCTGCCACGGCCGCGGCATTCTGATCGCCCGCAAGCTGTCGTTCGACAGCCTGCGCTACGAAGGCAATGGCAACCGCGTGATCGCCGTGGTCAATCAGACATGAGCGGCTGGGCTGCGCAATCGCCGCGCGCGCGCCAATAGCGTGCCTGCCGCAGGCGAAGGCATTGCCAGTCCACCGCATCCGCCAATTCGAGGGTCAAGGCGCCATCCAGATCGGTACGCAAGAGCGCGATGCCCTGCTGCCGCAGACGATGCAGCACAGCCGGATGCGGATGGCGATAACGATTCATATAGCCGGCGCTGACCACGGCCAACTGCGGCCGGACCGCTTGCAGCCAAACCTCGCTGCTTGAGGTTCTGCTGCCATGGTGGCCTGCAATCAGCACCGCGCTGCGCAAGCGCTCTCCATAATGCGCAACCAGCGCCTCCTCCACCGGCGCCGGCGCATCGCCGCTGACCAGCAGCGCATGCTTCGCGCCAGCCACCCGCAACACGCAGCTATGCGCGTTATCGTCCGTCGGCTGCACATCCGGCCATGGCGCCAGCACCTCGAAGCGCACGCCATCCCAGCTCCATGCATCGCCTTGCCGGCAAGGCCGAGCAGACCAGGCGCGCAGCGTTTGCGGTTGCCCCGCCAGCAAACGCCGCACCGGCATCTCCCGCAGCATACCGTCCGCCGCGCCATCATGATCCGCATCGTGATGCGATAAAAGCAAGACATCCAGCGATGCCACCCCCAAGCCGCGCAACTGCGGCAGCACCACCCGCCCGGCATCGCCGGCGCCGGTATCGAACAGCAGCGCGTGCTGCGCGGTCTGCACCAGCATGGACAGCCCCTGCCCCACATCCAGCACCGTCACCCGGAAGGCCCCCTCCTTGGGCCCTGCCGGACGATAAACCAGCACGGGCAGCAACAACAGGCAGGCCAAACCCCTGCCCGACACGCCACGCGGCGCGATCAGCCAGACGCTGCCGATCGCGGCCAAAACCAGCAAAGGCCATGGCGGGCCGGCGACATGCCAGGCAGGGCCTCTCGCCAGCCAATCCACACCCCAGTAAAACCCATGAACCAATAATCCAGCCAAGGGCAGCAAACCATCCCAGGGCAACAACACCGCCAAGAGCGCGACGGGCGTCAACAGCAGCGACACATAGGGAATCGCCAGCGCATTGGCCAAGGGCGAGACCAGGGGAAACCCGCCAAACCAGGCCGCCAACGGCACCAGGCTGGCGACGGCCGCCGACCACTGGCCGCCCAGCGCGGCGCGCCAGGCCGCAGCCGGTCGTCTGCGCGCCCACGATCCGAACATCAGGGCGGCGACCAGGCCAAACGACAACCACAATCCCGGCGCCAATACGGCAAACGGGTCGAGCAGCAACACCAGCGCCAAGGCCAACCACCAAGCCTGAAACGGCGATAGCTGATGGCGCAACAATAGACAGCCGCCGCCGACCAGCAGCATGAACAAGGTGCGCTGCGTCGGCACCGAGAACCCCGCCAGCAGCGCGTAGCCCGCCGCCACCAGCCAGGCAACCGCCGCCGTGGCCACTCGCGGCGATCTGAACATGGGCCAGCGCCGCAGCAGCCAAGAAGCCACCCAGGCGGCCAAGCCGGCCAACATGGTGATATGCAGACCGGAAATGGAAACGATATGGGTCAGGCCGGTGGCGGAGAACAAGCGCCAGTCCTCCCGCGCCACCCGCTGCTGGGCGCCGACGGTCAGCGCGGCCACCAGCGCCGACTCGCGCCCGACGCCGAGCACGCTCTCGATACGCGCCACCTGCGCGGCGCGCCAGCCATCGACCCATGCCAGCCCATCCTTGCGATCGGTCAGGCGTGACCGCTCCTTGCCGGCCGAACCGCTGGCCAGCAACCCTTCGGACCACAGCCATTGTTCCGCATCGAAGCCAAACGGGTTGGCGCTGCCCCGCCGCGGCTTGAAGCGGGCGGCCAGCCTCCAGCGGCTGCCTGGCGGCCAAACCTGGTTTCGATAATCGAATAACTGCACCCTGGGCGGCAACGATGCGCCTGGCGTCAACACACGCTCCACTTCCAGCGTCAGCCGCACGCCAAACTCGCCCGGGTCCGGCAAGCCCCGCACCGTGCCGATGAACTCAACCGGCTTTTTCGCCCACTCGGCCGCAAGCTCCTGACTCATTCGCGCCTGCGCGCGCCAGTCGGCATAAGCCAGACCCAGCGTCAATGCGAACAGAAAGACGGTGTACGGCCGCCAACGCGGGATTGTCCGCCACATCAGTCCAGCCACCCCGGCGACGCCTCCGGCCAGCGCGCCGCCAGCCGGTAATTCGGACAGGAAGGCGCAGACTACGATTCCGGCAACCCATCCCATCAGTAACGGCATGCCCGTCCCCCAGACATGGTTCCATCCTCGCCATCGCGCACTCACCCATCCGTCCTGCGCGAAGCGTTTAACTGTGGTTTAAATTCTTAAGTGAAACTACTTATCATAAATTATGACAATGACTATTGAATTCGCGTCCGCATGGGCTAAACCTATGTCAACGATGGATGTTTCTCCCCTGCCGGCAATTCCGCCGACAGGATCATCCGACGAAGGAGCAAACGTGGACGCTTATATCGGCACCATTATCCCCTTTGGTTTTGACTACCCGCCGGTGGACTGGGCGCAATGCCAGGGTCAGACGTTGCAGGTCAGCCAGAATCAGGCGCTGTTCGCCGTCATCGGCTCGCATTACGGCGGCAATGGCAGCAGCACCTTTCAACTGCCCAATTTGTGTGGACGGATGCCGATCAGCATCGGACCGGCTCAACCCACCTACAATCTGCCGTCCTACGCCATCGGCAATTTCGGCGGCCATCAAACCGTCGCGCTGTTGACCGCCAATATGCCGCTTCACAACCATGGCACCTCCGCCGTCAACGTCAGCTTCCAAGCCACAACGGTGCCGAATCCAACCACGCCGGCCAGCACACCCAGCGCTAGCAACCCGTATCTCGGCGCATCCGGCGGCGGCACCGGCCTGGCCACCATCTGGAGCCAGCAACTGGAAAGCCCGGTCACCGTCAAGGGCCTGGGCCTGAGCGGCAACACGGATGTCGCCGGCGGCAATACCCCGGTCAGCGTGTTGAACCCGTACCTGGCGCTGAACTTCTGCATCGCGGTGCAAGGCATCTTCCCCACCAGGCAATAACAGCGGCCAACAGGCGGCAGCGCCGTTGCCGCCTGGCGACAAAAAATCCCGAGGAGAGCGTGATGCTGAACCAACTGCGCAGCGAAGACTTCGTTCCCTTGATCGGCCAGGTCTGCCATTTCCTGGTGCCGGAGCAAGTGGAGCTTGAGCTGCAAATTCAATCGGTGCGCCAAAAGCCGCTGTCGCAAGTGCCGGGCTGGGAAGCCGAGCAGCGCACGCCTTTCGTGGTGGAGCTGATCGCAGTCGGCGCCACCCCATTGGTGGATGCGGTAGGCCACTTGCAGCTGCCGGCGGCGGAAAATCAGCCCCAGCGCACGCTGGAGAATGTCTGGATCAGCCGCACCGGGGCCATGGGACGAGACCGGCAGTATTGCTACTTTCAACTGCCCTTCAATTAGATGCGGTCCGCGCGTGATTCAGGCTATCCAGTCGCCCCGACCATGATGCTCTCCGCCTGCGGATACCACACCAGCTTATCCGCCATCGCCCCCGGCTCCTCCAGTACGAAGCCCAGCGACTGATACAGCTTGCGAGCCTGGCCGTTGTTATGCCACACCACGGCGGCCAGCGGACACCGCACCTGCCGCGCGGCTTGCTGCAGGCCCTGCAACACCACTTTGCCGTAGCCCTTGCCGCGCGCCTCCGGCAGCATGGCCAGAAAGATGATGCGCACTTCGTTGTGCCCGAAGTCGACCATGACCACGCCGACCGCGCTGCCTAGCTTCTCCACCATGAAATGCATCGCATTGGGAAATTGCTGCCCCGCGCCCATCTGCAAGACCTGATATTGCTGACGCTGCACCGTCTCGATCAGATCGGCTTCCCCATCTATCAGCAGCAGATCGGGCCGCGCGCTGCGGTAGATGCGATTGATGCACGCCTCATCCCCGCTGCGCACGGGTCTGAGCGACAAGCCGTGCGCCATGGATGAGAAATTGAGTTCGGCTGACATCGAAGCTCCTCATGACGACAAGTGGTTGGAATGGAAACATCGCCTGCATAAACGAGGCAACCCTTCGGATGGTGAGATCAAAGCCCCGCCTCGCGCTCCAGCACCGCAGTCAGGCGCAGCCAGCCTCGCTGCAGCAGGCTGTAATGCTCGCCGCGCAACCGCGCGACGCCTGCCATTTCACGCAGCGGTGCCAGGCGCTGGTCGCACCGCTCCAGCCGGACCCGGAACAGCGCGTGCAAGGGCACCAGGCCGTAATCTCGCGATTCGGTCGCAATCGGCCCGCCATACGTCGATGCCAGCACCGGTTGATCCAGCGTCGCCAGGTTCAGGCGATCGATCGCGCCCAGCATGCAAGACACCGCTAGCCCTTCGCCGCTGTCCGCCACGAAGGTGGCGTGACCGCCGCGGCGCAGGCTGGCCAGCTCATTCTCATCGACATAGGCATCGCCGCGCATGCCGTACGGTCCGACCACCTGCAGCAGACGCTCGCCAGCCGCCACCACGGTGCCGGCGCGAAGCGCGTCGCTTGCGTCGGCCAGTCGGCCATCGAACGGCGCGGTCAACCACAAGCGCTTTTCCTGCTGCGCCAGACCTTCTACCTGCTGTTGCGCGGCCTGCCACTGTTTCTGCAGGGTTTGCCCTTGCTGCTGCAAAGCCGTGTTGAATGGTTGCTGCGCCACTCGCCAGGCCAGGCCTCGTTCGATGGCCCTGGCCACCGCCAATTGCTGCGCCAGCGCCGGGGAATACAGCTTGAGCAATAACTGGCCCTTCCGCACCCGCTGTCCATCCTTCGCCAGCACTTCGGCCACCACGGCGCCTTCCGGCGCATATAACCCTTGCGATTGCGCCGCGCCCATCACCGCCGGGCTGGCGACATCGTTTTGCCAAGGCAAGATGAGGAATAGCAACGCCAAGCCCAGTAACGCGGCGCTGCGGCGCGTCTCGCGCTGCCAGCGCAAATCGGCCCGCCGCAGCCACCAGATCCGCAACTCGCCGACAATCGGGCGCGCGATGAACCAGCCCAGTTCAACCGCCAGCAGCAAAATGCCCAGAGCCTTGAAGAACAGGTGATACACCAGAAAAGCGATAGAAGTGAACAACACCAGGCGATACAGCCAGGTTGCCCAGGCGAACAGAATCAGGCCGCGCTGCCGCGCGGGCGGAAAGCGCTCCGGCACGGGATCGTCCAAACCCAGCAGGACGCGTCGCATCTGCCAGCGCGCCAGCGCAAACGCCCGGCCATGCAGATTGGGCACGCCCAGCCAGTCGGCCAACAGAAAATAGCCATCGAAGCGCATGAAGGGACTGGCATTGATGGCCAGCGTCGCCAGCCAGGTAGTGGTCGCCAACAGAAAAACGCCTGCACGCAACGGGCCATCCGGCAGAAAATTCCAAACAAACGTGGCCCAGGCCGCCAATGTCAGCTCCGCCAGCATGCCGGCGCCGCCGATCAGCAGCCGCTGCCGCCGCGACGGCAGCTTCCAGACATCGTTGGTGTCGGTGTATAACACCGGCATCATCACCAAAAAGGCCACGCCCATCGCCGGCACCCGGCAGCCGAAATGCCGCGCGGTCAGCGCATGGCCAAGCTCATGCAGGATTTTCGCCAGCCCCAAGGAAATGGCGACGCCCAGCGCGGCGGCCCATCCGCCGTATGCGGAGAAGGTATGGGTGAATTCATCCCAGCGCCGGGAAACCATGCCCAGGCCAAGCAGGACGATGCCGGCTGTCAACCACCAGAACGCCGGGCGGAACAACAGGCCAAGCCGCGGCAGGGCCCAGTTCAAGCCGGCTTCCGGCCGCAGCAAGGGGATGCGGAAAAACAGATAGTTCTTCAGCAACCACATCGCGTAGCCCGGCTTGCCGGCCTGATGCAGCCGCCACAGCCAGTCGCTTTCAGACTCGCTGCCAGCCTGCAGCAACTGGTGTTGCCGCAGGAAAAGCAGCAATTGCCGCAGATCGTCCAGGTTCAGTTGCAGCGTGGTTTCCGCATTGACCGACGCCAATAGCTCTGGCCCGTTGCCCAGTTGCCAGCGCGACAGCATTTCAAAACTGGCCCAGCCGAGCTGATAAAAGCGGTTGGCCGACGGATCATGCAGCATCCAGGTGGGCGAGCCATCGGACTGTGCCGGCCCCGCATGCAGCGTCAATTCCTGACGCAATGGCGGCAATCCCTTGATTTCCATGGCTTACCACCCCAGCCACTGGCGCGCCGCGGTCAATGGCCGACGCAAAACGTAGTAGCTCAAAGGCACCCAGTCCCCATACACCCTGGCCGTCCCCATCTGCCCAAGCTGCGGCAGACGCTGGCCACTCTCGAAGCGCGCCTGCAAACGATAGGCCAGCAGATTGCCCTCGCTGACTTCCGCCTTGTAGGCCACGCGCTGCAAGACCGCGTCATAGGAACGGAACGGCGAAGCGTTGGGATACAAGGTGACTTGGCTGCCCGGCTGCACGGCGATCGCCTCCGCCGCCGGCAGCCAGGCAGTCAATTCGACTTTGGAGGGATCGGCCAGCGTCATGACTTTTTCGCCCTGCGCCACCGCCTTGCCCTGCCAGTCATTGCGGTCGGAGAACACCACCACGCCGTCGGACGGCGCGGTAACGTGCAGCCGCTTCAGTTCCCGGCCGGCAAAATCTACCGTGATGTCCTTCTCTTCCAGCTTGGCCTTGTCCTCGGCCAACGCCAACTTGCCCTTGTCATCGGTCAGCGCCAGTTGGGCGCTGGCGCGAAAACTTTCCTCCGCGGCTTTCGCCTCCTCCCGCGCCAACTCGAATTGCCCGGTCAGCACCGTGGCATCGAGATCGAACAGGGCCGCCCCGCGCCGCACCGGCTGGTTCGGCAACACCGCAACCTTGTCTATCACCCCGGACACCGGCGCCCGCAGCAGAACCGGGTCATCCGGCACCACTTCCGCCCGCGCCAGCACGCTCAAACGCACCGGGAAACACACCAGCACCAGCAAGGCGAGCAACAAGCGCTTGCGGCGCGGCCCCGGCTTCAGCCAATCGCCAACCTTCGCGCGCCAGTTGCGCCGAGGCGCGAATGGGCGCAGCGCATGGGCGTAGCCATGTGCCAGCTCCTCCGCCAGCCGCAACTCGTATTCGCTCCAGGGAAGATCGCGCGCCAGCAGCAAGGCGCCATGCTCGCCCAGCGAAAGCCATAAGCCATGCTCCGGCAGCCAATGTCCCCACTCCGCGCCCAAGGCATCCGGCAGGTCGGCCGCGACGCAGCAGCGACTAGCCGCGACATCGCCCGAGCCGGGCCGCAGATAACGGAACAATGCTGACAGCCATTGCAGATAGGGCGCGGTGGGGTCGGGTTCGGCCAAGCCGGACAAGGCGACGACATGGCTGTGCAATCCCTCCCCCCAAAAGGCGGCCTGGCGATACGGCAGCAACTGCAGGCTCTCATTGACCATGACGAAGCCCAGCCTCGCCGCGCTGTCCGCCTCGCGCGCGCGATGCAACAGCTGCAGCAAAGTGGCCAGTTCCCGACTACGATCGGCGTGTCCCATGGCTTATTTGAAACTGGCCCAGCCGCTCATGCCGGGCAATAGGTTGGCGGCCTTGCCGTCTATCACGCCTATGGCCAGGATGGACTGGCTGACCGGATCGATTTGCGCGCCCAGCCGTTCTATCTTGGCCGGGAAGCTGGCACCCAGCTCATCCACCGTGATCGTGAAGCGGCGGCCTGGCTGCAGGGTGGCCAGCCATTTGGACGGCACCAACATGCGCAGTTCCAGCGAGTCGGAATCGACGATGTCCAGAATCGGGTTACCGGGGTTGACGTATTGATGGACTGCCGCGCTACGCTTGGCGACCCGCCCGTCAAACGGCGCAACGATGCTGCACTTGGACACCAGGGTCTGGGCATAGCTGGCGTCGGCAGCCGCCTCCTTGGCCTTGCCCTGGGCCTGGGTCAGCTCCAGCGTGCCCACCGAGTTGTACTTAGCCAGTTGATTATCCACTTTCAGCAACTGGCTGGCCGCCTCCAGCGAGGCCTGGGCCTTGTGCAACTGGGCGCGATAACTGCTGCAATCGAACTCCACCAGCAACTGTCCCCGACGAAAGCTGCCGCCCTCCACCACCGGCAGGGCGGAGATCTTGGCGGCGACCTCTCCCGACAACGTCACGGCGTGGCGTGACATCAGCTGCACGCGTATGCGGCCATCGGCGGCGTTGACCGACGAGCCCGCTTGCGGAGCGGCGGCCATGGCCGCCCCCGCCAGCCAGAAGCACATCGCTAGGTAGCCGGTTTTCATTTCGCGCCCCCAGCCACCATGCCTTGCCACTTGTTTTCCGCCCCCTGGAAAGCCTGGCTGAGCGAGGCCAGGTCATATCCCTTGGTCGACGCCGGCAGCGGGTCCAGCCCCAGGCTCGCGCCCATCAGGCCATAGGCATTTTGCATGTCGCCATAGGACTGATACAGCCGCAGGGACGAGAACACGGCGTTGGCGTCTGCCAGGATGCCCTGCAGCCTGGCCGAAGCGCCGCTGTCCACCGCGTTGCGAGTCTGCTCGTAGATCGCTTGATCCACGCTGTTCAGCTCATGTTCCAGCTCGTACTGCCGCGCCTTGCCCTGATAATCCAGATAGGCGACGTGGACCTGGGTCAGCACCGCCATGTTCAGCGCCATGCGCTGCGCCTTGTCCACTTCGACCTGCGCCTGCGCGGTGCGCGTGATGGCGCCGGCGCTGAACAGATTCAACAGGTTCCAGCTGATGCGCAGGCCGGCATCGCTCCAGGCATTGTTGATCAGGAATTTATTGCTGTCGTAATGCTGCCCTACGCTGAACTCCAGCCCCGGCAGCAGCTTGGCGATGGCCTTGCGCGTTTCCAGGGCGCTGATGCGCTGGTTGTAATGCGCCTCCACCACCTCAGGCCGGTTCAGCAAAGCCATATCGTCCATCTTGTCGATATCGATGCCCAGCGTCGGCACCGGCATGCCGGCCGGCTGCGCAATCTGGAAATCCTGGCCAGGCATGACGTTCATGATGGCAGCCAGCCTGGGTTTGGCCTGGGATAGGGCGCTGCGCACGGCGGTCATCTGCCGGATCACGTCAAGCAATTGACGCCGGTAATTGAGCGCATCCAACGGTGAGCGCAGCTTCTGCTGCTCGACTTGGCGCGCATCCCCCAAGGCAGATTCGGCCTGCTTCAGCAAGGCATCTACCCGGCCCTGCAGCTGCTGCGCGCCCGCGGCCTGCCACCACGCTTCCCGCACCTGCTGCATCAGCTGCTGCGCCACCTTGCGCTTGCGCTGCGCCAGAATGAGCACTCTGTCCGCCTGTTGCTGGGCGGAAAAATAACTGACGCCGAAATCCAGCACATTCCAGCTCAGGTTCAAATCGGCAGTGCGATCATGCTTTTCCGAGGAGATGGACGGCACCAACGACTGCTCTCCGGTTGCCACATTTTGGGAGGACGAGGCATTGTCCTTGTTGCGGGCAGTATATCCAGCCGCCAACGCCAGCTTCGGCAGCATGTCCAGACTGGACAAATCCAGCTGGCGCTGCGCCATCGCCTCCTCCATCAGCTTCACACGGTAATCGAGGTTGTATTTCAAGGCGCGCGCCATCGCCTCCTGCAGCGTTACCGGGCCAGCCAACGGTTCCTGGCTGTCGAACATCGCCTGGCGATCGGCGGCCAAGGTAGCTTGGCGATCCGCCACGCTCAACGGCTGCGGCGTCACCGCGCACCCGGTCAAAGCCACAGTTACCGCTAACGGGATCCATCTAACGGTCCATGATCTTGCTTGTTTTACGGCTTGCATGCTTCCGCCCCCTTGAGCGTTGAGATGGTCAGGGCACCGCCCTGCGCTGCCTTCTATAACCTGCCTACGCTTGAGTTTCCCCCTCCAACCAAGCCTGCATTTGCTGCAGGAAGGCCTTGTGGCCATGCTTTTCAAATTGCTGGTTCAACGCGGTCTTGCCTGCCACCGCGGCGGCCTTGCCGCTGCCGCCAGTATTTGACTGCCGTTGCCCGAAATTCAGCTGAATATGGCTGTTGCCATGGTGTCCCGACTTGTCCTGCACCCGGATATCCACAGAAATAGCCTTGGCCCAGCCTGCTGGCGCCTGGCCGGTGAACTTGCCGGTCGCGGGATCGAACTTCAGCCAGGATGGCAATGGCTGGCCATCGCTTTGCCGGGCCACAATGCTCAGGTTTGCCGTCGACTCCCGGGTAATGATGGTGGCCGGCGGCAGCGTGATGGAAAAAGACTGGCCGGACACCAGTGGCCGCCCCCCCAAGTCTGGATTGACCTGCAAGGCAATGGTGGGATTGATCGCCACATTGCTGACGAAAGACGGCACGGCGCCGTTGACGTTGTCCGTCCCGCCGAAGTTTGACGTCAAGATGCCGCTTGCGTTGTGCTCGGCAGGCCCGCTGTTTTCATTGGCAGTGGCCACAACAGGATTGCCGCTGACTGCGGCCAGCACGATATTCGGCGTGATCGGCGGCAACTGTAAGGTATTGCCGAAGCTGGTCGTCGCGCCAGCATGGACCGGGGTCACCGTGCTGGTCGTCACCACCTGCGTAGATACCTGGTACGAGGGCACGCTGACCGTCCCCTTCAGTTGATTGCCGGCGACATCGCTGACTGTGCCGCTCTTGATCGACAGCGACAGCGTACCGTCGCCGCCTACGCCGCTCAGTTGGATGGCGTAGGTAGTCGCGTTGATCTGCGTGACGCTCGACACCGTGCCATGCGCGCCGCCGCTGGTCACCACACTCAGGTTGTCCGCGGTGAACGCGACTACCGGTTTGGAAAACACCACTTGGTAAGCCACCGTGCTGGCCGAAGTGCTCAGCGTGTCGGAAGCGGTGAAGCTCTGCACCTGAGGCGCGGCGGTATCTACCGTGAAGTTATAGCCGCTGGATTGCCCGCTGACGTTGCCCGCCGCATCCGTCGCCGTCGTCCGGATGCTGTGGTTGCCATCGGCCAGCGGACTGCTCAGGTTGTAGCTCCATGCCCCGCTGCCGTTCGCCGTCGCCGTACCCACCGCCGTGCCGTCCACATACACCGTCACCGTGCTGTTCGCCTCGGCCGTGCCTTGCACTGTCGGCTGGTTGTTGTCGGTGATGCCGTCGCTATGGCTGCTGCCGGTGTCCGAAGCCGTGGCCAGGGCCAGGCCCGTCGGCGCGCTCGGCGCGGCGGTGTCGATGGTGATGTT
>NZ_JAUCGU010000021.1:19709-72482 GCF_059916625.1 Chromobacterium sp. CCUG 76385
TGTGGCTGCTGCCGGTGTCCGAAGCCGTGGCCAGGGCCAGGCCCGTCGGCGCGCTCGGCGCGGCGGTGTCGATGGTGATGCTGTAAGCCGCCGACAGCGTGCTGACATTGCCGGCAGTGTCGGTCGCGGTCACACGCGCGCCATGATTGCCATCTGGCAGGCTGGTGCTCAGGTTGTAACTCCATGCCCCGCTGCCGTTGGCGATGGCGGTGCCGACCTGGAAGCCATCGATATACACCGTCACCGTGCTATTGGCCGGCGCGGTGCCCTGCAGCGTCGGCGTGTTGTCGCTGGTAATGCCGTCGCTATGACTGCTGCCGGTGTCCGTCGCCGTGGTCAGGCCGCTGATGGTTGGCGTCGTTGGCGTCGCGGTATCGATAGTGACGTTGTAAGCCGTCGACTGTCCGCTGACATTGCCGGCGGTATCGGTCGCCGTCGCCCGTACGCTGTGGTTGCCGTCGGCCAGGCTGCTGGAAACGTTGTAGAACCACGCGCCGGTATTATCCGCAGTAGCGGTACCGACCGCCGTGCCGTCGACATACACCGTCACCGTGCTGTTCGCCTCGGCTGTGCCTTGCACCGTTGGCGTATTGTCGCTGGTGATGCCGTCGGAACTGCTGCTGCCGGTGTCGGTAGCGGTGGTCAGCCCGCTTACCGTCGGCGCGCTCGGCGCGGTGGTGTCGATCAGCACCGTATAAGCAGTCGATACGCTGCTGTTCACCGAGCCGCTGGTTGCCATGGCGGTTATCGCATGGCTGCCGCTGGCGATCGGGTCACTGAAGGCATAGCTCCAAGCACCGGTGCCGCTGGCGGTGGTGGTGCCCACCGACACGCCGTCCACATAGATGGTCACCGTGCTGCCCGCCTCCGCCGAGCCCGTCACTGTCGGCGTGGCGTCGCTGGTGATGCCGTCGGAACTGCTGCTGCCGGTGTCGGTCCCGCTGGTGAGTCCGCTTACCGTCGGCGTCGGCAGTTGGATGGCGATGTTGCGGGTAACGGCGGCGCTGTTCACTTCGCCATCGTTAACCACAAAGCTGACGGTGCGGGTGGCGGTATTGGGCGTGCCCGAGGTGTCGTTGTAGGTGACTGCCTGCAAGGCGGCCTGCCATTGCGCCACGGTAGCGGTTGCGCCGCTGGAGGTCAGCGTCAGCACGCCGGTACCGCTGTTGTAGCTGCCGACGATATTGCCGAAGGTCGCGGAGCTGGTGTTGGTGAAGGCCAGAACGTCCTCGCCGCTATGGAAGTTGCCGGTGATCGACACCGTACCGCTCGCCAGCGTGGTGTTGTCGCGGTCGGACAGCGTGATGCCGCTGTCCACCGCCACCGGGGTAGGCGTGCCGCTGAGGGTGTAGCTGCCGTTGGCGCTGGATACGGTGGCGATCGGCGTCTGGTCGGTATCGGCCACCGTCACCGTGCGTGTCGCCGCCGTGCTGTTCTGCTGGCCGTCGTTGACCACGAAGCTGATGGTGCGGGTGGCGTTGTTAGGCGTAATCGCCGTATCGGTGTACGTCACCGCGCGGAAAGCGGCCTGCCATTGCGCGATAGTCGCCGTCGCGCCGCTGGAAGTCAGCGTCAGCACGCCGGTGCCGCTGTTGTAGCTGGCGCTGATGTTGCCGTAGGTGATGGCGCTGGTGTTGCTGAAAGCCAGCACGTCTTCGCCGCTGTGGAAATTGCCTGTGATCGACACCGTTCCGCTCGCCAATGTGGTGTTGTCGAGGTCGGACACGGTGACGCCGCCGTCTATGGTTACCGGCGTGGAGGTGACGTTGTTGCCGGCGGTGAACGAAGCGCTGCCGCCGCTGGCGGTGACGATAGGCGTCTGATCGGTGTCCGCCACCGTCACCGACTTGGTCGTCGCCGTACTGTTCTTGGTGCCGTCATTGACCACGAAACTGATGGTGCGGGTAGCGCTGTTCGGCGTCACCGCGCTGTCGGTGTATTTCACCGCGCGCATGGCCGCCTGCCATTGGGCGATCGTTGCGGTGGCGCCGCTGGAAGTCAGCGTCAGCACGCCGGTGCCGCTGTTGTAGCTGGCGACGATGTTGCCGTAGGTGACCGCGCTGGTATTGGTGAAGCTCAACGCGTCCTCGCCGCTGTGGAAATTGCCTGTTATCGACACCGTGCCGCTGGCCAGCGTGGTGTTGTCGAGATCGGACACCGTGATGGCGCTGTCCACCGTCACCGGTGTGGAAGAGGTGTTGTTGCCGGCGGTGAAGGCGGTGCTACCGCCGCTGGCGGTGGCGATCGGCGTTTGGTCGGTGTCCGCCACCGTCACCGTGCGCGTCGCCGCGCTGCTGGCGTTGCTATTGCCGTCCGCCACCTGGAAGCTGACCGTGCGGGTGGCGCTATTTGGCGTCACGGCGCTGTCGGTATAGGTGACCGCGCGCAGCGCCGCCTGCCATTGCGCCAGCGTGGCCGTCGCGCCGCTGGAAGTCAGCGTCAGCACGCCGGTGCCGCTGTTGTAGCTGGCGCTGATGTTGCCGTAGGTGGTGCCGTTGTTATTGGTGAAGGCCAGCACATCCTCGCCGCTGTGGAAGTTGCCGGTGATAGCCACCGTGCCGCTGGCCAGCGTCGGACTGGCATTGTCGGTGACGGTGATGCCACCGTCCACCGCCACCGGCGTCGAGGTGGCGTTGTCGCCGGCGGTGAAGGCGGCGCTGCTGCCGCTTGTGGTAAGCAGCGGCGCGGCGCTGACCGCCATCGTCACGCTGGCGGCGCTGCTGGTGCCGCCGCGGCCGTCATTGACCGTGACCTGGATGGTGCGGATGGAAGTATTGGGTATGCCGGAGGCCGTGTCGTTGTAAGTCAATGCGTCCACCAGCGTGGTCACCCGGCTGGCGGTGGCGTTGCTGTTCAGCGTGACGATCAGGTCGTGGCCGCTGACGCCGTCGCCGCTGCTGGCGATGGTGCCGATGGCCACCCCGCCCACCGACACCGTGCTGCCGACGCTGGTGCCGCTGGACAGCGTCACCGTGCCGCTGGTGTCTATGCCCAGCGCGTCCTCGCCGCTCTGGCCGTTGGCGGAAATGTGGGCCGTGACGTTGCCGCCGGTCAAAGTGGGCGTATCCGTGTCGCTGACGGTAGCCGCGGTGCCGGTATCCAGATGCACCGCGCCGGCGCCGGCGTAATAGGTGTTGCTATCGCCGTTCAGGTTGCTGATCACCGGCGCGGCGTCGGCGGCCACGGTGACGGTCTTGGTCACCGTGCCGCTGGTGTTGCTGCTGGCGTCGGTAACGGCGAAGCTGATGGTGCGGCTGCTGGTATTCGGCGTCAGCGAGGAATCCTGATACGTCACCGCCTTCAGCGCGGCCTGCCATTGCGCGTTGGTGGCGGTGGAGCCGCTGGAGGTCAGCGTCAGCACCCCGGTGCCGCTGTTGTAGCTGCCGCTGATATTGCCCATGGTGCTGCCGTTGTTGGTGAAGGCCAGCACATCCTCGCCGCTGTGGAAGTTGCCGGTGATCGACACCGTGGCGCTGGTCTGCGTCGAGGCGGCGGTATCGCTGAGCGTGATGCCGCTGTCCACCGTCACCGCGCTGCCGGTGCCGGAGCTGTAAGCGCTGCTGCCGCCGCTGGCGGTCAACGTCGGCCCGGGGAAGTGGAAGTTGGTGGCGTTGATGCCGCCGATGCCGATCAGGCCGGTGACATTATTGCCGGCGGAAGGAACCACGCGGAATGAGTCTATGCCCACGAAGTTGCTGTTGCTGGAGACATTGAAAGTCACCACCGAGCCGCTGTTGTCGATGTCGGACACGCTCTGGCTCAGCGTGGCCCCGCTCACCAGCGAACCATTCAGATAACCCTGCAATACCAGCGTGCCGCCGGAGAAGCTGGAGTTGTAGCCGTCCAGCACCACGCTGATGGAATTCAGCGCGAACAAGCTGCTGTCATTCGGTTTGACCGAGAAATAGGTGATCTGCTTCACGCCGTCGCTCAGCGCGTCCACCGTTTCCACCGAGCTGGAGCCGTCCTTCTCCACGATGATCATCTCGTTCTGGCCGTCGCTGTTCGAATTCATCTGCATGGTGAAGTTCCAACCCAGGAAGTTGCTCACCGTCAGCGCGCTCTGGCCGTTTGGAATCACGGTGGTGGAGCCGTCCAGCGTGTCGAAAGAGGTGGTGCCGGAAGTGGGTTGGGTCAGCAGACCCTGATAATTCGGCAGATCCAGCGTGGCCGCATGCAGCTTGCCGGTGGCGTACTCCAGCGTCCAGTCGCCGCCCAGGCTGGCGGCGCCGGTCGCGTCGGTGGAGCCAGCCGTCACCCGGCCGCTTTCCCGCGCGATCGAGTTGACCAGCGCCGCGCCGTCGCTGCCTTCCGCCACGTCGCAGCCATACAACAGAATATCGCCCCCCGGGCGCAAGGCCTGGCCTATGGTGGCCAGCTCAGCCTGGTAGCTAGCCACATTGGCGGCGGTCAACTGTGTGGTGCCCAGCTGCAGATCGTTTTCCTGGCCATGCGAGATGATGTGGATGGCGCCGTAGCCGCTGTGGCTTTGCGCCCATTGCGCGATCTGCGCCAGGCCATCCTTGCTGCTGTCCAGAATCACCACCTGGTAATTGGACGGCAACTGGGAAACTAGGCTTTGCAAATTGGCGACATCGTTTTCGACGAACACCACTTGCGGCGCGTTGGCGGACGCGGCACGCTCGCCGCCATCTTTTGGTCCAGCCGGCGGGACGGCATGGGATTCGGCCGCGGCGCGGGAAGGAGGCGCGGCGCTGGTCGCTGCCGCCGGGTGCGCCGCCTCGCCATGTCGTTGTTGGGCGGAGGCATCCAGCACGTCATGCATTACGCCGATATGCTGCGCCGCATGGCCTATCGAGGCCGCTACCGCGCCATCGAACATCATCCTGGGCTCCAAGGCCTGCAGCAGCAGACGGTTGGACGAACGCTCCGTGGCGCGAGACAGCGCTTGCGGTTTTGCCGATTTCCACCATGCCATGACCATTCTCCCGACAACACACCCGGAGCCGTTTACAAAGCTGCGCGCCACTCCAGGCACGCCAACCCCAACCGTTCAAACAACGGCTGCGTCTGGCGGGATAGGATTTGGCTGCCGAGTCTTTGTCCCGTAGCGACTCACACTGAACAGTATGTGTTCACATATGATGGATAGACCATTTTTACTCGTTAAAAAATGTTATATGCGTAAAGAGGCTTTAGCTAAAATTACTTAGCTGCCCTGAGCATACCGAGCAAAAAATGCCAACTTGCAGCAGAAACACGCATCCCGTATCGTGCGCATACGTTTTCAAGGATGCCCGATGACCGCCACGCCGCTTTACTGCTCCGAACCCGCCCGCCTCGACGCCGCACGCCGCCTGTCTGAGCGTTTCTTGCTGCCGTTGGCAAAACAACGACCTAGCGACGGCTACTGGCTGGAGCTGAACGGCGAGCGGCTGGAGCTGTTGACCACCGGCAAACACGGCGCGGTGTTCGCCGAATTCGTCGAAGGCGCGGCGCGCCATCGACGCGAGCAGGGCGGTGGCCGCGGCCAGCCGGTAGCCAAGGCGGTGGGGCTGAAAGGGGCGAAGGATTTGCCCTATGTGGTGGACGCCACCGCCGGACTGGGCCGCGACAGCTTCGTGCTGGCCACGCTGGGCTGCCGGGTGACGATGGTGGAGCGCTCGCCGGTGGCGGCGGCGCTGCTGGCAGATGCGCTGGAGCGGGCCGAACGCGACGAGGCCACCCGCGACATCGCCGCGCGCATGGGCTTGGTGCACGCCAATTCGCGCGATTGGCTGGCCAGCCTGGGCGAGGCGGAACGTCCCGACGTGGTGTTCGTCGACCCGATGTTCCCGGACACCGACAAGAAATCCGCCGCCGCCAAGAAAGACATGCAGGCCTTCCAGCATGTCATTGGCGATGATATGGACAGCGCCGAGCTGCTGGCCGCCGCCATCGCCGCCGCCAAAGTGCGCGTGGTGGTCAAGCGGCCGCGGCTGGGCGCGCCGATAGCGGGCGTGAAGCCGTCCGCCGTGCTGGACGGCAGGTCCACCCGCTTCGACCTCTACGTGATCAAGGCCCTGGCCTCAGGCTGAGTGCGCGGCGCGGCTGTCAGCCGGCGCCTGCCCGCGCGCGCGCATGCCGTAATCGCGCAGCACCGCCGCCACCCGCAGGCGGTAGTCGGCGAACAGCCCATCCCGTCCCGCCGCCTGCGCCATCCGGTGCGAAGCCAGATTGCGCCAGGTGGCAAGCGCCGCCTCGTCCCGCCAGAACGACAGCGACAGCAGCGTGTCTGGCCGCGCCAGGCTCTGGAAACGCTCGATGGAGAGGAAGCCATCCATTTGCTGCAGCGTCTCCGCCAGCCGACCGGCCCAGTCCAGATAGCCATCCCGCCCGCCGTCAGCCAGCGTCACTTCAAAAATCACCGCGATCATCGCCCCTCTCCTGCGCCAAAACGGCGTATCCGCGCATTGGGCAAATGGCGGAACTGAATAGAACCGGCCAAAGCCTCCCAATCCGGCCGCGCCGCCTCCAGCGCCGCCAGCGCGCCCTTTGCGATAGCCAGCGCCAGCCGCTCGCCGGGACAACCATGGCGGCCCCGGCCAAAATCCATCGCCTCGCCCGGTGCCGCCGGGTCCTGCGCCGCAGCGGCCGAGGCCGCCTGCCATACACCCAGGCGTTCGTCGCGAACCCAGCCCTGCCGCGCCAGTGCCCGGTAATAAGGATAAGGATCTGGATGGCTGGCGGCGGCCAGCGCGTGTTCCGGCCAATCGCTCATGCCCATCCTCCCGAGTGGCGCGGCTGGCCGCCAGCGTGGCCACTCAAGCTCGGGGCGTCGCGGTGGGGATGGTTTGGCAGATCACCGGGCAGCTGCGGCATGATAAAACTCCTTGGCTAGTCTTGAAGATGCCCTTATCGTAGCCAGCCATCCCATACGATGTTTCACGCTAGAGTGAATCATGACCGCCGCCCATCTTCCCGACATCAGCCGCCTGGCCAGCCTGCTGGCCGACCCCGGCCGCGCCCGCATGCTGCTCCTGCTGCTGGATGGCCGCAGCTATCCGGCCAGCGAACTGGCCCGTCATGCCGGTCTCAGCGCGCAGAGCGCCAGCAACCATCTGGCCAAACTATTGCAAGGCGGAGCGGTGAAGGTGGAGCGGCATGGCCGCCACCGCTACTACCTGCTGGCCAATGCCGCCATCGCCCAGGCGCTGGAAGCCTTGAGCGCGGCCGCCCATGGCCATGATCTGCAGCGACCGCGCGCCGCCAGCCCGGTTTCGCCACAGCTCAGACTGGCGCGCACCTGTTACGACCACTTGGCAGGCCGCTTGGGCATCGCCATTGCCGACGCGATGCAAGCGGACGGGCTGTTGCTGCTGAATGAGGAAAGACAGTTCGAAGTCACGGCGTCGGGACAGCGCTGGTTCGCCGCCACCCTGGGGGTAACGGCGCCAATCAGCGGCAAACGGCCGCTGGCGCGCGCCTGCCTGGACTGGAGCGAACGGCGGCCGCATCTGGCCGGCGCGTTTGGCGCGGGGCTATGCCGGGAGTTTCAACAGCGGCATTGGGTGGAGCGGCGCCAGGATAGCCGCGCGCTGCGCGTCACGCCGGCCGGGCAAGCCTTTTTGCGCGAGCAGTGGGGCATCCGGCCAGAGACGCTGACGGAATCGGCCTAATAGAAAGGAGTGGCGGAGAACGTTCTTGGCTAAGGAAACACGCGGAAAAACGAGGGCGGCAGCCTGCCGACTGACAGACTACGTTGCCCTTGTCGAAGGCTTGACTAGCCGCGGAAGGCGCGAAAAGCGCAGCGGCAAACCAACAGCCGCCGTCTCTCCGATCTCGGTAGTCGGCCTTCGTCCGTGTTTTTCGTGGATTTCGTGGCTAAATCCGTTTTTCAGGCGGTCAGCCGCTCGGCGAAGCCTTCCGGAATCGCCGGCCGGCCGCGTTCGTTGATGGCGGTGCCGATGATCAGCCCTTCCAGCGCTACCTTGCCGTCGGCCTGGCGAATCACTTGCTGACGGAAGCCGAAACGCACCCGCGACACCGGTTCGAAAGCCACGGTCACGACGAAGGTGTCGCCGCTGGTCAACGAGGCTTTGTAATCCATCTCCGAGCGCACCACCACCAGATTGATCTTGTCGCGCGCCAGCGCGGCGAAATCTATGCCCTTGGCCAGCAGAAACTCATGGCGGGCATGTTCCAGGTAATTGAAATAGACGCCGTTGTTGACGATGCCCTGCATGTCGCACTCGTAATCGCGCACTTTGAATTCAACGGAAAAGACTGACATCAAGCGGTTCCCTGTTTCCAAACGATAAAGCGCCCGCAGCGGCGGGCAGGCAGCTTGGACGCAGACAATGGATGGGAGTTTCGCAGAACGGCGGCCGGGGAACCAGCGCCGCCAACCGGTTTCAGCGCGTGACCGGCGCCGGTGGCGGCTCGACGCGGCCCCATTCCACGCGGGGCGGGGCCTGCAGCGCGGTGCGTCCCAGCAGCCAGGCCAGCCAGTTTTCGTTGCCGGAGAAGATCATGACAGCCGCCTCCAGCCGTGATGGCGCAGGCGCTGCTCCACCGCGGTGGCGGAGCGGCGGCAGGCCAGCACCGGTATGCCCAAGGCGGCCGCGCTATCGCGATAATTGCGCATCACATTGTGGCCGAGGAAGTCGGTCAACAGGATCAGCAGATCAGGCCGGCCAGGCAGCGGCGCGCGCCGTTGATGCGCGACATTGCGGCCACAGATGTGGCGGGCGATGCGGATATCGTAGCTCCGTAACACTTCCGGAATATTGCCCAGGCTATCCGCCCCTACCAGCAACGCTTCCATCTTACCTCCTTGCCGCGCCACGCGGATTCAGGTGATGAAATGACTGTAAAACGCTTTTTAAATTTCCCCTAGCAATATTGAGTGAAAAGCTAATCATACTTTGGAATATAAAAGGCCTATTCCTCCTGCCTGCTCGACAGCCCGGCCAAAACCGGCTACCCTACCCGCCCCGCGCGCACGCGCCTAAGCTACTGATTTGTCTATACAAATGAATGCCGTTGTACTAGCCGTGTGCGCCATGCTCACCCTGACCCTGTTGCGTACCCACGTCGTCATCAGCCTGCTGCTGGGGGCGCTGATCGGCGGCCTGGCCGGCGGCCTGTCGCTGTCTTCCACCCTGGCCGCGTTCAATAACGGCATCACCGGCGGCGCCTCGGTGGCGCTGTCCTACGCCCTGCTGGGGGCCTTTGCCGTCGCCATCGCCAAGTCCGGCCTGCCGCATGCGATGGCTGATCTGGCCGTGAAAAAACTGGAGAACCACAGCGCCCACGGCAAGTTGAAATGGACGCTGATCACGCTGCTCGGCTGCGTCAGCATCGCCAGCCAGAATCTGGTGCCCATCCACATCGCCTTCATCCCGATGCTGATCCCACCGCTGCTGTACGTGATGGCGCGGCTGCAGCTGGACCGCCGGCTGGTGGCCTGCGTGCTCACCTTCGGCCTGGTGACGCCTTACATGGTGTTCCCGGTGGGCTTCGGCGACATCTATCTGAAGCAAATCCTGCTCGGCAACGCCGCCAAGGCCGGCATGGACATCTCGGGCATCAACGTGATGCACGCCATGGCGATACCGGCGCTGGGCATGGTGGCCGGCCTGCTATGCGCCGTGCTGGCGAGCTACCGCAAGCCGCGCCGCTACTCGCTGGGCAAGATAGAGAACGCCGAGCGCACCCATGCCCGCGTCAGCCGAAAATCGCTGGCCACGGCCTGCGCCGCCATCGTCGCCGCCTTCACGGTGCAGCTGTATACCGGCTCGATGATCATGGGCGCGCTGTCCGGCTTTCTGTTATTCCTGGCGACAGGGGTGGTCAAGTGGAAAGACGCCGACGGCGTGTTCAACGAAGGCATGAAGATGATGGCGATGGTGGGCTTCACCATGATCACCGCCCAGGGTTTCGCCGAAGTGCTGCGCGCCAGCGGCGAGATCGCGCCGCTGGTCAAGGCCGGCGCGGCGCTGTTCGAAGGCCAGCGCTCGCTGGCGGCGCTGGCGATGCTGGCCATCGGCATGACGGTGACGCTGGGCATAGGCTCGTCGTTCTCCACCGTGCCCATCCTCACCGCCATCTATGTGCCGCTGTGCGCGCACCTGGGTTTCTCGCCGCTGGCCACCGTGGCCATCATCGGCACCGCGGGCGCCCTGGGCGACGCCGGTTCGCCGGCCTCGGACTCCACCATGGGGCCGACCTCCGGCCTGAATCTGGATGGTCAGCACGACCACATCCACGACACCGTGCTGCCCACCTTCCTGCATTTCAACCTGCCCTTGATGACCGCCGGCTGGATCGCCGCCATGGTGTTGTAGAATGGCGGGCATGGATACCAATACCGAAAACCGCGTCGAGGCGCTGGAAGTGCGCCTCGCCTTTCAGGACGAGCTCTTGGACGCGCTCAACGCCACCGTCGCCCGCCAGCAGAAAGAAATCGACCTGCTGCAACAGCAGATCCGCCTGTTGTACCAGCAGCTGCGCAGCCAGCAGCCGGAAGACGGCCCCGCCACCTCGCTGCGCGACGAAATCCCGCCGCATTATTGAAGCGCACTGCGCCGCGGCAGATCTCAACTCTTATATCAAAAAATGGATAGCTATTGAAACAGGATTTCAATCCCGAAGATTTTTATAGCATATCGCTCTCGAAATACACCTAACCTATCTGGCAGTACCCCCTGCGCTCCCGCCGGGCTATTCTCGCCTTGCCTGATCGAAGCCAATCGATCCATTCCTGCAGGATGGCAAACATGCAAGCTAACGATTCGGATACCCGGGCAGTACGCATTTCCTGTCATTCAACCCATTCAGGAGCGCTGAAATGAGCCAGACCACCGCAGTGAGCATCCCGGCCAAACAGGCTATCGAAGCCAGCAACGAGATCATCAAGCAGTTGAAGGACTACCAGTCCAAGAACTGGGCCATCGGCCTGAACGGCGACACCCTGGCGCCGGATGGTTTCCTGTCCTTCTTCACCGAGCACAAACTGCCGTTTTCGTATTATGTGCGGGCCAAGGGCGTCAACGTGGGGGAGCCGACCGCCTATCAAACCAATATCGACACGCTGAACCACTACATCGCGCTGATTCGCAGCACCGAAGGACTGGCCGTGCATGGCGTGATCGAGCAGTTGAACCGCTACAAGGCGAACAACTGGGCGATTGGTCTGAACGGCACCACGCTGCAGCCGGATGATTTCCTGCCCTTCTTCGGCACCCGCGCCGTGCCGTTTGCCTACTACGTGCGCAGCGGCGGCGTCGAGTTGGGCGCGCCGACCGCCTACGACGTCAACATCAAGGCGCTCCAGCAGTACCTGAGCAGCCTGTAAGGCTCGCCGCTACCGCCTGGCCGGCAGCACGCCGGTCCGGCGGTTTTCCGTTTCACCCCTCCTGCCTGCGCCGCCGCGACACCACCGCCTCGATATTCTTGCGCCCGATCAGCGGAACCGGCTCCGGCATCGCCGCCTTCTTTTCCTCCCCCAGCCACTTGTACATCACCAGGCAGTCCACCAGGCCATGGACGGCATGGAGATAAGCGCGCGGCAGCCGGCCGACGATGTCGAAACCCATCTTCTGCCACAGCGCCACCGCCGTCTCATTGGTGGCCACCACGCTGTTGAACTGCAAGGCCAGAAAGCCGCGCGCCCGCGCGCGCTGCTGCGAATGCTCGCACATGGCGCGCGCCACGCCCTTGCCGCGCGCGGCCGGCGACACCATATAGCCGCAATTGCCGACATGGCCGCCCGGGCCGGCGGCATTGGGTTTCAGAAAATAGCTGCCCAGAATCTCCCCCTGCTCCTCCGCCAACCAGGTCTCCAGCGGCGTTTCGCACCACAGCTGGCGGGCGCGGGCTTCGTCCATGTCGGGATCGAAGGCATAGGTTTCGCGCGCGGCCACGATGTCGCGGAATATCGGCCAGAACGCCGCGAAGTCCTGCGGCGCCATCGGTCTGATCTGCATCTTGTCTCCAGTCTTCATGTCATGGCGCGGTTTGCGGACGGGAATGCGGCGCGGGCTGCGTCATCTTGCCGGACAGCAGACTAGCGCCGGCGATCAAGGCGCCGCCGAACCACTCCTGCAGCGTCATTGCCTCGCCTGCGAGCAGGTAAGCCGATATCGCGGCGAACACCAGCTCCATCAGCATCAGCGTCATCGCCTGCGTCGCCGGCAGGATGGACACGCCATTTTGCGAAATCACGCTGGTGCACAGCAACACCACCCCCAGAATGCCCAGCACCAGCCAGCTCTGCGGCGGGATGGTCAACATGCTGGCCAGCTCGCCGCTCCGGAACAGGCTGGCCGCGCCAAAAAACGCCACGCCGAACCAGATGGTCGCCGACTTCACAGCGATCGGAATGGTGTGCAGCCTGCGGCTGACCACATTGCCGAAGGCGAAAGCCATGCCGCCTGACAGCGCCAGCCATTCGTAGCCCTGCGTCAATGGCAAAGCGCCGGACAACAACCCAGGCCGGTAGAGGAAGACAAAGCACCCCAGCAGCGACAGCGCCACCACCAGCCAGCCGCTGCGGGTCAGCTTTTCATGCAGCAGCAATCGCGAAAACAGCGCGGTCCACAGCGGCGACAGGTAAAACAACAGCAGCACGCGCATCACCTGCCCCTCGGCCACAGCCATGGTGTAGCTGAAGTTGCACCAGCCGAATACCAGCATCAGCAACAACAGGGGAGGCTCGAAACGGAACTGCCGCCGGTACAGCTTGAAGAACAAGGTCATGCCCAGCGCGATGGTGATCAGATACGTTCCCAAGGAGGCCATCGGCACGCTGACGCCTTGCTGGCTGAGGCTGCGGAACGGGTACCACATCAGCGCCCATACCAGCGCCGTGGTGAGGATGCCGGAAGTGGCGAGAAATTTTTGTTTTACAGGTGTCATCGCTGTTCTTAAGATGGTCGATTGCCGTGCCGATTTTTTGATGGAGAGACGCCTTGAATCCCCGCCTGGCCCAATTGCATCCGTACCCGTTCCAAAGGCTGGCCGCGCTGCTGGCTGGCGCCGAGCCGCCGGCCGAGCTGCCGCACATCAGCCTGGCCATGGGCGAGCCCAAACACCCGGCGCCGCAGTTGGTGAAGGACGCCCTGTGCGCCAACCTGGCCGGCTTGTCCGGCTATCCGGCCACCCAGGGCACCCCGGCCTTGCGCCAGGCCTGCGCCGCCTGGGCCGAGCGCCGCTATGGCGTGGCGCTGGACCCGGCGCGCCAGGTGCTGCCGGTCAACGGCAGCCGCGAGGCATTGTTCGCGCTGACGCAGTGTTTGATCGACGCCAGCGGCGGCGACAAACCGGTAGTGATCTCTCCCAATCCTTTTTACCAGATTTACGAGGGCGCGGCACTGCTGGCCGGCGCCGAACCGTACTACCTGAACTGCGAGGCGGCCCGTCGCTTCCAGCCAGACTGGGACAGCGTGCCGGACACCGTCTGGCGCCGCGCTCAGCTGGTGATCGTCTGCAGTCCGGGCAACCCCACCGGCGCGGTAATGGGCCTGGCGGACTGGGACAAGCTGTTCGCGCTGTCCGACCGCTACGGTTTCGTGATCGCCAGCGACGAGTGCTATTCGGAAATTTACTTCGACCAGCCGCCGCTGGGCGGCCTGTCCGCCACGCGCGCGCTGGGCCGCGGCCTGGACAGGCTGGTGATGCTGACCAGCCTGTCCAAGCGCTCCAATGTGCCGGGCATGCGCTCCGGCTTCGTCGCCGGCGACGCGGCCATCCTGGAGAAATTCCTGCTGTACCGCACCTACCACGGCAGCGCGATGAGCCTGACGGTGCAGGCGGCCAGCATCGCCGCCTGGAACGACGAGGCCCACGTCGAGTCCAACCGGGCGGCCTACGCCGCCAAATTCGCCGCCGTGTTGCCGCTGTTGGCGCCGGTGCTGGACGTCGCCATGCCGGATGCCGGCTTCTACCTGTGGGCCAAGGTGCCGGACGGCGACGATGTCGGCTTTGCCCGCGCGCTGTTCGAGCAACAGCATGTGACGGTGCTGCCGGGCAGCTACCTGGCCCGCGACGCCCACGGCGGCAATCCCGGCAGCGGCTATATCCGCATCGCGCTGGTGGCGGAACCGGCGGAATGCCTGGCCGCGGCGCAGAGAATGGTTGCGTTCTGCCGCAGCCACCAGCCGGCCAGCTCGGCCTGAGCTTTCGAACCACCCCGACCAGATTGAATGATTTAGATGACGACTTCGATTCACATTGCCAAAGGACTGAACCAGATGCATCCGATCCAAAGCCTGATCGAGCAGGCATTCGAGAAACGCGCCGAAATCACGCCCGCCATCGTATCGCCGGAACTGAAAGCCGCCATCGAGCAGGTCATCGCCGAACTGGACAACGGCCATCTGCGCGTCGCGGAGAAACACGGCGACGACTGGGTGGTGAACCAGTGGGTGAAGAAGGCCGTGCTGCTGTCCTTCCGCATCCGCGACAACGCCGTGCTGGACGACGGCGTCAACCGCTACTTCGACAAGGTGGACACCAAGTTCGCCGAGTGGAGCCCGGCTCGCTTCCAGGAAGCCGGTTTCCGCGTGGTGCCGGGCGCCGTGGCGCGCAAGGGCAGCTTCATCGCCAGGAACACCGTACTGATGCCGTCCTACGTCAACATCGGCGCCTATGTGGATGAAGGCACCATGGTGGACACCTGGGCCACCGTCGGCTCCTGCGCCCAGATCGGCAAGAACGTGCACCTGTCCGGCGGCGTCGGCATCGGCGGCGTCCTGGAGCCGCTGCAGGCCAACCCGACCATCATCGAGGACAACTGCTTCATCGGCGCGCGCTCGGAAATCGTCGAAGGCGTGATCGTGGGCGAAGGCTCCGTCATCTCGATGGGCGTCTACATCGGCCAGTCCACCAAGATCTACGATCGCGAAACCGGCGAGGTCCACTATGGCCGCGTGCCGCCGGGCTCGGTGGTGGTATCGGGCAACCTGCCGTCCAAGGACGGCAGCCACAGCCTGTACTGCGCCGTGATCGTCAAGAAGGTGGATGCGCAGACCCGCAGCAAGACCAGCATCAACGAGCTGCTGCGCGGCGTGTAAACCCTGGACGGGCTGGCCCTGCCGGCCCGTCATCTCCCCGGCGGCGCCCGCCCACCGGACACGCTCCTGCCCCTACTGTCAATCAAACCATGTCAATATTATTGATGCTGCGTCAATTTTGCACTTGGTAACATAGCTATATTTGGCGCTAAGCCGCCAACGCTATAAAATCCGCCTATTCGCGTACGGAATAGCACGCTTCCATAAAATCGGCCGGCCCGGCGATTGCCGTGCACTTCCTCGCGTCGCAGCTCCGTTCCGCCACCGCGGCGCCAACGGCGGAATTTCGCCGTACCGCTCGGGTCATACAGCGGACTCTCCTTGCAAGCTGTTTGGAAATTTCGTGTCCTCAGACTATTTCATTGAATTCAGGAACGTCAGCTTCGCCTACGGCGACCGGCCCATCCTGAAAAACCTCACTCTCGGCGTGCCGCGCGGCAAGCTGGTGGCCGTCATGGGCGGCAGCGGCAGCGGCAAGACCACGCTGCTGCGGCTGATCTCCGGCCAGATCCGGCCGCAATCCGGCCAGGTGCTGATCGACGGCGTGGACATCGCGCGCATGAGCAAGGCCGAGCTGTACCAGCATCGCCGCCGCATGGGCATGCTGTTCCAGTTCGGCGCGCTGTTCACCGACCTCAACGTGGCGGAGAACGTCGCCTTCCCGCTGCGCGAGCACACCAAACTGCCGGAAAGCATGATCCACGACCTCGTCACCCTGAAGCTGGAGGCGGTAGGCCTGCGCGGCACCCAGAAGCTGATGCCGGCCGAGCTGTCCGGCGGCATGGCGCGCCGCGTGGCGCTGGCGCGCGCCATCGCGCTCGACCCGCAGCTGATGCTGTACGACGAGCCGTTCACCGGCCTGGACCCGATCTCGCTGGGCGTGATCGCGCTCTTGATCAAGAAACTCAACGACGCGCTCGGCACCACCGCGGTGATGGTGACGCACGACGTGCACAAATCGCTGGAAATCGTCGACCACGTGCTGTTCGTCGCCGGGGGCCAAGTCATCGCCCAAGGTTCGCCGGACGAAGTGCGCAATTCCGATTCGCCGTGGGTGCGCCAGTTCGTCAACGGCGAGGCCGACGGCCCGGTGCATTACAGTTATCCGGCCGCCACCGCCCTGGCGGCCGATCTGGGCCTGCAAGGAGGCGCGCATGCTTGATTGGATTAGTTCGCCGCTGCGCCGCCTCGGCCACGCCACCATCAACGCGGTGTGGCGGCTCGGCTTCATCAGCCGTTTCCTGCTGGCCATCCTGGCCAACAGCGGACAGAGCCTGCTGCGGCTGCAGCTGACCATACGCGAGATCTACTTCGCCGGCGTGATGTCGCTGATCATCATCGTGGTGTCCGGCCTGTTCGTCGGCATGGTGCTGGGCCTGCAGGGCTACACCACGCTGGTCAAGTTCGGCTCCGCCGACGCGCTGGGCGCCATGGTGGCGCTGGCGCTGCTGCGCGAGCTGGGCCCGGTGCTGGCCGCGCTGTTGTTCGCCAGCCGCGCCGGCAGCGCGATGACGGCCGAAATCGGCCTGATGAAAACCACCGAGCAGCTGGACGCGATGAGCGTGATGGCGGTGGACCCGATCGCCCGCGTCGTCGCGCCGCGCTTCTGGGCCGGCGTGATCTCCATGCCCATCCTGGCCGCGCTGTTCAACGTCGTCGGCGTGTTCGGCGGCTATCTGGTGGGCGTGGTGATGATAGGCCTGGATGCCGGGACGTTCTGGTCGCAGATGCAGGGCAATGTGGATCTGCACTATGACGTGATCAACGGCCTGATCAAGAGCCTGTGCTTCGGCGTCGCCGTCACGCTGATCGCCGTGTTCGAGGGTTACGACGCCAATCCGACCGCCGCCGGCGTGTCGGCCGCCACCACCCGCACCGTGGTCACCTCGGCACTGGTGATCCTGGCGCTGGACTTCGTGCTGACCGCCTTCATGTTCTAGGAAAAAAACGAATGAAACGCTCTACCATTGATCTATGGGTCGGCATCTTTGTCGCATTGGGCATCGCCGCCGTCACCTTCCTGTCGCTGAAAGTGGCTAACCTGACACCGCAAAGCGCCGCGCAAACCTATGTGGTGTACGCCGACTTCGACAACGTCGGCGGCCTGAAGGCGAAGGCGCCGGTCAAGGAAGCCGGCGTGGTGGTGGGCCGCGTGACCGACATCCGGCTCGACTCCAAGACTTACCGCGCCCGCGTGGCGATGAACATCGACAAGCAGTATCTGCTCAGCGACGACGTCAGCGCCTCCATCCTGACCTCCGGCCTGCTGGGCGAGCAGTACATCGGCCTGCAGCAAGGCGGTTCGGAAAACAATCTGGCGCCGGGCGGCATCATCACCATCACCTCCTCGGCCATGGTGCTGGAACAGCTGATCGGCAAATTCATGACCGGCTTTACCGGCAAGGACAACAGCAGCCAGTCGAAATAAACGTCCGGCCTTGGCCGGCCCCCACGCGGCGCCGACGCCATGATCGCGGCCGGCGCCGCAAGATTCGCGAAAATGGAATATTGAAAATGAAAAAACTGTTTACCCTGTTCTGTCTCATGCTTGGCCTGTCGTCCGCCTCCGTTCTGGCGGCTTCAGACAATCCGGTTGAAATCATCAAGGACGGCTCGCGCCAGGTGCTGGACATCCTGAAACAGGACAACGGCAAGAACACCAAGCAAGTGCGCCAGCAAGCCGAAACCGTCGCCGTGCCGCTGTTCGACTTCCCGCGCATGACCGCGCTGGCCGTCGGCCTGGGCTGGCGCCAGGCCACCCCAGAGCAGCGCGACCAGCTGACCCAGCAGTTCCAGACCCTGCTGGTACGCACCTACTCCACTACCATGACCCGCTTCAAGACCGCCCAGGTCAACGTTCAGCCCAATCCGGTCGTCAGCGCCAGCGGCAAGGACGCCACCGTCAAGTCCACCGTGACTCTGCCGGGCAACGCCAACCCGGTGGCCGTGGACTACGTGATGTACAAGAGCGACAAGGGCTGGAAGATCTACAACGTCAGCGTGGAAGGCGCCAGCCTGGTCACCGTGTACCGCAACAGCTTCAACGAGGAGATCCGCAAGACTGGCGTGGACGGCCTGATCAAGCTGCTGCAGGACAAGAATGCCGCGCCGGTTGCCGCCGCCCCCGCCGCCAAGAGCAAAGGCTGATGCTGAACCTTACCGCACCTGGCGCGGCCAGCCTGTCCGGCCGCATCGACATGGCCAGCAGTGGCGCCATGCTGGCGCCGCTGGCCAGCCTGGCGGCGCAAGGTCCGCTGCGGCTGGACCTGTCCGGCATCGAAGCCGCCGACTCCGCCGCGCTGGCATTGCTGCTGGAGGCGCGTCGCGTCTCCGCCGCCGCCGGCCATCGGCTGACCTTGAGCGGCGTGCCGGCCGGCCTGTCCTCACTGGCCAGCCTGTACAATCTTGAACCGCTACTATCCTCCGGAGAGTGACATGCGTCGCGCACGCACCCTTGCCGTCGCCGCCACGTTGTTGCTGGCCGGCTGCGCCAGTAATCCCAGCATCGCCTACGATCCCTACGAGCCGTACAATCGGACGATGTTCACGGTCAACGACAAAGCGGACCAGTGGGTGATCAAGCCGGTGGCCCAAGGCTATCAGGCCGTAGTGCCCTCCCCGCTCCGCACGGGCGTCAGCAATTTCTTCGACAACCTGAAGGACGTCTACAGTTTCGCCTTCAACGTGTTGCGCGCCGAACCGGAAAAAGCCGCCAACGACTTCATGCGCGTGGCGATCAATACCGGCTTCGGCTTGTTCGGCCTGCTCGACATCGCCACGCCGGCCGGCCTGAAGAACAACAAGACCACCTTTGGCGACACCTTGGCCGCCTGGGGCTGGAAGAACAGCAACTACTTCGTGCTGCCGTTCTTCGGTCCGTCCACGGTGCGCGACAGCGCCGGCCTGACCACCTCGCTGGCCGGCCCGGGTCCGGAAAAGCTGATCTATCACAACACCAACGAAGCGATCGCCTTCTACAGCGTGTATGGCGTCAGCACCCGCGCCAAGTATCTGGGCGTGGACAATCTGCTGGATACCGCCGCGGTGGACCGCTACAGCTACACCCGCGACGTCTACATGCAGCTGCGCGCCAAGCAGCTGGGACAGCCTGACCCGACCCAGCCGACGGACAACCTGAATCTGGACGAGCTGATGGACAGCCCAGGCGGCAAGAGCGACAGCTCCGCTCCGGCGGCTCACGCCGTCGACGGTTCGGCGCCGGCACGTTCTGTCAAAGCGGCGGCCTCGGCCGCCCAATAAGGCCCGACCGCCCCAGACAAGCGCGCCGCCCCCAGGACGGCGCGCTGTTTTTTTGCCGCTCATGCCCCCGCGCAAACACGCAGACCAGCAGCCCTTGCGCCAGTAAGGTTACAATACCCCGGCCGCCACGCGCCTTTTGCGCGCGGGCGGCTGTTTTTCATTCTTTATTTGTCAGGAAACACCATGAGCCAATTGCCCGCCTGTCCGCAATGCGGATCGGAATTCACTTATCAGGACGGCGCCTTGTTCGTCTGCCCGGAATGCGCCCATGAGTGGTCCGGCGAGACCGCCGCCGCCGTGGAGGAAACCCGCGTGGTGCGCGACGCCGTCGGCAATGTGCTGCAGGATGGCGACAGCGTCACCGTGATCAAGGATTTGAAGGTCAAGGGCTCGTCGCTGGTGGTCAAGGTCGGCACCAAGGTCAAGAATATCCGCCTGGTGGACGGCGACCACGACATCGACTGCAAGATCGACGGCATCGGCGCGATGGGACTGAAGTCGGAGTTCGTCAAGAAGGCCTGATACGGCCATGATCGCCGGGCCTCAATCTTCCCGGCGATCATTTCATCGCACACCAAACGGCAAATCAAAATGCTGCCGGGACTGATTAAACCATCTTGATCGGTTCGCACTGCCTTTCCATCCCAACTTCGAATAGCGCCGCAGCTTGGCACTGCAGCCGCCTCAATCCCCGCGCCCAACGCCGATGCCGTTTAGCATGTGAATCACAAAAATGCGGCTCAGTCGCGGCTCAAACCCTTGAAGACCAATACGGCTGCGAAAATCGACACTGCAGCCAGAATGGCGGCGAACATAGTCGCCCCGCCACTCAGCCCAATCTTGTCGATCAAAAAACCCGTCGCCACCGGCAGCAAGCCGGCCGGGATATAGCCGCCGATATTCATCACCGCATTGGCTTCCGCCCGACGATGAGCTTCGACATGCATGCCGATCAGCGTCAAGCCGCCCAGTTGGCCCAGGCCCTGCCCCGCGCCGGCGAAAACCGCCGCGGCGATCAGCCATGCCGGCTGCGAGGTATGCACCGCGGTCGCCACGCTGATCATGGCCAGCAGCGTCGAACCGGCGCCGATCAGGAAAATGCTGCGTATCGACAGGTTCTTGACCACGAACTGCAGACCGGTGGCGGTCAGGAACATCACGCAGGCCGTGCCGCCAGCCAGCAAGGGACTGGTGATGTGGAGCAGCTTGGATAGCAGCGACGGCCCCAGCGACAGCACGAAGGACGTCGCGGTGATGCCCGGCGCGAACACCGCGATGCCGTAGGCCAGATGGCGGCGGTTGGCGCGCGGCACGCTGGGCAGGCGCAGCCGCCAGCCTGGCGCCGCCTTGGCCGCCGGCTTCACCGGCAAGGTCAACGCCACTAGCAGCGCGCTGGCGAGCCCACACATCTCTATCACGAAGATAGCCACGATGGGCTGAGCCAGCACCTGGGCCAGCGCGCCGGCCAACAGCGGCCCCAGTCCGGCGCCCAGCACCATGGAGATCGAAGCCGCCAGCGAAGCCTGCCTCTTGCGCTCCGGCCCACCGACATCGACGACCGACGCCATCCCCGCCGACACGATGACGCCGACGGCCACCCCGGTCAGCAAGCGGGCGATGCCCAGCTCGATGATGGAGCTGGCGGTGGCGAACAGGGCGCAAGCGACGCCTGCGGCCAGCAGGCCCGGAATCAATACCGGTTTGCGGCCGTAGCGGTCGGACAACTGGCCCGCGACCAGCAGCGTCAGCAACAGCCCCGCGATATAGGCGGCGAAAATGACGGTCAGGGTGCCGGACGAAAAGCCCATTGCGTGCTGCCAGCGCACATAAAGCGGCGTGGCGGAATTGGACAACATGAATACGGCGGTAACCATCCACGCAGCTAGCCACATCCGCGACGAGGAGGCCTGGCTGGCCGGCGCCGCCCCTAGTTCAGTCTGTTTTGAAACGGTGGTCATGATGACTCCATATATCGACGTTGTACGAGTTTTGTCGAACTTATCATAGTTCGACAAAACTCGTACAACAGTTCATCATAAGGGCATGAACACTGTCTCCCCCACGCCACCCGAACTGCCGCCGCCGTTGCCGGAGCCCGCGCGCGAAGAACTAAAGCTGGAAACCGTGCTGGCCGCGCTGGCGGACCCGCTGCGCCTGCAGATCATCCAGAAGCTGCTGCTGGAATCGGAAGACTACGACCACCCCTGCGGCTGGTTCGGCTTCGATCGTCCCAAATCCTCGCTGACCCATCATTTCAAGGCCTTGCGCGAAGCCGGCCTGATCCGGCAACGCCAATACGGCCTGGAGCGGCGCAGCCGCGTCCGCGACGAGGATCTTGAACAGCGCTTTCCCGGTCTGCTGGCGCTGGTCAAGAACTGGCAGTCTCCCGGCGCCTGAGCGGCGCGCGGCAATGAAAAAAGCCACATCCCCTCAGGAATGTGGCTTTGTCAGGTCAGCGCAGACCGCTCAGCTGACGCGTTCGATCAGCGCGCCGACGGCGCCCAGCTTCTTCTCGATGTACTCGTAGCCGCGGTCCAGGTGGTAGATGCGATCGACGATGGTTTCGCCCTCGGCCACCAGGCCGGCGATCACCAGGCTGGCGGAGGCGCGCAGGTCGGTGGCCATCACGGTGGCGCCGGACAGTTTTTCCACGCCCTTGACGATGGCGGTGTTGCCTTCCACTTCGATGTTGGCGCCCATGCGGTTCAATTCCGGCACGTGCATGAAGCGGTTTTCGAAGATGGTTTCGGTCACCACGCCGGCGCCTTCGGCCACGCAATTCAGCGTCATCAGCTGCGCCTGCATGTCGGTCGGGAAAGCCGGGTACGGCAAGGTGCGGAAGTTGACGGCTTTCGGGCGCTGCTTCATGTCCAGCGAGATCCAGTCGTCGCCGCACTCGATCAGCGCGCCGGTTTCGCGCAGCTTGTCCAGCACCGCTTCCATGCTCTTGGGCGCGGCGTTGCGCAGCACCACGTGGCCGCGGGTCATCGCGCCGGCCACCAGGAAGGTGCCGGCCTCGATGCGGTCCGGCATCACCGCGTATTCGGCGCCGTGCAGTTTGTCCACGCCCTCGATCACCAGCTGGTCGGTGCCGATGCCGCTGATCTTGGCGCCCATGGCCACCAGGCAGTTGGCCAGGTCGGTCACTTCCGGCTCGCGCGCGGCGTTTTCCAGGATGGTGGTGCCTTCGGCTAGGGTGGCGGCCATCAGCAGGTTCTCGGTGCCGCCCACGGTCACCATGTCCATCACGATGCGGGCGCCGCGCAAGCGCTTGGCGCGCGCCTTGACGTAGCCGTGCTCGATCGACACTTCGGCGCCCATCGCCACCAGGCCCTTGATGTGCTGGTCCACCGGGCGGCTTCCGATGGCGCAGCCGCCAGGCAAGGACACGGTGGCTTCGCCGAAGCGCGCCAGCGTCGGGCCCAGCACCAGGATGGAGGCGCGCATGGTCTTCACCAGGTCATACGGCGCCACCAGGCTGTCCAGTTGCGCCGCGGTGATTTCCACCTCGTGCACGTTGTCGGTCATCACCCGCACGCCCATGCCTTGCAGCAGCTTCTGGGTGGTGGCGATGTCGCGCAGCATGGGCACGTTGGTGAAGCGCATGGTGTCGGCGGTCAACAGGCCGGCGCACAGGATGGGCAGCGCGGCGTTCTTGGCGCCGGAAACGCGGATCTCGCCGTTCAGCGGGCCGTTGCCGATGATTTTCAGTTTGTCCATTTTTTAAAACCTAATATTGGCCACGGAAACACACGGAACGACGCGGAAAACCAAAACGCCACATCCTGCCGCCACCGTCCAGAGGCGCACTGACTTACCGCCCCATTCTCAGACAAGTGTCCGGTGATGTTTCTTCCGTGTCTTTCCGTGTCTTTCCGTGTCTTTCCGTGTGTTTCCGTGTGTTTCCGTGGCGAAATAAATCAATCAGCCCTGCAGCTTGGCCCATTCATCCGGCGTGGCAGCCTTGACGATGGACAGCGCGTGGATTTCATTGCTGGCCAGACGGCTGGCGATCACTTCCTTCACTAGGCGGTGGCGGTCGATCAGGCGCTTGCCCTCGAACGCGGCGGCCACCACGGTGGCGTAGAAGTGGTGGCCGTCGCCCTCCACTTTAAGATAGGCGCATTCGAGGCCAGCCTCGATATATTGCTTGACTTGCTCTGGGGTCATTTGGATGGTCCGGTGCGAATTGCGAATAAGATTAGTGGCGCAGCTTGTAGCCGGCCTGGATCAGGCGCAGCGCCAGCGCGGCCAGCAGCGCGAAGCAGCCCGCCACCACGCCGGCCGACAGCCAGGGGCTGACGTCGGCCTGGCCGAAGAAGCCGTAGCGGAAGCCGTCGATCATGTAGAACACCGGGTTGGCGTGCGACACGGCGTACCAGAACGGCGGCAGGCTGTGAATGGAGTAGAACACGCCGGACAGGAAGGTCAGCGGCATGATCAGGAAATTCTGGAACGCGGCCAGCTGGTCGAATTTTTCCGCCCAGATGCCGGCGATCACGCCCAGTGTGCCCAGCACGCCGCATCCCAGCATGGCGAACAGCAGCGCCCACAGCGGCTGCGCCGGCAAGGGCAGGCCGAACCAGGCGGTCACCAGCAGCACGCCGGCGCCGACGGCCAGGCCGCGCACCACGGACGCCAGCAGGTAGGCGAGGAAGAATTCGGCCGAGGTCAGCGGCGGCAGCAGCAGGAACACGATGTTGCCGGTGATCTTGGACTGGATCAGGCTGGAGGAGCTGTTGGCGAAGGCGTTCTGCGCCATCGACATCATGGCCAGGCCGGGAATCAGGAAGGCGGTGTAGCTGACGCCGGGATAGGCTTCGACATGGCTGGACATCACATGGGCGAAGATCAGCTGGTACATCAGCGCGGTCAGCACCGGCGCGGCGACGGTCTGGAACGCCACCTTCCAGAAGCGCACCAGCTCCTTCTTGAACAGGGTGAGGAAACCTATCATGCCGCGCCTCCATTCATCATCTTGACGAACACGCTTTCCAGATCGGTCTCCACCACGTTCAGCTCGCGCACCTCCACGCCGGCCAGGCGTAGCTCGGCCAGCACGCTTTCCAGCTCGGATAGGTCAGCCAATTGCAATACCGCGCGGCCATCCTCGTCGCGCAGCTTGCACGGCGCCAGGCTTGCCGGCAGCGCGCCGGACAGCTTGACCGCCACTTCGCGGCGCGCGCTGTGGGCCAGCAGCTTGTCCTTGTTTTCCAGCGCGATCAGCCTGCCCTTCTTCAGCATGGCGATGCGGCCGCACAAGGCCTCGGCCTCTTCCAGATAATGCGTCGTCAGCACGATGGTATGGCCGGCCTGGTTCAGCTCCTGCACGAACACCCACAGGCTCTGCCGCAGCTCGACGTCGACGCCGGCGGTCGGCTCGTCCAGCACCATCACCGGGGGGCGATGCACCAGCGCCTGCGCCACCATCACCCGCCGCTTCATGCCGCCGGACAGGGCGCGCATATTGCTGTCGGCCTTGTCGGACAGGCCGAGCTTGAACAACAGCTCGTCGATCCAGTCGTCGTTGCGCGCCAGGCCGAAGTAGCCGGACTGGAAGCGCAGCGTTTCGCGCACCGACAGGAAGGGGTCGAACACCAGCTCCTGCGGCACCACGCCCAGCGCGCGGCGCGCCTGCTTGAAGTCGCGCATCACGTCGTGGCCCATGACGCGGATACTGCCGCTGTCCGGGCGCGCCAAGCCGGCTAACGCCGAGATCAGCGTGGTCTTGCCGGCGCCGTTGGGGCCGAGCAGCGCGAAGAACTCGCCGGGCTGGACGGTGAAGCTCACCCGGTCCAGCGCCTGCAGCTGGCCGTAGCGCTTGCTGACGGCCTCGATTTCGATAGCGTGGGGCATGAAAACCATGACGCCACCAAGGCGATGGCCAAGGGGCCGAGTCCGCGCTAGTGGCTTGAGAAAAAAGCGCAATTATAGCGCCGGCGCGCGCTCAAGTGGTAAGTTGTTCCATGACTTCCGGCTTGAAAATGCCGCGGTACAAATATTGCAACAAACGGCTGGCCGCCACCGTGGCGTCCGGCCCCGGCTGCTCGATCACCAGGCGGTTCATCAGGCCGTCGTGCAGCGACTGCAACACTGTCGCCGCCTCTTCCGGTTCGACGCAGCCATAGGTCTGGCCCTGTTCCTTCGCCGCCTGCACCACTTGGCGCAGCAAGCCCCTGGCCTCATGCATATGGGCCACGCATTCTTCGTGGATGGGCTCCAGTTCGCCCACATGCTCGCTGCGCAGAAACAGGATCAACAGGATGCGCCGCACCTGCGGATTCTGTTCGATCAAGGTCAGCAGCCGGTGGCTGTGCTCCCACAGCGCCCGCGCCGGATCGCTGCCGGCGCTGAGCAGCAACTGCTCGCGCATATCGTCGAACGACGGGGCCACCCGGTCCAGCATGGCCCGATACAGATCCAGTTTGTTTTGAAAATGCCAATACACCGCGCCGCGGGTCAGCCCGGCGGCGGCGGCGATATCCGCCAGCGTGGTGCGCGATACGCCGCGCTCGCTGAACAGCCGCTCCGCGGCGTCCAGCAGCTGCTGCCGCGTCTGCTCCGCCTCTTCGCGTGTCTTTCGTGCCATGTCTGGATACTTTGCTAGAACTAGTACTAATTAATGAATTTTAACGCCCTATGCCTGTCGATATCGCGAGTCTTTTACATATCGGGACACTTCTTCATTTTACATACAGACGCGCATGTATGTAAAATGATCGATCTTGGGACAGGCTTCCCCATTCCCGGGTCCCAATACAATGTATTAATGTAACTACTATCCGCTTCTGGATTTCTGAAGGATTCGAAACCATGCAAGGAATGACGCTTCTTCCACGCGCAGCGCAAGGCCTGCTGCTGGGGGTGCTAGCTGCCAGCCTGGCGGCCTGCGGCCAAAAACCGGAGGCCAATGGCCCCGGCGCCATGCCTCCGGTGCCGGTGGCCGTAATCAAGGTGCAACCGGCCGATGTGCCGGTTTCATATGAATTTGTCGGCCAGGCCGCCGGCTCGCGCGAAGTGGAAGTGCGCGCCCGCGTCGGCGGCATCCTGCAGAAGCGTTCCTACACCGAGGGCAAGCCGGTGAAGGCGGGCGACTTGCTGTTCCAGATCGATCCGGAACCGTTCAAGGCGGCGCTGGACCAGGCCAAGGGCAATCTGCAAGTGCAGCAGGCGCAGTTGCTGCGCACCAAGCAGGATTACGAGCGCATCCTGCCGCTATTCAAGGAAAACGCCGTCAGCCAGAAGGACCGCGACGACGCCGTGGCCGCCTACAACGCCGCCAAGGCCTCGGTCGCCGCCGCGCAGGCGCAGGTGGAACAGGCGCAGATCAATCTGGGCTACACCCGCGTCACCGCGCCGATTTCCGGCATCACCAGCCAGGAAGCGCGTTCCGAAGGCAGCCTGGTAGCCACCACGGCCGACGCCAGCCTGCTGACCAAGGTGTCGCAGCTGGACCCGATCTACGTCAACTTCAGTATGTCCGACAGCGACATGCTGGGCCTGCGCAAAATGCAGCACGCCGGCAAGCTGAAGCTGGCCAACGGCGGCGGTTTCGAAGTGTTGCTGAAGCTTGCCGACGGCAGCACGTACGGCAAGACCGGCCATCTGAACTTCACCGACAGCCTGGTCGACACCAATACCGGCACCATCCGTTCCCGCGCCACCTTCGCCAACCCGCAAGGCAGCATCCTGCCGGGCCAATTCGTGCGCGTGCAGCTGAACGGCGCGGTGCGCACCCAGGCCATCACCGTGCCGCAGCGCGCGGTGCTGACCACCCAGCAGGGCAAGATGGTGTGGGTGGTGGGCGACGACGGCAAGGTCGCGCCGCGTCCCATCGTGACTTCGCAGGAAGTGGGCCTGAACGTGCTGGTCGAACAGGGCCTGAAGTCCGGCGACCAAGTCGCGGTGGACAACATCATCAAGCTGCGCCCCGGCGCCGCGGTCAAGCCGCATCCGTACCAGGCCGACGCCAGCGCGCCCGCCGCCGCGGCCAAGCAGTAATCGCAAGGGGAACCTGACTCATGTTTTCCGCTTTTTTCATCCGGCGACCGATCTTCGCCAGCGTGATCTCCATCGTGATCATGCTGGCGGGTCTGGCCGCCATCAAGGCGCTGCCGATCGAGCAGTACCCTGAAATCGTGCCGCCGGTGGTCAGCGTCAACGCCAGCTATCCGGGCGCCTCCGCCGAAGTGATCGCCAACACCGTGGCCGCGCCGCTGGAGCAAGCGATCAACGGCGTGGACGACATGCTGTACGTGCAGTCCAGCAGCGCCAGCAACGGTTCGCTGACGCTGTCGGTGTCGTTCAAGATCGGCACCAATCCGGACCAGGCGACCATCAACGTCAACAACCGCGTGCAATCGGTGCTGTCGCAGCTGCCGGAGGAAGTGCGGCGCCAGGGCGTCAATGTGCGCAAGAAGTCCACCGCCATTCTGCAGGTGATTTCGCTGTTCTCGCCGAACAATAGCCGCGACACGCTGTTCATCAGCAACTACGCGCTGTTGAACATCATCGACGAGCTCAAGCGCATCCCCGGCGTGGGCGACGTGGTCAACTTCGCCGGCCAGGACTACTCGATGCGGATCTGGCTGAAGCCGGACAAACTGGCGCAGCTGAAGCTGACGCCGAGCGACATCGCGTCCACCATCCGCGAGCAGAACTCGCAGTTCGCCGCCGGCAAGCTGGGCGCCGAACCGACGCCGCAGAAGCTGGACTTCACCTACACCGTGACCACCAAGGGCCGCCTGTCCGAGCCGGAGGAGTTCGAGAACATCATCGTGCGCGCCAATCCGGACGGCTCGTCGGTGAAGCTGAAGGACGTGGCCCGCGTCGAGCTGGGCGCGCTGTCCTATGACTTCCACGGCAAGCACAACGGCAAGGCCACCATCCCGATCGGCATCTTCCTGGCCCCGGGCGCCAACCAGCTCGCCACCGCGCAAGCCGTGGAAACCGAGATGAAGCGCCTGTCGGCCAACTTCCCGGACGGCATGTCCTACGGCATTCCGTACGACACCACCAAGTTCGTGGAAGTGTCGATCAAGGAGGTGTACAACACGCTGGCCGAGGCCATGGTGCTGGTATTCCTGGTGGTGTTCCTGTTCCTGCAGAACTGGCGCGCCACGCTGATTCCCTGCCTGGCCGTGCCGGTGTCCATCATCGGCACCTTCGCCGGCATGTATATGTTTGGCTTCACCATCAACACGCTGACGCTGTTCGGCCTGGTGCTGGCCATCGGCATCGTGGTGGACGACGCCATCGTGGTGCTGGAGAACGTCGAGCGCCTGATGACGCAGGAAGGCCTGTCGCCGCGCGAAGCCAGCTTCAAGGCGATGCAGGAAGTGTCCGGCGCGCTGGTGGCCATCGTGCTGGTGCTGTGCTCGGTATTCATCCCGGTGGCCTTCCTCGGCGGCATCGCCGGCCAGATGTACAAGCAGTTCGCCATGACCATCGCGGTGTCGGTGGTGATTTCCGGCATCGTGGCGCTGACGCTGACTCCGGCCCTGTGCGCGCTGATCCTGAAGTCCGAACACCAGCACTCGAACCGTTTCTTCGAATGGTTCAACCGCTGGTTCGACAGCCTGACCAGCCGCTACGCCGGCGGCGTGGCCTTCATCAACAAGCGCGCGGTGCTGGCCATCCTGGTGTTCGGCGGCCTGATCGCGCTGTCCGCCGGCCTGTTCCGCATCATTCCGTCCAGCCTGGCGCCGGACGAGGACCAGGGCTATGTGCTGGCCGCCGCCTTCCTGCCGGACGGCGCGTCCTTGCAGCGCACGGCCGCCACCATGGACAAGCTGGACGCCATGATGGAAAGCAATCCGGCGGTGAAGGACCGCATGAGCTTCGCCGGCTTCGACATCTTGTCCGGCTCCAACAAAACCAACTCCGGCGTGTCCTTCATCACGCTGAAGCCGTGGGATGAGCGCAAATCGCCGCAACTGTCGTCGATGGCGGTGGTGAAGGACATCTTCGGCAAGGGCATGATAGGCGTCACCGACGGCATGGTGCTGGCGTTCAACCCGCCGCCGATCTCCGGCATGTCCAACACCGGCGGCTTTGAAGCCTATGTGCAGGACCGCGCCGGCGGCAACTCGGTGGCACTGGGCGAAATCACCAAGAAACTGGTAGCCGCCGCCGCCAAGCGACCGGAGCTGAAGGGGGTGCAGACCACTTTCTCCGCCAGCGTGCCGCAAGTCTTCGTCCAGCTGGACCGCAACAAGGCCAAGGCGCTGGGGGTGCCGATCAACAGCGTGTTCGACACCATGCAGAGCACCTTTGGCGCGCTGTACGTGAACGACTTCAACAAGTTCGGCCGCACCTTCCGCGTGCAGCTGCAGTCGGAAGCGCCGTTCCGCACCAAGGTGGACGACCTGCGCAATGTCTACGTGCGCTCGCAGACCGGCCAGATGATCCCGCTGACCGCGCTGGTGAACATCCAGCAAACCACCGGCCCGGAAATCCTGGAACGCTTCAACGTGTTCCCGGCCTCCAAGGTGGTGGGCGGCCCGGCGCCGGGCTATAGCTCGGGCCAGGCGCTGGCGGCGCTGGAAGAGGTGGCCAAGGAAACGCTGCCGGAGGGCTATACCCTGGCCTGGACCGGCTCGGCCTTCCAGGAGAAGTCCACCAGCGGCTCGTCCGCCCTGGTGTTCGGCTTCGGCATGATCATGGTGTTCCTGATCCTGGCGGCGCAGTATGAGCGCTGGAGCCTGCCGATCTCGGTGCTGATGGCGGTGCCGTTCGCCGTGTTCGGCGCGCTGATGGCCAACTGGCTGCGCGGCCTGGCCAACGATGTGTACTTCCAGGTGGCGCTGGTGACGCTGATCGGCCTGTCGGCCAAGAACGCCATCCTGATCGTGGAGTTCGCGGTGCAGAAGATGGAAGAAGGCTTCAGCGCGATGGACGCGGCGCTGGAAGCCGCCCGCCTGCGCTTCCGCCCCATCGTGATGACTTCGCTGGCCTTCGTGCTGGGTTGCGTGCCGCTGGCGATTTCCAGCGGCGCCGGCTCCGCCAGCCGCCACTCCATCGGCACCGGCGTGATCGGCGGCATGCTGTCCGCCACCTTCATCGCCACCTTCTTCATTCCGCTGTTCTTCATCCTGATCATGAAGCTCGGCAAGCAGAAAACGCCTCAGGCCAAGGCCGAGGCAGGAGGAAACGCAGATGCTTAAGCGCGCCCTGATTCCCGTCGCCGTCGCGCTGGCGCTGTCGGCCTGCGCGGTCGGCCCCGACTACAGCCGGCCCAAGGTTGAGCTGCCGGCCGCCCAGGCCGGCGCCGACGCCCCGGCGGTCAGCACCGACTGGTGGAAACAGTTCGACGACCCGGTGCTGAACCAGCTGATCGACGAAGCGGTGAAGAGCAACGCCGACCTGCAGCTGGCCGCCGCCCGCGCCGAGCAGGCCGCCGCCCAGGCCGGCATCGCCCGCGCGGCGCTGCTGCCCTCGCTGGGCGCCAACGCCGGCTACCAGAGCGGCCGCAGCTCCACCGAAACCGCCACGCGCGGCGCGCCGCTGGTCAACGACGTCCGCAACGCCAACCTGACAGCGGCCTGGGAAATCGATCTGTGGGGCAAGTTGCGCCGCAGCAATGAAGCGGCCCGCGCCAACTACGCGGCCAGCCGCTACGACCGCGACGCCGCCCAGCTGGCGCTGACCGCCCAGGTGGCGCAAACCTACTTCCAGTTGCGGGCGCTGGACGCCCAGTTGGACATCGCCAAGCGCACGCTGCAAAGCCGCGAGGAATCGCTGCGCCTGCAGACCAAGCGCTTCCAGGGCGGCCTGATCTCCGAGCTGGAGCAGCGCCAGGCCGAAGCCGAGGCCGCTTCGGCCCGCGCCTCGGTGCCGCAGATCGCCCGCTCGCTGGAGCAGACCGAAACGGCGCTGGGCGTGCTGCTGGGCCACAGCCCGAAACAGCTGGTGGCCGGCAACCTGTCCCGCGGCAAGGACATCAACAGCCTGGCCAGCCCGCCGGACGTGCCGGCCAATCTGCCGTCCAGCCTGCTGGAGCGCCGGCCGGACGTGGCCTCCAGCGAGCAGCAGCTGATCGCCGCCAACGCCCGCATCGGCGTGGCCAAGGCCGCTTACTTTCCCAGCATCAGCCTGACCGGCGCGCTGGGTTCGCAGAGCCTGTCGCTGGACAGCCTGTTCACCAGCGCCACCCGCACCTGGAGCTTCGCCGGCAACGCCGCCGCGCCCATCTTCAACTTCGGCGCCACCGGCTACAACGTGGACGCCGCCAGCGCCGGCCAGAAGCAAGCCCTGGCGCAGTACCAGAAGGCCGTGCAATCGGCATTCAAGGACGCGCTGGACGCCCTGGCCGCCAACAGCAGCGCCCGCGAAGTGCTGCAGGCGCAAACCACCCAGCTCAGCGCGCTGAACCGCACGCTGAAACTGGCCGGCCTGCGCTATGACAACGGCTACGCCAGCTATCTGGACGTGCTGGACGCGCAGCGCAACAGCTTCCAGTCCGAGCTCAACCTGGTCAACGCCAAGCTGGACAGGCTGAACACCACCATAGCCGTGTATAAGGCGCTGGGCGGGGGGTGGGAAGCCGCCAAGCCTTAAGCTGTCTCGTTGTCGCCATCCATGCAAAAGCCCATCCGAAATGGATGGGCTTTTGTTATGGAAGTCCACGCTTATTGAATTGAGCCTGACTCGGTCAAAACAGAGACTTTCAGATCAAGTCTGAACTTCTACATATTTTCAAACATAACTAATTTCTCAACAAATCATTTTATTTAATCACCCGCCTCTCCTATATTGATTCTGAACCATACCACTCGAAACAGTAGTCATTGCATCCAAATAAATATCAAATTGCTTCCGGCTATCGGTAAAAACTAGGTTATTTGTTTCAGAGCAATACGCGGCCATTTTTGCAGGATACGAGGTGATAATGTCATAGCTTCTTGCGCCCAACAGCCAAACCACTAGCTGACTATTTATCGGATCACCTTTTGCCAAAAAATTATAATCCGCAATAGGTGGCAGCTTGTATTTATCCGAAACCACATAATTATACTCGACAGGATAAAGAATACCTGGCACTAACCGTCCGTCCCTTCCCGATGCACTGAGCGGCATCCCCCCCCACTCTCCAGACATGCCTCGGAGATAAAAATACATACATCCATTAAACTCCCCATATTTATCTAGATCATAATGAGTATATCTTGAGATATGTATATCTCCCAACATCCTAAAAGGTAAGTCAATTACTACAGGATACCAGTGATCTGCAGAACCACTCACATAGAGTGTCGATCGGGAGATATTAGCAAATTGCTTAACTGCATTCGCCTGCCATGTATCGACCTTCGCGGAGACCACTTGTATATCCGCCTTACTTGCGCCATCGGCAATACCATACCCTGCTAATGTATTGGCTTTGTCCGCCTTGCCTGATAGCGCTGTCGTCATTTGAGAAAGCGGTACCGCATGTGCCGACTGATAGGCAGGTGCCACATTGAAAATTTGATTGCTCGAACCACCCAGCGCTGCTGCATCGGCAATGCCATATCCAGCCAATGTATTTGCCCTATCCGCCTTCCCTGACAGTTGCCTGGTGATGGTGGCTGCGTAATTGTTGTCATTACCAAGCGCCGCTGCTAGCTCCTGCAAAGTGTTCAATGCGCCCGGCGCGCCGGCCACCACGCCGTCGATGGCGGTTTTTAGGTCTGTCTTGCTTGCGCCATCGGTAATGCCGTATCCCGCCAGCGTAGTCGCCTTATCGGCCTTGCCCGCCAGCTTGCCATCTACTGTCGCCGAGTACTTGGGATCGTTATTGATCGCTGCCGCCAGTTCCTGCAGCGTATTCAGATTGGCCGGCGCATTGCTTACCAGCCCGTTCACCGCGCTCTGCAGATCGCTCTTGCTGGCGCCATCGGCAATCCCATAACCCGCCAACGTGGTCGGCTTGCCGGACGCGATCTTGCTCCAGTCCAGCGCCGGCACGTCATCCGGGACGATGGCGCGGGCGGCGGTGACGCGGCCTTTGGCGTCCACCGTCACCTGGCCGTAACTGCCGGCCGTCACCCCGCTATTGCTCAGCGTCATCGCGGCGCTGACATTGCCACCGGCGTCGAAAGTCACGTTCCAGCTGCCGTCGCCGGTCATGGCGATGTTGCGCGGGGTTTTCAGGCGATCGGCGTACTCGGCCGTCAGCGCGCCGGAAACCAGATCATCGATCTGCTTTTTCAGGAACACGGTGCGGTTGGCCAGCTGCTTGGCTTGCAGATTATCGATGCCGTCCGGCCCGCCCAGCACCGGATCGGAAGTTTCCAGTTGGTAGATGCCCGCCTCCCAGGCGGGTTTTTCTTGCAGATTGGCCATTAGGCGCTCCCTCGGTTGAATTGACGATTACGGCGAATGGCGCCGTTGTGGCGGTTGGCCACGGCTTGGTATTCCAGGCTGGCCAGCACGCTGCGGGCTGGCGCGTACAGCGCCAGCATGCGGCGCAGCTGGGCGGCCTGGTCGTTGGTGATGGGCTTGCCGAGCACGACCCGATACTGGTTCCAGGTGCGGGGATCGCCGTGCACGTAATAGCCGTTGCGGCGGATGGCGCCATTGCGGCGCTGGCCGGCCAGGCCTTCGATCAGCACGGCTTCGCCCAGGCCCAGGCGGCGGATCACTTCGCGGATGGCCCACGGCGTGCCCTTGTGGCGGTGCAGCTCATTGGCGCTGTGCAGCAGCGCGCGCTTGGCGTCGTTGGACTCGGCCAGCTGCCAGCCCTCTTCGCCGCCGATATGGAATTGGTCGGCCAGAAAGGGCAACAGATCCGGCTGCACGGTATCGATCAGATTGACCAGAAAGGGCGTCAGATCAATGTCGCGGACGCGTTCGGTCAGCCCAGACAGCGGGCCGAAGCGCGCGTCCCGCGCCAGGATGGAAGGAACGGAATCGGTCATCTCAGCCTCCCGCGCGGCGTCCGCGCACTGAAGCCGGTATGCAAGGTCATGAAGCGCCTCCTTGACGACAGGGATGGAATGGACCGCCTGCACGGCCCGGAATGGAAACCTACAGAAATGACTGCGGGGTTATTTGCGCTCGGCCTGCATGGACAGACGCAGCACGGCCAGTGAGCGGAAGATGCAACGCATGCAAGGGGCCGGTACGGTGGACGACTCTGCCGCACGCGGCGCATCGGAAGGGTTTGGAGAATCGAAGGGAAGGACCAACGCGGAAAAAATGGACATGGTGAAGGCTCCTCGAAGGAGAAAGGGGGACGCTGCCGAAGCACGGCGGGCTAAAGAAGGAGATGGGATAGGCAGGCAGCAGACACGCAAAAGAACTCGCGAATGGATAGGGTGGAATGCGGAAGCAATGACAGAAAATATGAGGACGACAGATGAGACGAGATGGCGGAATATGTCAGGAAAACAATGCGGAGGGAGAAGCCGCCGGGCTTCGAGCGAAGCCCGGCATATTAAGAAGCAATCAATCTAACAATGCAGGTCAAATCGTGGGTACTGAGTGGCACCTCAGAAGAATAATAACTTTCGCTCCACCATCCTGAAAATATCTAGGAGAGAATTACGGCTTGATTGTCTGCAAAAGGTTTTGATCGGGGTTGGGGCCATTACTCCATGCGCGGCATGCATCAATAAACGTCCCCATCTTGCTCTTATCTGCGTCAGTTCCGGCGCGCAGAATATTGAGCTGCTGCCAAACCGGATAATAGCGCTCGATATGGCTTTCGCAGCTTGCACGAAACAATGCATTTTGCATTCCCTGCTGTTCTTGCTTGGCGAGAGCTGCACTATCGTAGCCCTGTGTCAAATCAGTCATGCTTTTCTCCTTAGAGGTTTGGAAAGGCCGGTTTCACTTGAGAGGCAAAATTGGCGGCTGGCTTAGCATGCGGGTCGGAATAACGGGCAGTGATTCCCAAATATTCATCCGCTCCACAGCTCGAACTACAAACCAGCATCAAGGCATATTTTTTATCATTACCGTCATTGCCGATTTGCTTGACCGCAAATGGAACAGGCGCGCCAGTCAGAGGCAAAGGTATGATATTGCTGGAATTAGTGGCATCCGATGTGAACAGGCTGACTCTATCTTCGCCATTGGAGAATTTCCGCGCGATGCCACCAATACCGTCATGCCAGTACGTGCCTCGTAGCTCCAGATACTCGTAGTAGGCCGCATACCCCATGCCCCGGTGAGCCTTGTGAACATTCACTTCGAAAAAGGAGCCTTCCGCCGCTCCGGCAGTAAACTCTAACAGCTGCACGTAAGTCGGTCCCATTGGAGCAGTTGTGCAAGCAGGCCACCCCCCAGTTTCAATATGCAGATTGCGCTTGAACTGATAGATGCCCCCTACTTTGGCGACTTCTACGCCGTTAATGACTTCCACCATGCCATTTTTCCACGCCTCCAGCTCCGCAGTCTTCGCCGCCACCTTGGCGTCGATATCCGCCTGCTTGCTCGATACAACGCCGGTCAGATTGTTCGATGCCGTCACCAGGGCGGCTACCTGTTGCTCCAGACTCATGGTTTCTCCTTCACTTGGGATTCAAAACGGTGTGTTGCAGGGTCAGGCATTGCAGCTGGATCAGCGCTGCCGCCTGCGCGGTGGCTAACTCGGCCAGGTCATCGCGGTATTGCTGGCCGCGCTGATCGAGGGTTAACAAAGCAGCGTCGTGGCCGTTCAGGCGGCTGTCGTGGCTGGCCAGCCGCTGCTCAGCCTGATCCTGACGGGCTTGCTGCTGCCGCAGCGCGTCATCGCGTTTGAGCCCGCGCGTCATTTCCTCTATCTGCGCCGCCCCCAGGCTGGCCAGCTCCTCGCCCAATGCCAGATTCAGGCCGGCGCCGGTGGACTGCACGGTGACGCTGTCGGCCGGCACGCCGGACAGAGCCAGGTCGTAGGCCAGCAGCAGCTGCATGCCGGCCTGTTTGTAGGCGAGGACTTGCTGCGGGTCGGACCAGATGGCCAGCGGCTGGCCGCCTTCCAGAATGAAGGCCACCTCGCGTATCCAGAACTCCTTGTCGTCGTCGGCCAGCGCGGTCAGGTGCAGCTGGCGCGGCCCCACGCTCTGGCCATCGGCGATGGGATAACGGGCGATCTCATGTTTCAGCGCGGTCTGGCCAACGTCCGGCGTGTAGCCGGCATCGCCCAGCGCGACATGGGTGATCCGGAGCTGGACGCCGTCGCGGCTGGCCAGCTGGATGGCGGCCAAGCCACCATCTAGGATCAGGGGAACAAGCGGGTTACTGCTCATCTGCTAGCCTCCATTTTGGCGCGCGCCACAGCCCGCGGCTTCACCGCGTTGGCCAGGCGCAAGATCGAGAAAACCGGTTTGGCCGGCGCCGGGCGGCATGCCGCGTCCAGCCGCCGCAACTGCCGGCCCTGCACCGCGCCGGCCCAGCGCAGCGGTTGCGCAAAGGCCGCGCCCAGCTTCAGCCGATAGGCGCTGCGCGCCGGCTTGACCTGCTCCACCATCCGCCGCAGCCGGCCGTACAGCTCCGGATTCAGCGCCACGCGGTCGGCCATCAGATTGGCGTTGGCCCAGGCAGTCAGCTCGAAGGTGTAGCGCGGAGCCGGCGGTTGCTGTTGCCACCACTCGCTGACATCCACCGCCACGTCCAGCAGCCGGAACACTTCCTGCAAAGCCCAGCGCGTGCCCTTGTAGCGGTGCAGCTCGATGGCGCGCTTGATCAGCTCGCGGCGCTGCCGCGCGTTGCGGGCCAGCAGCCAACCTTCGTCGTTGCCAAGGTGGAATTGCTGCGCCAGCTGCGGCAACAGCTCCTCTTTGACGCTGTCCACCAGGTACACCAGCAGCTCGGTGGCGTCGAAGCGGCCCTGCGTGGCCGGATCGGCTTCGGCGCGCGGCATGCCCAGACGGCGCGCCAGCTCAGCCAGCGCGGCGAAGCGCGCGTCGCCGGCCAGCACGCTCGGGACGATGGCGGCGTCAGCCATTGGCCTGCTCCTTCTGGTCCACGCTGATGCCGTCCGCGCCGTTGACGCAGTGCGCCCAGCCGTGGGCCGGCACCTGCTGGATGGCCGTCGGCTGCTGCAGGTCCACCTGATAGACGCCCGGCACCGACAGCACGGCGATCAGCTGCGACGGCACGATGTCCTGCCCCAGCTGGGCCTGCTGCTGCTTTTGATACGCCAGCAGCGCGTCCTTGGCCCGCTGCTTGGTCTGCTGCGCGTCCACGCCCGGATACAGCTTGAGCATGGCCACCACCTGGTAGGAGAACTCCACCGGCTTCAAAACGCTCACCTTGTCGGTCAAGGGGCGCACGCGGTCCGCACTGCAGGTGTCGTTCACCGCCTTCAAGATGGCGTCGCTGGGCAGGCCATCCGCCACCAGCGGGTACAGCCGCACCTCGCCCGGCGGCACCTGATCGGCCGGCGGCACACCCACAGATTGCGAGCTGGCGCTGACCACCGCGACATCGACGATGCTTTGATTGGCGCGCAGGGCGTGGTGGCGATAGGCGGCGGCGCTGCCGGCCACGCTGAACGATTCCGGCGCCAGCCGGATGCGCTGCCGCAGCCGCTCGTCGTCCTCGGCGTCGGCGCCGCCGGCGCTGACGTCCACATTGGCCACCGTCACTTTCACGCCCAGATCGTCCACCAGCTGGCTGATCTCGCCCGGCTGATAGCCGTTGCCGGCCTGGCCCGGCAGCTGCGCCACCACGTCCAGCACCACGCTGGACGCCTCCGGCGCCACCACTTGCTGCGCCACGGTCTGGAAGCGGAAGTCGCTGCGGCCGGCCACCTGGGTTTGCGCCGGAATGATCACCTGCTGTTTGCGATCCGGCATGAAGCTGAACTGCACCTTGCAGCGCGCCGGCTGCGCCGGCAGCCGGGCCACCCCCACCAGCTCGCCCAGATAATCCAACATCGGCGCGCGGGCGAAGGCCACCAGGTTTTGCCGGCCGGCATCGTTGAAAGCGGCGCGGGTCACGCTCTCGCGGTAGGCGATCAGGTCGATCAGCAGCCGTTCCACCTGGCCCGGATACACGGTCTTGCCGGACTTGTTCTGGTAGGCGGTGATCAGTTCGCTGACGATCTGCTGCGGATCGTCGTCGATAAACTTGGGAAGATCGGTCGTGCTCTGGGTCATGGTTGTTATCCTTGGTCGGGGCCGGCCGTCACAGCCGCAGTTCGGTTTCGCGGATCACGCCGTCGGCCAGCTTCCACTGCGCGGTCAGATGGGCGCTGCCGTCGGTATCGATGCTGAACAGCACCCGCTGCAGCTGGATGCGCGGCTCGCCGTACAGCGGATGGCTGATCGCCGCCACCGCCTCGCGCACCACATGCGGCCGGGCGCGGTCGGCCGGGTAGTCCAGGTAGCGGAACAGATCGCTGCCGAACTCCGGCCGCAGCGGATCGCTGCCCTTGGGCGTGCCCAGGATGATGCGCAGCGCCTGATGGATGTCGTCCAGGTTCTCCACAATGTCCGGCGCGTCGGCGGCGAGCGTCTGGCCGCGGGGCTGAAGCGCCGGCTGCCAATGCAGGGATGAGATGTCGGTTAGCTGTGTCATGGCGTCATGGTGCCAAACCGCCGCGGCGGAGGCTTTTAAAGGGCGTTAGAAAAGGAATTGAAGCCGCGCGGCTGCACGGTGACGGTTTCGCGACATAGCTGGCCGGCGGCCCAGCGCAAGGGAATCTGGCCGCTCAGCGCGGTCTGGCGAAATGGATAGACCGTCGCCCGCTCCATCGCCCCCGCCGCCGTCGCCGGATGCCAGGCACTCCGCTGGCTCAGTTGCCGCTCGCGGTAGGGATAGACCGTGGCCAGCTCGCCGCCCGCGGCAGCGGATGCCAGCACCGGCGTCTGCTCATGGCGGGAGAAACGCAGGCTCAGGCCCTCCAGCTGCGAGCGGGCGTTGCCGTACTGCTCCAGCATGCGCCGCAGCGCGTGGTAGGTCGGCTCGGCCAGCCCGTTGGCAGACAGATCGAGGTCGATGCGGAAGCGGTACGGCTCGCCCTGGTACTCGAACCATTCGCTGATCCGGCCGTTGACGCCCAGCGTGGCCAGCACCTGGCGCAAGGCCCAGCGTGTGCCCTTGCTGCGGTGCAAGGCGATGGCCTGCTTGATCAGCTCGCGCCGTTGCGACTCGGTCCGCGCCAGCAGCCAGCCCTCGTCGCCGGCCACGTGCAGCTGCTCAGCCAGCGCCGGCAGCCACTCGGCCTGCACGCTGTCTATCAGGTAAACCAGAAACGGCGGCAGCGCGATCCGCTGGAAGCGCCGGCTCAGCTCGGCCAGCGGCGACAGCCGGCCATCGCCCGCCAGGATGTTGGGGGTGGTGTCGGTCATGGGAGGACTCTGCGGGCGCCGGCCTGGCCATAAAGCGGCGGCTCACGCCGGCGGGGGAGAAAAGGCGCGCTGCGCGCCCCTGGGATCAACGAGAGAACAGCTTCAGCGGCGCGCGCCACAGGCTGGTTTTGGCTGCAGCCTCAGCCGGAATGGCGCCAGCCTGCGGCGCGCCCGTCGCCAGCGCCTGCAAAGCGGCCAGCGCGCTGTCTGCGGCGGTCTGGACAGCATCCAGACTCGTCGCGCTGCGCACCGCCTCCTTGGCTTTCAGTCGGATGGCGCGGATGGCCGCCTGCGCCTGTTCCGCCGCCATGGCCTTGGCCAGGATGCCATCGGCCGCGTCCTTGCCGCTCAAGCCCTTGGCGTCCGCCCAGGCCTGCACGCCGGCCGGCGCGTCGCCCTTGTAGCCGGCGTCTTTATACGCCTGGGCCTCGGCGGCGGCGCGTTGGTACTCCAGCGCGCGCAGCTCGTTGCCGGCATACGTCTGGCTGGCGGCGTCGGCGGCGGCATCCAGGCGGATGCACATTTCATCTTTGGACTGAGCCGATCTCAAAGCCTGTTTATCCTCAGAAAACTGCCAGTTCGCGCCATCCCAGACATGATCGGGGCTTGGTTGCGCCGGACGCAGCTCGCCATCATATGCCAGCAAGTCTTGTATGATTCTCATCGTACAACCTCCCAAGTAATCAAAGCATTGACGCAATTGGCAAAGCTGATGGCCAAACCAGAGTCATAATCGGCTTGCAAAAGGTTCTTAGTCGCCTCTGCCATCAAGTGTTCATCACCATTGGCGCCAGTCAAATCACCGATCTGATGTTCCAACTGCAGCACCTGCCACATAGACTTGCCCGTGACATGCTCAAATATGCCCGTACTAGTTGATACCGTAGCATCACCCACAACATTGCTTGAGGTCAGGACTCCGCTTGTATTGGCGGTCCAATTTAAAGAACTACCAGTTACATAGCTACTACCATTCGGACCACTGGGAGCTGCATACCAATATGCATATCCAGTCCACCCTGCGGAACCATGCACCACGGAAGATATGGCTGATGAATGAGGGGTCACAATGCCAGTGGAGATATGCCCTGCTCGCATAAATGGATCGAATGGCAAGTAAACTGTGCCGTTGCCATTCATCGTTGCCGACCAACTATTGTCGCCTCGGTTGATTACCCGTTGCACAATCGGCGCGGAGCCCGGTGCGCCGGTCAACACACGGGCAAGACAAATATCCAGCGCCGTAGAGTAAAAACCGCCGCCGCTGCCGCCATTGGGACTGCCTTTCAGGCCATCCGGCTTGGCGTCATTCAATTGCCCGCGCTGAACATAGATCGTCAAACCGCCAGCCCCGACCTGCGCGCGCAGGTAATATTCGGCGTTGGTTTGCAATACTGGACTACTCCACGCTGAAGTGACAAACGAGCGGACGCGGCCATTTTGTCCCACGAACACCTCCTGCCCCAAGGACAGTGTCACGCCCGCAGGTATCGAAATGGCACCACCTTGCCCGGCTACCGTTGTGGCAGTTACCGTCATCCTGTTGTCCGGCGTGCAAATTACAGGCAAAGGCAAGGCTGGCAATGGCAGTGCCAGATCCGCGCTCAAACCGTAATCATCGACAGACGATGGGTTATTGCCACCCACCACCAAGCCGCGCGCATTAACGGTGACGCTACGGTAAGTGCCCGCCGCCACCCCGGTATTGCCGCCCAGCATGGCGAAGCTCAGCGGCGTTGTGCCGAGCGCAATCGGTGACGGTGTCGTCAATTGCCAAATCGCCCCGCCGTTGACCGCCCCCTGTTCCACCGCCACAAACAGGCCCGGCGTCACTTCCATGCTGGCGTTGGCGTCCACGCTGCGGCCCCAGTTTCCGGCAGAGGCGATGTAGATGCCGTTGTCGGCGCCATTGGCCTGGTTCTTAACCAAGACCCTGTCGCCGGCTTGCAGCGCCACGCCGTCCACGGTTTGCAGGCCGGCAAGCGCGATGGCGGCCGTGGTGGCGGCGCGCACGGATGGCTTGCCGTCCAGCTTGGCCAGTTCCTCGGCGATGCGCTGGTCTACCGTGGCGCGGGTGGCGAGGACTACGCTGGGGTCCACCTGCAGCGTTACCGCCGCGGCATTGGACACCTCCATGATCAGCCGCACGTACAGCTGCTTGTTGGCGCCGTCGGCCAGGACCGGCTTGTAGCTTTCCGGGAATTTGCCGACGGCGATCAGCGCGCCGGCGGCGTCGAACACGCCCACTTCGCGGATGGTGAAGCCGCCCACCTCGTCCGGAATCACCAGCTCGGCGATGATCCAGTTGGGATTTTGCGGATCGGTGGACAGATTGTTCAGCGGCGCGCGCCACACTTCATGCTTCAGCGCGGCCTGCGCTTCGCTGGGCGTGTAGTAGCCGCCGTTGTCGCCGTCGCCCACCGCCATATGGGTGAGCTTGAGCGGCGCGCCGCCGGTGGCGGCAGCCGCCAGCTTGTTCTTGCCGACGGCGGTGAGGAGAGTGAAAAAGTCGTTGCTCATAGGGTTTCCATTGAGAAGGAAAAGAATCAATGCCGCCGCGGCTTACAGCGGCGGGCTGGTCGGGCCGTGCGCGCCCATGTGGTTGTGCCCCACCAGGCTCTTGCCGCTGGCGACCACATCGCCGCTGACGCTGACGCTGCCGCTCACCGTGGCTCCGCCGCCGCCGGACACCGCCATGCCGCCCTGGCCGGTGATCGCGCCCTTCACCGTCAGCGTGCCGCTGATCTCGGTGGCCGGCGCGTTGATGCTGACCTTGCTTCCCGCTTTGACGGTGACCGTCTGGCCGCCGTCTATGGTGACGCTGGAAGCCGCCTTGATCAGCACGTCGGCCTGGGTGTCCACCACCACATGCTTGACCCCGCCATTGACGGTCAGCTGGTTCTGCTGCCGGTCGTACTCCAGCACCGCGCCGTCGCCGAAGCGGCGCTGCCATTTGTCGGCGCTTTTCACCGGCACCGCGTCCTGCTCGGAATAGATGGCGCCCAGCACCACGCCGTCCTCGCCGCGCGCGTCCAGCAGCACCGCCACCTGCTCGCCGATGTCCGGCAGCCAGTAGTCCTTGTCTTTCAGGGTTTTGCGGCTCAATACCGGCAGCCAGGCGGTCAGCAGTTGGCCCAGCTCCGGCAGCCGCACCCGCACGCGCTGGGTGTCCGGGTCTTGCTCCGCCACGCTGCCGAACTTCAATGTCGCCAGCGCGTCGGGCAACGATACGTCGTTCATGCCGCCCCCTTGTCCGCGGGCGCCGCCCGCTTCAGTTCCAGTTCACACAGATAGCCCTCCTGCCGCGACAGCCGGTGACGGGCCTGCTCGATCAGGTAACGGCCGGACAGCTTGCCGAAGCCGGACAGGTCAACATTGCGGCCGGCGGCCAGCTGCGGCGCGCCGTCCACGGTGATGTACATGGAGGTGCGCGCCAGCTGGCGTTTCTCCATCTCCGCCTTGGCCTGCAGCTCGGCCTGCAGTTTGCCGCCGGACTTGCGCGTCAGTTTCACCACATCGGCGCTGCTGGCCTTGCCGCCGGGGGCGCGCGCGTCCGCCGCGGCCCGCGCCGTCTGCAGCGCGCGCTTGTTCGGGTCGTGGTAGCTCACCTCCACCGCGCTGGGCACTTGCGACAGCTGATCGCGCGCGCGCCAGCTGATCAGGTCGGCCGGGGTGTAGCGCTTCACGCTGGCGGAATCGATCAGGTCGCCGCGCTTCCAGAACACCAGCTTGCGGTTGTTGTCGATCACCTTGCAGATGTAGCCGTAGTGGCTGGCCACCCGCTGCAGGAAGGCCAGGTCGGTTTCGTGGTATTGGGTGAGCCGGTCGATGTCCACGCCGTCGATCTTGCCCTGCAGCGTCATGCCGTTGCGGCGGGCGATGCGCTGCGCCAGGTCTTGCAGCGTCAGCTTGTCGTAGGCCTGGCCCTGGCGGGTGCGCAGCGGATGCTGCACCCCGGTGGCCAGCGCGCGGATGCGGACCACGGACGGTGGCGCGCTGTACTCCACCTCGTCGATGTCGAAACTGCCCAGCGCCGCCAGCGCCGCGCCGCGGTAGCCCAGCTTGAAATCCAGCGTGGCCCCCTTGTCCGGGTACCAGCCGTTCAGCCAGCGGCCGTCGCTGTCTTCCAGCTCCACTTCCAACTCGTCCGATTCGCCGCTCAGGTGGTCGGTGTAGCTGATGTTCAACGCGTAGCGGGCGATGTCGGCGGTGATGGACTGCCCGTTGTAAGCCAGCTCGAACACCGGCGTCGCCACGTCCTGTATGCGGCTGTCCATCATGGCCGCCTCCAGGGCGGCAGCTGGTCGACGGCGGCGCTGTCCTGCGCCTCCAGCAGCGGAATGGCCAGTTGCAGGCCGGCCGGCAGCGTCTCGCTGATCGGCGCCTGCGGGTTGGCGGCGATCAGCATCACCATCTGCCCCACGTCGCCGTAGTACTGCCAGGCGATGTGATCCCAGCGATCGCCTTCCTTGCAGGTATGCTTGAGAAACATGATTCACTCCAGAATGCTGCGCACCGCCGCCCGCGCGGCCAGCTTCGCCAGCGCCAGATCGCGGTCCGGCCAGTTGTTGTCGATGTCGCGTATGGTGTCGGCCGCCTGTCCCAGCTTGTCGGCGACGTTGTCCAAGGTGCAGCCCTCCAGCGAGCGCGCCATGGCGGTGATTTGCTGGCCCATCTTTTGAAATTGCGGAACCAGCGGCTTGATGGTGTCAGCCAGATGGGAAAACGGCTGGATGAAGGTTTTCAGTCGGCCCACGCCCTGCGACAAGCCGGGCAGCGCCGTCTGCACGTCGCTCAGCACGTCGGGCACCCGTCCCAGCGCGGACAAGGGATCGCGCCGCGCCAGGTCTTTCAGTTCGCGCACGTCGTTCACCACGGTCCGCACCTGGCCGACCACAGTCTTGACCTGCGACACCGCCTGCGCCAGCCCTTGCAGATTGGGCTTGAAACCGGCGCTGGCCAGCGTCTGCGACAGCTTGGCCTGCGGCAAGCCGCTGACCGTGCCCAGCAGGCCGGGCCGCGGCGCCGGGGCCAGCTGGCCGCCGAATTCGCGCAAGGACAGCTGCGCCTCCACCGCCAACAGATTGCCCTGGCTGTCGCTCTGCCGGCCGCTGCTGCTCAGGTCGGTGATCACGAACAGGCCCTTGTGGTCGCCGTTGCCCAGCACCAGCGCCAGCGCCTGATGCTGCTGCCGCGCCGCATGCAGCCGCTGCAGCTCGGCATCCGGCAGGCAGTAGGCGGCGTGCAGCACCAGATCGATGCGGATCTCGTCCAGCCGGTCGCCGACGAACTGCAACACCGGCTTGCCGCCGATGCGGCCGTGTTCGGCGTAGTCGCTGCCGGCGCGCTGCTCCAGACCGTCGAAATAGCTGATCAGGTCGAACTCGATGTCACCCAGCACTGCGTACATCGTTTGCTCCTTTGTTCATGGCTAGGCTCCTCAGCCGCGCGCGGCGTAGCTGCGGCGCTGGCGGTCGGACTCGTAGCGGCGCATCAGCCGCTCGAACTCGGCGAACGACAGTTGCATCGCCTGCTGCACCTGTTGCTTGACGCCCTGCGCGCCGCCGCTGATGGTGATCTGCGGCGAGAAGGTGATATGGAAGATGGCCGCCGCCGGCGCCGGCTTGGCCGGTTTCGATGTGTTGGCCACCGCCTGCTGCATGCGCTGCAACTGCTGGGCCTGCCTGCCCTGCGCGCGGATGGGCACGGATTGAGCTGCCGCGGTTGGTTTGATGGAAATCGGTTTGACGGCAGCCGCCGGCTTGGGCAGGGCGGGCATGGCCCGGACGATGGACGGGGGCCGCGCGACAGGCTTGGGCGCCGCCACCGGCTTGGTCGACAGCGCATGCTTGGCGAACAGCGCGCCGGCCTTTTCGCCCAGCCACTCGCCGCCCTTCTGCCCCAGCCAGCTGCCGGCCTGCTGGCCGATGAACGCGCCGATCGGACCCAGCGCGCTGCCTATCGCCGCGCCCGCCGCGCCGCCGGCCACCGAACCCGCCGCGCCGCCCAGCGCCTTGCCATAGGCCGCCGACTTAGCCTGCGGGCTCAGCCGGGACTGGCGGATTGCCGCCAGGTCCGTGCCCAGGCTGGCGATATCGCCCAGCGCCCCCATCCGTTTCAGCGCGCCTTTGGCCAGCCCGCGCGCGCCGCCCATGGACTTGAGCGCGCCGTCGCCGGACTTGAGCAACTTGCCTTCGGACAACAGCGCTTTGCTCTTGCCCAGGCCCCCGCTGACGCGGGCCTCCTTCAGCGCCGCCCCGCGTTGGGCAAGCGGCTTCGCCGCGGTTTTGGCTGTGGATTTGGCTGCCGGCTTGGCCGCTGCCTTGCCGCCGCGCTCAGCCGGTTTCGACGCGGCCGGCTGTTTACCGCCGCTCGTCTTGCGGCCGGACTGCTTGCTGGGCTTGGCATCGTCCTCATCTGCCAGGTCGTTTTTCAGGAAGCGGACGCCAGCCGCCAACAGCCGCTTGGGCAGGCTGCCCTTGGCCTGGCGGAAGCGCTTCAGGGCCGAGCCGGTGCGGCCCAGGTATTCCGCTGCCGTCGAGCTGTAGCCTTCCGCCTTGTCCAGCCAGGCCAGGGCGCGATCGGTATCCGGCAGACGGTTGCCCAGCAAGGGATTGAGCTTGGCGCGCGCCTGTTCATACCGCTTGCGGCCCGTGTCAGTGCGCAAGACCTTGGCCGCGCCGCCAGTCAGTTTCTCGCTCAGCTCGCTGCCGCGTTTCAGGATGCCGGCGGCGTGAATGGCCTGGTCCAGCAGCGAGGCGGTCGCGGCCGACTTCCTCCTGGCCTGCGCAAGCGCCTTGCCCGGCTTGGTCCGGCTCGCCGGTTTCCCAGCCTGCGCGGTGGCGTGGCCAGCCTGTCGGCGGCGGCCCGATGGAGACGTTTTTTTCTTGGACGAAGCCGCCGCGTTGCTGGATGTGTCGCGCCGCGCCGATGGATTCGTCTGCTTCTTGCTTGCGCCCAGCGCCTTGCCCGCCTTGGTCTTGACAGATGCTGAGGCCGCCTTCCGCTTAGCCTCGGCTACCGCCGCGCCGCGTTTGGCTTTGCCGGCCGCTGGGCTGCGCTTCTTGTCCGCCTTCTTGTCCCCGGCGGCGGCGTCCGCTTCGTCGCCCTTCAGGAAGGCCGCGCCGGCGGCCAATAGCCGTTTGGCCGCGCTGCCCTGGGTGTCGCGATACGCCTTCAACGCCTCGCCGGTGCGGCCCAGGTAGTTCGCCGCCTTGCCGCTGTAGTCCCCGGCCTTGTCCAGTAGGGACAAGACGCGCTTGGTGTCGGGCAAACGCTTGCCCAGCGCTGGATTGAGTTTGGCTCGCGCCGCTTCGTAGACTTTGCGGCCCATGTCGGTGCGCAGGGCCTTGGCTGCGCCGCCGGTCAGCTTTTCGCTGATCTCGCTGACTTTCTTCAGCTTCTCGGTCGCGTCTATGGCCTTGTCCAGCCAGCCGTCGGCTTCGCTTTCCTGCCGCTTCAGCTCGGCCACCGCCTCGCCGGGGCGGCTCCTGCTGCCGGGCTTGGCGGACGACTTTTTCTTGGCTTTGGCGCTGTCGCGCTTGCCGGAAACTTTGCCTTCCGTCTTGGCGTCAGCCTTCTTGTCTCCGGCTGCCGCGTCCGCTTCGTCGTCCTTCAGGAAGGCCGCGCTGCCCTGGGTATCGCGATACGCCTTCAACGCCGCGCCGGGACGGCTCTTGCCGCCAGACTGGGCCGGCGGCTTTTTCTGCTTCGCGGTGGCGTTGGCCGCTCCTGATTTGGCGGACACTGCGATGCCGTCGTCCATTCCGCGCAGCAGCTTGCCGGCCCATTCGCCGCCCTTGGCGACGCCTTTGGCGACAGACTCGGTGGTTTTCAGGCCATTCAGGATGGATTCGACGCTAGGCAGCTTGCCGCCCAACTTGGCATTGAGCTTGCCGTGCAGCTTGTCAAAGACTTTGCGGCCCAGGCCATCAGACAGCAGGACGTGTGCTTTGCCGCTGACGTCGGCCACGGCGGTGCCGGCTTTCTGCACGAAATCGGCGGCGCGGATGAATTCCTGCCGGGTAGGCAGACGCAGTTTGTCGAGCGGGGAAGAGGAGGCGGGGGACGAGCGGGAGGGGGAACGCGGCGCTTCGCCGGCGGCATCGCTGTCGCCGCCTTTGCGCTCGCCGCCCTTGCCGCCGCGCTGTACCGGTCGCTGCCAGTCGGCCGACGGCATGTCGCGCTGGGTCTTGTCCTGGTCGCGCCGCTGCCGTTCCACCTTCTCTTCCACCAGGCGGATGACGGCGCTAAGCCGGACCGAGGCCAAAAGCTCGATCCGGCGGGTCTGCTGCAGACTCAGGACGGATTGCAGCGCTTGTCCGCGCCGCAAGCTGGCCTGCCACGCCTCGTGCTGGCGCGTCAGCCCGCCCAAGGTGGACGCCAGCTGGCGGTGCTGGCTCTCCAGCCTGGCCAGATTCAGCCCGGCGCAGGCCTGGCGGGTCCGTTCGACATTGCCGGCCAGATCCTTCTGCGCATCGTTGAGGCGCAGGCCGCACTTGCGCAGCTCGTCCAGCGCAGCGCGGGCGGAGCGGAAAGCGTTGTCGAAGACCCCGGACAGCGTCGCGCCCACCTTAAGACCGATGAAAAACTCGCTTACCATGGTGTGTGCCTGTGATGGGGAAAGAAAGGAGCGGCCGGCCCCGGCCCGGCTTGCGGACGGCGGCCGACCAGAAAGATGGAGGAATCAGATGGCGTCCAACAGTTGCTGCTGACGCTCGCCGCGGCGCTGGACTTCGCGTTCGGCCACTTCGCACCAGAACCAGTAATCGTCCATGGCCAAGGCGTCGATTTCCGACGGCGGCAGACCCAGCACCGTCAACAGCGCCTCGTCAAACGCTCTGAGCGTGCTCGGCTCCGCCCACCATGTCGCGAAAGCTGTCCGCCAAGGCGCGGCTGTCGGCGATGTCCAGTTGGTCGATGTCTTCCAACGTCAGGCCGGTCATGCGGGCGAACAGGAAATCTTCCTGGTCGGCGTCATCCTGGCTGTGCTGGCTGGCGGCCTTCAGGTCGGCGCGCTTCAGGCGGCGGATGTCCAGCGCTTCGATGCGCTGGCCGGCGGCATTGGTGAACGGGTATTGCAGCTTGATTTGCATGATGGTTCCTTGAAGCGGGTTGGGAATGCCGTGATTGTCCGGCTTCCGGAATGCGGGGTATGCGAAAGCGATTTAGGAAGCGGCTTTAAAACCTCCCGCAGGGCAAACCCGCGGGAGGCGCCAGCCAGCCTTAGCCGCCGATGTTCTGACGGTACAGCTCCAGCATGTCGTTGCCGGCCACGCGGAAGATGTTGGCCATGTAGTCCAGCTCCAGGATGTCCTCGCCGCCTATCACCTGCTTGATATAAGTGGCGGTGAAGGCGGAGCTGAAATCGGCGTTTTCATGCTGCTTGAAGGTGCCCATCGGGTTCTTCTTGAACATCACCGTCAGGTAGGTCACCAGGCTGACCTGCTGCAGCCGACCCTGCGAACCGTAGGTCTCGATATTGGAACGCGCCTGCAGCTGCACGGCCTGGAACGGGTTGGCCACAGTCTTGGCCACGTCCTTGTACAGCGAGTTCCACTTGATCTCGCCCTCCAGCTTGTCGAAGCCTGCCGGCAGCTCGATCTTGCCGACCATGCCCAGCGCCTTATGCTCCTGCATGATGGCGGCCACATCCGGCAGCTTGATCTCCTCGGCGCGGCCGAGCAGCGAATTGCCGTTGATGTAGATGTTGGCGTTGGTGATGCGGTTGATTTCAATCTTGCCGGCCATGATTAGTTGCCTCCTTTCAGGCTGAGCAGGTATTCCGAGGTGATCTCGGTTTCAAAGGTCAGGCGTTCCAGCGGCGGCGCCACGGTGTACTTGTAGCTGATCAGCAAATGGCCGGAAGACAGCTCGGTGGCCGGGTTTCGCGCCGGATCGAACCAGGCCTTGAAGCCCAGCAGGGCGCCGTCGCCGATCAGCTTGCGGCCGTAGCCGTTCACCGACTCCACCAAGGAATCGATGGTGGCCTGGTCCAGCGGCATATCGATGTACTGCTGGCTGAAGTAGCGGATGGACTCGTTGATCACGTCGCCGGTGCGGCGCACGTTCTCGAAGTTGCGCATGCTGGACACGGTGGGCCAGGCGGCGGTGCGGTTGCCCCACAGGCGGAAGCCGGTGCCCACGCTGTTGAACACGGTGGTGATGCCGGCCGCGTTCAGCTGGTTCACTTCGCAGTTCGGATCGTCGATCATCGCCGACAGCGGACGCTCGACGCCGACCACGCCGGCCAGCTCCTGGTTGGAGCTGGACCACCAGAAGCCCTTGTCCTTGTCCACTTTGGCGCGCAAGCCGGCGGCGCGGGCCGACAGCGCGTCCAGACGCAAGCCGCCGTTGCCGTCAGCCACCATCACGTACGGGTAGCACAGGCGCACGCGGTCGCTGGAGGTGTTGAAGTTGATGGTGCCGTTGGGGCCGCGGCCGGCCAGCGCGTCGGCGAAGGCGGTGCCGATAGGCGCATCGACATAGGCGATGGCGTCCAGGCGATCGGCCGCCGCCGCCAGTTCCGCCGCCACGGTGTTCTGGGTGCAGAAGCCCGGCGCGATCAGGATCTTGGCGAAGAAACCGAACAGGTTGTAGGTGTCCTGCAGCGCCTTGATGCCGATGCGCTTGCCTGCCGCGTTGACGCCGCCGATGATGTCGGCTGCGGTTACCTTGGTCGGATCCGCGTAGTCGTAGCTCACCTTCAGGCTGGCGCCGACAGCCATCGCCCCGGTCTTCACGCGGGTCAGCTTGCCGTAGGTCGCGTCAAGCTGGTAGTCGGTGCCGGCCACATAGGTGATGCTGCCGTCCGCGCTCTTCACCACCACATTGGCCACCGCCTGCTTTTGCAGCGCGGCCACGCCGCTGATCGGGTCCAGCGTCACCGCCTCGGCGGCGATGCTGGTCTTGTGCACCGCCGGGTCCAGCACGTTGATTACGATCACCGAACCGGCGCCGTGGTCATAAATGGCGCTCAGCGCCTGCGGGATGGTGAAGCCCGGAAGCTGCGGGCCAAAGGCTGCGGCGTCTTTTTCGGACAGGCTCAGCACCGGGGCGTTGATGCCGCCCGCCGGGGCTTGCGGCGCGGTGCCGATCAGGCCGATCACTGCCGACTTGACGGTGCGCACCGGGCGCGGGCCGCGCTCCACTTCGATGGTTTCAACGCCATGCAGATAGTTTGCCGCCATGCTTACGCTCCTTGTTCAGCGGTATGGAAAGACGTTGCGACGCTGGCAACGGAAACCGGCTGCGGGTTCAGATAACCCAGCGCCACCAGCGTGCGGGTGTAGTTGTGGTCCTCCGGCATGTCCACTTCCTTGCCGGGAAACAGCATGATTTCCTGGCCGTCGGCCAAGGTAACGCCGCTGATCGGGCCGGAATACAGATACTTCATGGTTGCTCCTCGAGTGAGACTGCAGTTAGCACAGGCAGGGATTCCGGGGACGCCGCCGTCACCTGCAGGGTGTCGGTGGCCAACGCGATGGCGTAGCACGCCACCCCATCGCGGTAACCCAGGAAGGTTTCGGACAGCAGCCACGCCGGCTGGCAATCCGGCGGCGCGAAGCCCAGGCAGCTTTGCCGGACAGCGTCCAGCACATCGCCATCCGCCTCTCCGGCGCGGCTCTGGCCGAGCAGAACCGTGATCGTCAACTGCAAGGTGCGCAGTTGGCCGTAGCCGTCGCGCAGCGGACCGAACTGGCTGCCGCGCAGGCACAGCAGGGCTGCGCCTTGCGGGTGCGTCAGCGGATAGTCATCCTCGGCGCCGGCAAAGTACTCGACGGTCAACTGCGGCACGCTGGCACGCAAACGCGCCAACAGCGCGTCGACAATTTGGGAAGTGCTTGCCACAACGGAACTCCAGGACAGGGAAAGGGATGCGCAAACGCGCTCGGATCGCCGGCCAGCAAGGCTGCTTGCCGAACGAGGCAGAGAATGCCGGATGGGAGGGGGGATATCTTGTAGCCGGCTTTAGGAAGTGCGGCACTGACACGGCGCTGACACCGGTCAAAAGGCGTGACCAGAGCGGAAATGGAAAAATGACCGCATTGGATGACATCGCCCGCGGGAGCGCACATGCAAGCACAATTTCGCAGCAAGGGACCGGAACTGCTGACCGACCTGACCGACCACATCGCCCTGGCCTTGCGGCAGCTGGCCAACACCGAGAGCCGCCAGGCGGAAAAGATCGCCCAGGAAATCACCCGCCGCATGGCGCAGCACTGGGGCGGCCAGAACATCTACTTCCCGCTGGGCAAGAGCAGCAAGTCTGCCGAGCGCGACCGCCTGATCCTGCAGGAATTCAATGGCGGCAACCATGCCGAACTGGCGCTGAAGCACGGCATTTCCGTGCAATGGGTGTACAAGATTTTGAAGAATGCCCGCAAGGCGCAATGCGACTGACCTGATCGCGCCAGCCGCAACCATGCAAAACGCCCGATGGTTTCCCATCGGGCGTTCTAGAGGAAAGTGGCAAGCGATCAGCGCGTCGGTTCAATCGAGACCGCGGCCGACTCGGTAATCACCGCCACCACTTGGTCTTTCACCGCGATCTCATCCAGCAGTTGCGGATTGCGCACCTCCACATCCATCCGTCCGCCATGCGGGCCTTCCAGCGTCACGACGCCATTGGCCCGATCCAGGGCCACGACATTGCTGACCACCGTGCGCCTGCGGCTCTCAGTCACACCGGGCTTGCCGCCTTCCGGCGCTTGCGTCTGCACACTGCCTTCAATGTCCTTGCGTATATTGTCGCCGCCCTTCTTCAAGGCCAGCGCCAATGCGCTGCGGTAACGGATCCTAACCCGGTCCCCTACCTTCAGCTGTTCCAGATTGCGCACCTCAGGCGAAACGGGAAACTCCAGCACCCAACCCTGGTCGCCCTTGAGCATGACCACGCGTTGGGCAAGATCGATGGCTGCCACTTCGCCACCCGTCTCACGCTGCTGCACGGCGACATCTGCCGCGACAAGCTGCGCGGGCGACGCATCGGCATGCGCCCAAGTTGCCGTGACAAACATGCCGCTGAACAGCACTGCATAAACTCCGGCTTTGAATCGCATCGCGAGACCTCTGATTAAGAATGGGATTCCATCATACCGCGTCCAAACGCAAAAAACCCCGGCTCATGGAGCTGGGGTTTTTGGTTTCGCTTCGTATGCGCAAAGCACAAAGCCCAGCTCGTGTGAGCTGGGCTTTGTCTTATCGGGCGTCTGGCGGTGTCCTACTTTCACATG
>NZ_JAUCGU010000022.1:0-69274 GCF_059916625.1 Chromobacterium sp. CCUG 76385
GCGGACTGTGCGCCTTGCTTCCGGCCCAAATCGGCGCAAACGCGATCCACTCACCAAACGTCAACAGCCCCTAGGGGGTGAGCATGCGAATCCATGGAGCCTGCCATTGCGGCAACCTGTCCTTTGAGCTGGATTGGCCGGATGGGATTGCCATGCCGGCTCGTCGTTGCGGCTGCGGCTTTTGCCGCAAGCATGGCGGCGTGTGGACCGCGGCCCCTGGCGCGCGTTTGACGGTGGCGTTGCGCCAGCCGCAGCGGGTGTCGCGGTATCGTTTCGGCACCGGCGCCGCCGATTTTCACATTTGCTCCGATTGCGGCGTCGTCCCCTTGGCCAGCAGCGAAATCGACGGCAGACTGTACGCCGTGGTCAGCGTCAATGCGTTTGAAACGCCCGGCCTGCCGATCAGCGACGCGCTGGATGTGTCGTTCGAGGGCGAGAGCGAGGCGGATAGGTTGGCGCGGCGGGCGCGCAACTGGATAGCCGATGTTAGCTTTGTCTGACGCTGATCCCCCGCTTGCTGAATTGACGGGGCCGCGGCCGACGGCTGCCGGTTTTTCCCACGCTGGAGAACAATCATGAAACTGATAGGCATGCTGGATTCGCCGTTCGTGCGGCGCGTCGCCATTTCGATGCAATTGCTCGAGCTGCCGTTTGAGCACCAGTCGGTGTCGGTGTTCAGCGGCTTCGACCGTTTTCATGAGATCAATCCTGTGGTGAAGGCGCCGACGCTGGTGTGCGATGACGGCACCATCCTGATGGATTCGACGCTGATTCTCGAGTATGCGGAGGGGCTGTCGTCGCGCTGTCTGATGCCGATGGAGCCGCAAGCCAGGCTGGCGGCCTGGCGCCGCGTAGGTTTGGCCTTGGCGGCTTGCGAAAAGAGCGTGCAGGTGGTGTACGAGCGCCAGTTGCGGCCGGCGCGCAATGTGTACCAGCCCTGGCTGGACCGCATTGGCGGCCAATTGCTGGCCGCCTTCGACGCGCTGGAGAAGGAGCTGGAAGTGCCGCAATCCTTGCGCGGCGACACCATCGACCAGTCCTTGCTGTCGACGGCGGTCGCCTGGCATTTCAGCAGGCAGGTGGTTCCGGACATCGTGCCGGGCGGGCCTTATCCGCGGCTGGATAAATTATCGCGGCAGGCCGAGGAGCTGGATGCGTTCCGCGCCGCGCCGTTTGGCGATGGCGTGTATCCGGTCAGCCAATGAACAATGCGGCGCCTTGGCGCCGCATTGCATTTGCGCCATGGTGTTTCTTTAGGCCGGCACTGCCGGCTTTTTCAATAGCCGCAGCATCAGCGCGGTGACAGCGGTGCCGGCGGCCAGCGCCACCAAATAGCTCAGCAGATGCTCCACCGCATTCGGGATGGGCAGCACGAATACGCCGCCGTGCGGCACTTTCAGCTCGACGCCCATGGTCATGGAGATGGCGCCGGCCAGCGCGGAACCGGTCATCAGCGCAGGGATCACCCGCAGCGGGTCGCGCGCGGCGAACGGGATGGCGCCTTCGCTGATGAAGGCCAGGCCCAGCACGCCGGCTGCCTTGCCGGCTTCCTGCTCGTCCACGGTGAAGCGGTCGCGGAACAGGCGGGTGGCCAGGGCCAGGCCCAGCGGCGGCGTCATGCCGGCGGCCATCACCGCGGCCATCGGCGTGTATACCTGGCTGGCGATCAGGCCGGTGGCGAAGGCGTAAGCCGCCTTGTTGACCGGGCCGCCCATGTCGAAGGCCATCATCGCCCCCAGCAGCGCGCCCAAGGCCAGCGCGCTGCTGCCCTGCATGCCTTTCAGCGCGTCGGTCAGCGCGGACAGCAGCGCGGCGACAGGCTGGCCCACCACGTAGATCATCAGCAGGCCGGTCAGCAGCGAGCCCAGCACCGGCAGGATCAGCACCGGCTTCAGGCCGTCCAGATGCTGGCCCAGCTGGATGCGGCGGTTCAGCTCGCGGGTGCCGTAGCCGGCGATGAAGCCGGCCACGATGCCGCCGAGAAAGCCGGAACCCAGGCTGGCGGCCAGCATGCCGCCCACCATGCCGGGCGCGATGCCTGGGCGGTCGGCGACGGAGTAGGCGATATAGCCGGCCAGTATCGGCACCATCAGCGCAAAGGCGGACTTGGCGCCGATCTGGAACAGCGACCAGGCCAGCGTGCCCTTGTGCGCGTCGTCGAAGGCGTAGATGCCGCCCAGGGCGAAGGCGAGCGCGATCAGGATGCCGCCGGCGGTGACGAAGGGCAGCATGAAGGACACGCCGGTCATCAGGTGGCGGTAAGGGCCGTCTTTGGACTTTTCCGGCGCGGCGGCTTTGGCTGCTGTTGAGCCGCTGTTCGCCTCGCCCCATGGTTGCGCCTCGGCGATGGCGCGGCGGAGCAGGCCCTTGCCGTCGCCGATGGCGGTCTTGGTGCCGCTTTTGAACAGGCGCTTGCCTTGGAAGCGGTCCAGTTGCACCTGGGTATCGGCGGCGATCACCACCAGATCGGCGGCGGCGATCTCGGCGGCGGTCAACGCGCTCTGCGCGCCGACCGAGCCCTGGGTTTCCACCCGGATGGCGTGCCCCAGGGCCTTGGCGGCCTGGGTCAAGCCTTCCGCCGCCATGAAGGTGTGGGCGATGCCGGTGGGGCAGCCGGTGATGGCCACGATCTTCAGCGCTGGGCTAGATGCGGCGGCCGGCAGTTGCGCCGTCGGATCGGCCAGCACTTGGTCCAATGTGGCGTGGCGGACCGGCAATTGGCCGAAGCGGCCGTCGTCCGGGCTGTCCACCAGCAGCACCTGGCGCGCGCCGGTCAGTCGCTCGACAGCCAGGGCGGGGCGGCCGTCGATCTCAATCTCTATGTCTTGACCGTGTTTTTGCGCGGCCTGGCGCAGCGCTTCGGCGGCAAGCCGGGCCTGGGTGCTGCGTTCGCCGGAGCGGATGATGGCGACGATGCTCATGTCTCTCCCCTTTATCGATAGGGCGGCCTCAGGCCGCCTCGAGTTTTTTCAGGCTGACGGCGGCGGCCAGCGCTTGAATTTCTTGCGGCGGCGGCAGATGAGGGCCGACGCGTTGCAGTTTGGCGGCGGCGAAGGCTACCGCCAGCCGCAGGCTGTCTTCCGCGCCCAGCGCCTGATGGCGAGCGGCGGCGAGGCCGGCGACCAAGGCGTCGCCGGCGCCGACCGTGCTCAAGGGGCGCTGCGGCGGCAGACTGGCCAGCAGTGTCTGCCCGCCGTCTGTCAGCAGGGCGCCTTGTTCGCCCAGCGACACGATGACGCGAGCGATGCCAAGTTTGTGCAAGGCCTGGGCGCACTGCGCGACGTCGTTCAGCGCGGGCAGTTTGCGGCCTGCCCATTGCTCCAGTTCCTCGCGGTTCGGTTTGACGCAGTCCGGCAGCGCTTGCGGCGGATGGGCTAAGGCGGCCGCCAGCGCCGGGCCGCTGCTGTCCAGCAACACCCAGGCGCCTTGCCGCTTCAGCTGCGCGCACAACCTGGCCCAGGCGTCCATCGGCAGGCCGGGTGGCAGGCTGCCGGCCAATACGGCGATTTCATCGGCGGCAATATGCGCCAAGCCGGCCGCCAGCGCCGCCAGTTCGGCCTCGCCGGTGGCGGGGCCGGGCAGGTTGATGTCGGTGGTGTCGTTGCGGCTCAGGTCGGCCAGCTTGATATTGGTGCGCGTCGCACCGGCCACGCGCAGCATGCGGTCGTCTATGCGTTTGTCGGCGAATAGCTGTTCGAACGGCGCGGCGTTGTCGCGGCCGAGCAGGCCGTGGGCGCAGGCGCGCAGCCCCCAGTCGGCCAGGCAGCTGGCCACATTGACCCCCTTGCCGCCGGCGTTGACCGAGGCGGCGCGCGCCAGATTGACGGCGCCTATGTTCAAGGCGTCCAGCGTGACGGTCTGATCCAGCGCCGGGTTGGCGGTGACGGTGTGGAGCGCGCCGCTCATGCCAACGCCTCCAGCAATTGCCGCACTTCGTCGGCGCTGTCGCAGGCCAGGGCTTGCTCGGCCAGGTCTTGCAGCCGGACGTGGTGGTGGCGGCGCAGCATGGCTTTGACTGCGGCGATATCGTGCGGACTCATCGACAGCTCGTTGACGCCCAGGCCGGTCAGCACCGCCGCGCCCAGCGGGTCCCCGGCGATGCCGCCGCACACCCCCACCCAGCGGCCGTGCGCCGCGGCGCCCTGCACCGTCTGGCGGATCAGCCGCAATATGGCCGGGTGCAGGCTGTCGGCCTCGGCCGCCAGTTCCGGATGCTGGCGGTCCATGGCCAGGGCGTATTGAGTCAGATCATTGGTGCCGATGGAGAAGAAATCGACGTAGGGCGCCAGTTGATCGGCCAGCAGGGCCGCGGCCGGCACTTCCACCATGATGCCGATGGGCACTTGCGGCGCGTCCAGCTCCTTGCGCAGGCCCTCGCAGATGCCCTTGAGCCGGGTGATCTCCTTCAGCGAGCTGATCATCGGGAACATGATGGACAGCGGCTTGCCGTTTTTGGCGGCGCGGTACAGCGCGCGCAGTTGCGGCTCCAGCAGTTCGCGGCGGGCCAGCAGCAGCCGCGCGCCGCGCATGCCGAGGAAGGGATTGTCCTCGCGCGGCAGGTTCAGATACGGCACCTGCTTGTCGCCGCCTATGTCCAGCGCGCGCACGATCAGCGGCCGGCCTTGCAGCGCCAGCTGCATCGCCTGGTAGGTCTGCAGCTGTTCTTCCTCGTTGGGCGCGGCGTCGCGCTCCAGGAACAGGAACTCGGTGCGCATCAGGCCCACGCCTTCGGCGCCGGCCTCCAGCGCGGCGGCGGTCTGATCCGGGCGATTGATATTGGCCGCGATCTCGATGCGCTTGCCGTCGGCGGTTTGGCCGGGCAGCTGTCGTTCCGCCTGTTGTTTCTCGCGCGCTTCGCGCTGCTGTTGCTGCCAGGCCCGGGCGGAAGCGAGATCGGCTTCGCCTGGGTTCAGGTACAGCCGGCCGCTGTCGCCGTCCAGGATGGCTGGGCTGCCGTCGGCCACGTCCAGCAAGGCCGGCCCGGCGGCGACTAAGGCCGGCAGGCCAAGCGTGCGCGCCAGGATGGCGGTGTGGGCGGTGGGGCCGCCATGGGCGGTGGCCAGGCCCTTGATGCGGGACAGGTCCAGGCTGGCGGTGTCCGATGGCGCCAGATCGGCGGCCAGCAGCAGGGTGTCCGCGCCGAATTCGGCCGGCTCATGGCCCTGCAACGATGGGTCCAGCTGGAACAGCACGCGGCGGCCGACGTCGCGCAGGTCGGCGGCGCGGGCGGCCAGGAGCGGGTTGCCCAGCGCGGAGATTTTTTCCGCCAATCGTTCCACTGCCTGGTGCCAGGCCCATTCCACACCGTGGCCGGCCACCATCAGCTGACAGCTCAGGGTGATCAGATCGGTGTCGTTCAGCAGTTCGGACTGGGCGCGGAAGATGCCGGCCTCCGCCGCGCCCAGCGTGGCCTGGGTGGCGTCGGCCAGTTGCGACAGCTGGCGCCGGGTGGCGGCCAATGCCTCGTGCAGCCGGTCGCCGCCCTCGGCCAGGCTGATCGGCCGATCCGGCACTTGCAGCTGCTGGCTGGCCAGGACGCGCACGGTGCCGATGGCGAGGCCGGGGCTGGCGGCGATGCCGGGCAGCGAGATCAATGGCCCCGCGGGCTGCCAGCCGGCGCGTGGGCGCTGCGCCGCGGCGCGTTGGGCGGCGATGGCGGCGGCGGTCTGCTCCGACAAGCTGGCTTCGCGCATCGCCCGCAGCAATTGGCGCACGCCGTCGTCGGCCTGCGGACCGCGGCCGGACACGGCGACCAGATCGCCTTGGCGCAGGCCCAGCTGCAGCAGCGAGATCAGATTCTTGGCGTCGGCCGTGGCGTTGCCGTGGCGCACCTGCAGTTGCGCCGCGCTGCGCCGCGCGGCCTCCACCCATAGCGCGGCCGGGCGGGCGTGCAGGCCATTCGGGTAGTCCAGCCGCCACTCCTCGCACACGTCCAGATCGCGGGCCTCGGCGTCCGGCGGCAGATTGTCTTCCGGCTGGCGCAGCGCGGCGATCAGGTCGTTGCTGTCCTGCGTGACGAAGAGCGGCAGCAGCTTGGCCTCGTCCTGCAGCAGCCGGGTCAACTGGCGCAGCATGGCCAGATGGTCGTCGGAACGGGCGGCGATGGCGCACAGCAGATGCGTGCGCTGGCCGGGGTTCCACTCCAATCCATCCGGGATTTGCAGAATGGCGATGCCGGTGCGCAGCACCAGCGCGCGGTCTTCCACCATGCCGTGCGGGATGGCGATGCCATTGCCCAGATAGGTATTGGCCACCGCCTCGCGTCTGAGCAGGCTGTCTAGGTAATCGGGGGCGATGCAGCCGGCGTCGGCCAGCATCTGGCCCGCCTCGCGAATGGCGGCCTCCTTGCTGGCGGGGCGGCAGCCCAGGCGGATCAGTTGCGGATTGAGCAGGGCGTCGGACACGGTGGGCCTCGTTCGTGGACTGGATATGGCTGGCATTGAAAACGATTACATTCCGACTGTCAATCCAGAGAGTTTGACCTAAGTCTGAAAAATAAAGGGTTTTTGCAAACCCAAGATCATGGCCGACTTGCCAGCGCTGCAGGACTGGTGCAGCATCGCGGCTATCGATTGAAAACGTTTTCTCATGCCATGACTACCAGCATCAAGGATGTGGCCCTGTTGGCCGGCGTATCGGTGGCCACCGTATCGCGCGCGCTGGGCAACGGGCCGGTCAGCCCGGCCTTGCGCGCCAAGGTGGAGGCGGCTGTCGCTCAGTGCGGCTACCGGCCCAATCTTTCCGCGCGTCGTTTGCGCTCGCAGCACACCCGCACCGTCGGCTTGATCGTGTCGGACATCTGCAATCCGTTTTTCACCGCCGTAGGCCGCGCGGTGGAGGATGTGGCCTATCGCGCCGGGATGCGGGTGATTTTGTGCAATACCGACGAGAACCCGGACAAGGAAGCGATGTACCTCAGGCTGATGCAGGAGGAGAGGGTGAGCGGGGTGATCTTCGCCGCCACCCGTGCCACGGCGGATGCGCTGGATACGGCCGAGCTCGGTTTTCCGGTGGTGATGATAGACCGCGCCGGCGCGGCGGCCCGCTGCGACGCGGTGCTGCTGGACAACCGGCTGGCGGCGGCGCAACTGGTGGAGCATTTGCTGGAGCGCGGCTATCGCCGCATCGGCGGCTTGTTCGGCAATACCAGCAGCACCGGGGCGGAGCGCCATGCCGGCTTCGCCGAGGCCCTGCGGCGAGCGGGGCTGCCGGTGGCGGCGCGCTTTGTCGCGCCCAGCGCCGCTGCTGCCCAGGCCGAGCTGGCGGCGTGGCTGCAGGAAGAGACGGCGCCGGAGGCGCTGGTCGCCAGCAACGGCCTGCTGCTGCTGGGCGCGGCCAAGGCGGTGCGTGCCGCCGGGGTGGCGGTGCCGCAGCGGCTGGCGCTGGCCGGTTTCGACAACGATAGCTGGACGGAGTTGGCCGAGCCGGGCATGACGGTGATCGAGCAGCCGGTGGAGGAGATTGGCCGAGTGGCGATGGAAATGCTGCTGGAGCGGCTGCGGCAGCCGGAGCGGCCGCCGCGCAAGGTGGTGCTGGCCGGCCGGCTGGTGGCGCGCGGCTCCAGCCTGGCGCGTACCTGAGCTTCAGCGCAAGGGGCCGACCAGGCGGGTGACGGTGTTGTCCTTGACCACCGCATGGTGCCAGATGGCGGCGGCGGCGTGCAGAATGCTCAGCCACAACAGCACATTGCCCAGCAGTTCGTGGAACTCCTTCAACTCCTTGCCCAGCGCCGGGTTGTTGGGCATGAGGGTTGGAAGCGCCAAGCCGAAAAAGGCGACCTCGCGGCCATTGGCTTGAATGAAGGCGATGCCCAGGATGGGCAGGGCCAGCATCAGCGCGTACAACGCCCAGTGGCCGGCATGGGCCAGCAGCTTCATCAGGGCGCTCGGCTCGGGGGTGATCGCCGGCGGCGGATTACCCAGGCGCCAGGCCAGCCGCGGGATGACCAGTAGCAGGACGATCAGCCCGGCCTGGATGTGGGCATAGCTCAGATTGCCGCGGGTGGCGCTGCCTTTGGGGAAGTTGCCTTTCAGCTCGATGAAGGCCAGCGCCAGTATCACGGCCAGCGCGCACAGCCAGTGCAAGGCGCGGGCGAAGCGGCCGTAGCTCAGCTCGGAATTGCGCAGCATGTCGACTCCTGTCTAGGTGGAAGATAGGGTCAGCATAGCGCGCCAATCTTAAATTGGACTTAATTCAACTCAAATGGATTGGTTCAGGCTGCGCCGCTTTCGGCGCGCCGGATCACCCCCAGCTTGTCGGCCGGCTGCCAGCCTTCCGGCTTCAGCACCTTGCCGTCGGCGCGGCGCGTCACCTTGCCGTCCACGCACTTGCGCAGATTGGCCTCGTGTATCGCCTGGCACATCGCTTCCAGCGGCAGTCCCTGCGACAGCAGCAGCCCGCATACCACATTGAGCACGTCCACCGCCTCAGCGGCCAGTTCGGCTCGGCTTTGCAATTGTTGCTCGGGCGATTGCGCGGGCAGTTCGCGGTAGTCGGCCAGCGCCTGGCGCAGTTCGGCCAGCTCTTCGTCCAGCATGGTCTGCCACATCGCCAGCTGCGCGGGCTGGAATTCGGGGCGGGAGGGGAAGGGGAGGTCGAAGCGCCGCATGAAATCGCGGCGCATCTGGAACAGGTCGCTCATCGATAGACTCCTTTGTAAGGCCTATATTGTGGAGTCTATCGATTTTTTCATCAATATATTGTGATTACTGCGCCTGCAGCGCCGCCAGCGCCTCGAAGTAATCGGGGAAGGTCTTGGCCACGCATTTCGGATCGTTGATGATGACGGGCGCGCCCAGCAGCGAGACCAGGGAGAAGCACATCGCCATCCGGTGATCGTCGTAGGTGTCGATCTCGGCGTTCGGCGTCAGCTCGGCCGGCGGCGTGACGCGGATATAGTCCGGGCCTTCTTCCACCACGGCGCCCACCTTGCGCAGCTCGGTAGCCATGGCGGACAGGCGGTCGGTTTCTTTCACCCGCCAGCTGGCGATATTGCGCAGCGTAGTAGTGCCGTCGGCGGCCAGCGCGGCCACCGCCAGCGTCATCGCCGCATCCGGGATGTGGTTGCAGTCCAGATCGATCGCCTTGAGCTTGCCCTCGGCGCGGGCCTCGATCCAGTTGTCGCCGCGCTGGATCGATGCGCCCATCCGCTCCAGCGCTTCGGCGAAGCGCACATCGCCTTGGATGCTGGACGAGCCGACGCCTTCCACCCGGATGGGGCCGCCGGCCAGCGCGCCAGCCGCCAGAAAGTAGGATGCGCTGGAGGCGTCGCCTTCGACATAGACTTCGCCCGGCGAGATGTAATGCTGGCCGCCGGCGATGACGAAACGCTGCCAGCCCTCGCGCTGTACCGTCACGCCAAAGCGCGCCATCAGGTTCAGCGTGATTTCGATGTACGGTTTGGAAATCAACTCTCCGGCCACCTCGATGACGGCTTGTTCGCCGGTCAGCGGCAGCGCCATCAACAGGGCAGTGAGAAACTGGCTGGAAACATCGCCCTTGACGCGAATGGGCTCGACGCAGCGCACTTGCGCCGGCTCGATCGCCAGCGGCGGAAAGCCAGGCTGGCCCAGGTACTGGATGCGCGCGCCGGCGGCGTTCAGGGCGTCCACCAGATCGCCGATCGGCCGTTCGTGCATGCGCGGCACGCCGGACAGCTGGTAATGGCCGTTCATCAGCGCCAGCGCGGCGGTCAGGGGGCGGAAGGCCGTGCCTGCGTTGCCGAGGAACAGGTCTGCATTTTTTACCGGGAAGGCGCCGCCGCAGCCGTGCACGCGGAAGTCGCGGCTGTCGCCCTGCTGCTCTATCTTCACGCCCAGCAGCTTCAAGGCCGCCAGCATGTGGCGGATATCGTCCGAATCCAGCAGGTCGCGCACCAGCGTGCTGCCGCCCGACAGCGCCGCCAGCAGCAGCGTGCGGTTGGAAATGCTCTTGGAGCCGGGAAGCTTGATGGTGCCGCAAAGGCGGGGGCGTGGGGAAAGATGCAGTTGTTCCATTGTTTGAAGTTGTGCGCTGTGGACGGAGTAAGCGAACACTGTAACCGCCCGCGCGGGCTGCGCGCAATCGCCGGCCGGCATTCCGGCCGCTCTATGGCGGCTGCTTGGGTTACAATGCGCGGTTTGGCCGTCCGCTCGTTTGTGTTTGGGGCGGCGGCTTCATCAAGATTGCACACAGGATTCAGATTGTCATGACAGTTCCGGTGATAACCATCGACGGTCCTTCCGCATCCGGCAAGGGCACGGTGGCGGCTGAGGTTGCCGCGCGCCTCGCATTTCATTACCTCGATTCCGGCTCGCTGTACCGCCTGCTGGCGTTGTTTGCGCGCCGCCATGGCATCGCCTGGGACAATGAATCGGAACTGGCCGAGGCGGCCATCGCCTTGCCGGTGGAATTCTCCGATGGCGCGGTGTGGCTGGAAGGCAACGATGCCAGCGCGGATATTCGCGCCGAGGAGATCGGCATCGGCGCTTCGAAGGTGGGCGCGCTGCCCAAGGTGCGCGCCGCGCTATTGCAGCGCCAACGCGATTTCCGGCTGGCGCCTGGGCTGGTGACCGATGGCCGCGACATGGGGTCGGTGGTGTTTCCGGACGCCGCGCTGAAGATATTTTTGACGGCCAGCGCCGAAGAACGGGCGCAGCGTCGTTATAAGCAGTTGATCGGCAAGGGGGAATCTGCTAATCTCGCACAGATTATGCAAGACATTATCGATCGGGACGCGCGCGATGCCGCCCGGCCGGTAGCGCCTCTGCGCCAGGAGCCGGACGCCTTTTTGCTCGATACCACGGAGCTGACCATAGACCAGGCGGTCGACAAGGTCCTTGTGTGGTTCGAGGAAAGACAGGTTTCCGGCCATTGATTTTTTTAGCGGCCGTTTTTGCTGCAATGCAAAAGCGGCCGTGTGTTCAACCCTAACCCCGCACGCCGTGAGGCGTGCAACCGAGAGTACGCTTGATGACTACCCTCTCCATGGAAAACTTTGCCCAGCTGTTCGAAGAAAGCTTGACCCTGCACGACATGCGCGTGGGCGAAGTGATCACTGCCGAAGTTGTGGCTGTTGATTCCAACTTTGTAACCGTGAACGCCGGCCTGAAGTCCGAATCCCTGATTCCGGCCGAAGAGTTCAAGAACGACCAAGGCGTGGTCGAAGTGGCTATCGGCGACTTCGTCACCGTCGCCATCGACGCGCTGGAAAACGGCTTCGGCGAGACCAAGCTGTCCCGCGAAAAAGCCAAGCGCATGGCCGCCTGGGTTGAGCTGGAAGAAGCGCTGGAAGCTGGCACCATCCTGTCCGGCCTGATCAGCGGCAAGGTCAAGGGCGGCCTGACCGTCATGGTCAACGGCATCCGCGCCTTCCTGCCGGGCTCCCTGGTTGACGTGCGTCCGGTGAAAGACACCACCCCGTACGAAAACAAGCAGATCGAGTTCAAGGTTATCAAGCTGGATCGCAAGCGCAACAACGTCGTGGTTTCCCGCCGCTCCGTGCTGGAAGAAACCCTGGGCGAAGAGCGCAAGGCTCTGCTGGAAACCCTGAAAGAGGGCGCAGTCATCAAGGGTATCGTCAAGAACATCACCGACTACGGTGCGTTCGTCGACCTGGGCGGCATCGATGGCCTGCTGCACATCACCGACCTGGCATGGCGCCGCGTGAAGCACCCGTCCGAAGTTCTGGCCGTGGGCGACGAAGTGGAAGCCAAGGTACTGAAGTTCGACCAAGAGAAGAACCGCGTATCCCTGGGCCTGAAGCAACTGGGCGAAGATCCGTGGGTGGGCCTGTCCCGCCGCTACCCGTCCGGCACCCGTCTGTTCGGCAAGGTGACCAACCTGACCGACTACGGCGCGTTCGTGGAAATCGAACAAGGCATCGAAGGCCTGGTGCACGTGTCCGAAATGGACTGGACCAACAAGAACGTACACCCGTCCAAGGTGGTTCAGGTTGGCGACGAAGTGGAAGTCATGATCCTGGAAATCGACGAAGACCGTCGTCGCATCTCCCTGGGCATGAAGCAGTGCCTGGCCAACCCGTGGAACGAGTTTGCCGACAACTTCCACAAGGGCGACAAGCTGAAGGGCGCGATCAAGTCCATCACCGACTTCGGTGTGTTCGTTGGTCTGCCGGGCGGCATCGACGGCCTGGTTCACCTGTCCGACCTGTCCTGGAACGAAGCCGGCGAAGAAGCCGTGCGCAAGTTCAAGAAGGGCGACGAAGTTGAAGCCGTTGTTCTGTCCATCGATGTGGAAAAAGAGCGCATCTCCCTGGGCATCAAGCAGCTGGAAGGCGATCCGTTCAACAACTTCGTTGCCATGAACGACAAGGGCGCGCTGGTCAAGGGCACTGTTAAGTCCGTTGACGCCAAGGGTGCCGTCATCGCTCTGGATACCGACGTTGAAGGCTACCTGCGCGCTTCCGAACTGTCCCGCGACCGCGTGGAAGACGCTCGCTCCATCCTGAGGGATGGCGATGCAGTCGAGGCCGTGATCGTTGCCGTGGATCGCAAGTCCCGCAACATCAGCCTGTCGATCAAGGCTAAGGACGCTCAAGAAGACAGCGCCGCTCTGAAGAACCTGTCCGTTGACAGCGCTTCCGCTGGCACCACCAATCTGGGTGCTCTGCTGAAGGCAAAACTGTCCGGTTCTAACGAGTAATCGCGTCATGACCAAATCTGAGCTGATCGCGAGGCTGTCCGAGAGACTCGCCGAGCGCAATTCTCAGTTGGTCTACAAAGATGCTGAGTTGGCCGTCAAGACCATTCTGGACGCGATGGCCAACAACCTGGCGCAGGGCAGCCGGATCGAAATCCGCGGCTTCGGTAGCTTCGACCTGAACTATCGTCCGCCGCGTGTCGGCCGCAACCCCAAGTCGGGCACCAGTGTCTCGGTTCCTGAGAAATACGTGCCTCATTTCAAGGCCGGCAAGGAACTGCGCGAGCGTGTGGATCTTTCCATCGTGGAGCAGACCCAGGTCTGAGCGCAGTTTCCCGGTTTTATGCTGAAAAGCGCCGCATGATGCGGCGCTTTTTTCGTTTTGCGTGTCCGGGCTTGGGTTGTGGCCGGCTATCGTTTAAAATTGCACTCCGGCAAACTCATTGAGCGAATCCATGCGATATTTGTTGCGTATCGTCGAACTGGCGCTGTTGCTGCTGTTGATCGCCGTCACCGTGCAGAACAGCCATGCGGTCGAATTTAAATTGTTCTTCGGCCAATCCTGGTCGGCGCCGCTCATCGTGTTCCTGCTGCTGTTTTTCGTGGCCGGCGCGCTCGTGGGCTTGCTGGCCACCTTCAGCTTCTACCTGAAAACCCGCCGCGAGTTGTCCCAGCTGAAAAAAGAGCTGCGCAACCGCCCGCCTGCCCGCAAGACGGTCAATGACCCCAGCGACGCGCTGGCTGATTGAGCTTGTCCCCCGGGCCGCTCAGCAGGCCTGGATTTCTTATCCCGAAAGGATTGCTGTTGGAACTTGATTTGTGGTGGCTGCTGCTGTTTCCGGCCTTTTTCGGACTCGGCTGGTTTGCGGCGCGCGTCGATATGCGAACCGTGCTGAAGCAGGCGAAGTCGGTGCCGATTGCCTATTTCCGCGGCTTGGACGCGCTGGTCGAGGACAAGACCGATGTCGCGGCCCAGGCGCTGGCCGAGGTGGCGCGTCAACAAGGTTCGGCGTTGGAGTTGCAGCATATCCTGGGCAAGTTGCACCGCAAGCGCGGCGAGAATGACCGCGCGATCCGTTTGCATCAGCAGATGCTGGATTCGTCCGACCTGCCGAGCGAGCAGCGCGATCTGGTGCGCAACGAATTGGCGCAGGACTTCCGCAAGGCTGGTCTGGTGGACCGCGCCGAAGAAATTCTGTTGAAGTTGCTGAACGGCAATATGGCGCTGGCGGCGCGGCGGCAGCTGCTGGACATCTACCAGCAGGACCGCGACTGGAAAAAGGCCATCGAAACCGCGCGCGAACTGCGCAGCGATGCCCACTCGTTTCAGCATGAAGTGGCGCAATTCTATTGCGAGCTGGCGCAGGGCGAGCTGTACCAGTCGCATCACGGCCTGGCCCGTCAGTATGTGGCCGAAGCCATCGCCGCCAACCGCAAATGCGTGCGCGCGAGTCTGATCCTGGGCGACATCGAGTTCGCCGAGGGCAATCTCGATGCTGCGATCGCCGCCTGGCAAAGCATAGAGAAGCAGAACTATGAATATTTGTCGATGGCCGCCGAGCGGCTGTTCGACGCCTACGAGAAGCAGGGCAGGCCGCTGGAAGGCATCGCATTGCTGCGCGGCTATCAGCGCACGTTCCCGCAGCTGGAATTGACCGATCTTTTGTACCAGAAAATCGCCACCTACGAGGGCGAGGCCAAGGCTTTGGAAGGAGTGCGCGAGGCGGTGCATGCGCGGCCCAGCCTGGCTGGCGTATACCGGATGATAGAAGCGCAGATGGACGAGTTGTCGCCGGAAGGGCGGATGGACGCCGAAGTGGCGCGCGCCTTGCTGCTGAAACATTCTCAGCGGCTCAGCGTCCATCGCTGCAAGTGCTGCAACTTCCGCTCCCGCGCCTTCTTCTGGCATTGCCCGGCCTGCGGCGAGTGGGAAAGCTTTACCGCCAACCGCTCGGAAGCCTGATACAGATTGCAGTGCCGCGCCGCCGGCGGGGACCGGCGCGCGCGGAATAGAATAAATAATGGAGCATCGATGAACCCTTTGATTGCAAGCGCGGACGCGCGTGAAGTCTCTCCGGTTGTGGTGGCGCTGGACTTCGCCGACGCCGCCGCCGCTTTGGCCTTTGCCAGCAAGCTGGACCCTGCCGAATGTCGTTTGAAGGTGGGCAAGGAATTGTTCACCTCCAGCGGGCGCAGCCTGGTCGAGTCGCTGGCTGCGCGCGGATTTCAAGTCTTTCTGGACATGAAGTTCCACGACATCCCCAACACCGTGGCGCAGGCTTGCAAGGCCGCGGCCGACTCCGGCGTATGGATGGTCAATGTGCATGCCTCGGGCGGCCGCCGCATGATGGAAGCCGCGCGCGAAGCGCTGGCGGGTTTCAGCCAGCGTCCGCTGCTGATCGCGGTGACGGTGCTGACCAGCATGGAGGCGTCCGACCTGGTTGAGATCGGCATTGACGCCGCGCCGGAGCAGCATGTGTTGCGGCTGGCCACGCTGACCCGAGATTGCGGCCTGGACGGTGTCGTGTGTTCGGCGCAGGAAGCCAAGCTGCTGAAGCAGGCGCTGGGGCAAGATTTCAAACTGGTCACGCCGGGGATTCGCCTGGCCGATGGCGCCAACGACGATCAGCGCCGCGTGATGACCCCGCTGGCGGCCTTGGAGGCCGGCGCCGACTACCTGGTGGTCGGCCGCGCCATCACCCGCGCGCAGGATCCGCTGGCGACGCTGCGCGCCATCAATCAAGATATTTTTCAGGCTAAGCAATCATGAAAATCACCGTCATTGGTTCGGGCTATGTAGGCCTGGTGACCGGCACCTGCCTGGCTGAGACCGGCTATCAGGTCTGCTGTTTGGATGTGGATCCACGCAAGATCGAGATTCTGCAAAACGGCGGCATTCCGATCTTCGAACCTGGTTTGGAAGACATGGTGAAGCGCAACGTCGCCGCTGGCCGCCTGCATTTCACTACCGATGTGGCGGAGTCGGTCGCTTTCGGCGAGGTACAGTTCATCGCCGTCGGCACGCCGCCGGACGAGGATGGCTCGGCTGACCTGCAATATGTTCTGGCCGCGGCGCGCAGCATCGCCCGCCACATGACCGATTATCGCGTGGTGGTGGACAAGTCCACCGTGCCGGTGGGCACCGCCGACAAGGTGCGCGCCGCCATCGCCGAAGAGCTGGCGGCGCGCGGCGCCGATATCCCTTTCAGCGTGGTGTCCAACCCCGAGTTCCTGAAGGAAGGCGCGGCGATCGACGACTTCATGCGACCGGACCGCGTGGTGATTGGCGTTGACGACGAGCGCGCCGCCGAGATCATGGCTCGCCTGTACAAGCCGTTCCAACGCAACCACGAGCGCGTGCTGCTGATGGATGTGCGTTCGGCCGAACTGACCAAGTATGCCGCCAATGCCATGCTGGCTACCCGTATTTCCTTCATGAACGAGTTGGCCAATCTGGCGGAAACCATGGGCGCGGATATCGAGCAGGTGCGGCTGGGCATGGGCTCCGACCCGCGCATCGGCTACCACTTTCTGTATCCCGGCGTCGGCTACGGCGGTTCCTGCTTCCCGAAGGACGTCAAGGCGCTGGTGCAGACGGCCAAGGAAAACGGCCACACGCTGCGCGTGCTGACCGCGGTGGAAGAAGCCAACGAGGTACAGAAGCTGCGCCTGGTCGAAAAAGTCGTCGCGCGTTTCGGCGAAGACTTGTCCGGCCGTCGCTTTGCGCTGTGGGGCCTGGCGTTCAAACCGAATACCGACGATATGCGCGAAGCGCCGAGCCGCGTGGTGGTGGAAGAGTTGAGCCGCCGCGGCGCCAAGGTCACCGCCTTCGATCCGGTGGCCACGCACGAGGCGCAGCGCGTGATGGGCGGCATCGCAGGTCTGTCGTTTGCCGACGATATGATGGGCGCGCTGGATGGCGCGGATGCCTTGCTGATCGTCACCGAGTGGAAGATGTTCCGCGCTCCGGACTTCAATCGTATCCGCAATAGCCTGAAACAGCCGCTGATTTTCGACGGCCGCAATATGTACGATCCGGCCTGGCTGCGCGAGCAGGGCTTTGAATACCACGCCATCGGCCGCTGAAAGATAGAATCATGGGTGTGATGCAAGATCTGGGGCTGAACGCCGCCATGCTGGCCGAAAAACTGGCGGCGGCCCGCGTTTTGGTGGTGGGCGACGTGATGCTGGACCGCTATTGGTTCGGCGACGTATCGCGGATTTCGCCTGAAGCGCCGGTGCCGGTGGCCAAGATCGCGCGCAGCGAGGAGCGGGCCGGAGGCGCGGCCAATGTGGCGCGCAATATCGCCGGGCTGGGCGGCAAGGCCAGCATTCTGTCGGTAGTCGGCGACGACGAGGCGGCCAACGCGCTGGAGGCGTTGCTGGTGCGCGACGGCATCGCCACTTCGCTGAAGCGCGACGCCAATATCTCCACCACGGTGAAGCTGCGGGTGGTGGCGCGCCAGCAGCAACTGATCCGGCTGGATTTTGAGGATGCGCCCAGCCATGAAATCCTGGCCGACAAGCTGCAGGAGTTCGCCGATATCGTGGGCGAGCACGATGTGGTCATCCTGTCGGATTACGGCAAGGGCGGGCTGACGCATGTCGAGGAGATGATCCGGCTGGCCCGCGCGGCCGGCAAGCCGGTGCTGATCGACCCCAAGGGCGACGATTACAGCAAGTACGCCGGCGCCACGCTGCTGACGCCCAATCGAAGCGAGTTCCGGCAGGTGGCCGGCAGCTGGCGCGACGAGGACACGCTGACCCGCAAGGCGCAAGATTTGCGCGAGGAGCTGAATCTGGACGCCCTGTTGGTGACCCGCAGCGAGGAAGGCATGACGCTGTTCCGCGCCGAAGGCGCGCTGCACCAGCCGACCTTGGCGCGCGAGGTGTACGATGTGTCCGGCGCCGGCGACACGGTGATCGGCACGCTGGGCCTGGCGCTGGCCGCGGGAATGACGCTGCCGGTGGCGATGAGCCTGGCCAATGCCGCCGCCGGCGTGGTGGTGGGCAAGCTTGGCACCGCGGTATGCACGCAACAGGAGCTGCTGGCTCTGTAGCGAGCGACTGATGAATCATAAAGAGGCGACGATGGCGAAGTTGACGACGGAGCAGGTGGACGCGGTATTGCAGTTCTGGTTTGGCGGGTGCGACGAAGCCAGCCTGAATACCCGGCGCGGCGCGTGGTTCGCTAAGGACGAGGTGTTCGACGCCGCCATTCGCCGCCATTTTCTCGACAACTGGCAGCGCTTGCATGCCGGAGAGCTGGCCATCGACGCCGAAGATGCCCGCGCCGCGCTGGCCTGGCTGATCGTCGCCGATCAGTTTCCGCGCAATCTGTTCCGCGGCGAGGGTCGGGCTTTCGCCACGGATGCCAAGGCGCGCGACGGCGCCCGTTTAGCCCTGGAGCGCGGGCTGGACATGCAGGTGCCTGCGGTGGCGCGCGTGTTTTTTTATCTGCCGTTCGAGCATAGCGAGGATCTGGCGGACCAGCAGCTGTCGGTCCAGTTGTTCGAGGCGCTGGAGGCGGGACTGCCAGACAGCGGCTATCTGGATTATGCCCGGCGGCACCGGGACGTGATCGTCGAGTTCGGCCGTTTTCCGCATCGCAACGCCGCTTTGGGGCGGATCAGCACGGCGGCGGAGCGGGCGTATCTGTCCCGGCCTGGCGCCGGCTTCTGAATCCATACATTTTCCGGACCTAGTAGTCCGTTGCCGAACAAGGATCAATATATGACTATCGTCGTCACCGGCGCCGCCGGCTTCATCGGTTCCAATCTGGTCAAGGGTCTGAACCAGCGCGGCATCACCGACATCCTGGCCGTGGATAATCTGTCCAGCGGCGACAAATTCCATAATCTGGTCGACTGCGAAATCAGCCATTACCTCGACAAGCACGAGTTTCTGCACCTGTTGCTGGACGGCGAGTACGAGGGAGAACTGACGGCCATTCTGCATCAGGGCGCGTGCTCCGATACGATGAACCATGACGGCAAGTACATGATGGACAACAACTATCAGTACACGCTGGCCTTGTTCGATTATTGTCAGCACGAGGAAATCCAGTTCCTGTACGCCTCCAGCGCCGCCACCTACGGCAAGGGCACCGTGTTCCAGGAGCAGCGCGAATACGAAGGCCCGCTGAATGTCTACGGCTACTCCAAGTTCCAGTTCGACCAGGTGCTGCGCCGCCGCATCAAGGAAGGCCTGTCCGCTCAGGCCGTGGGGTTCCGCTACTTCAATGTCTATGGCCCGCGCGAGCAGCACAAGGGCCGCATGGCTTCGGTCGCTTTCCATCACTTCAATCAGTACCGCGAGCACGGCAAGGTCAAGCTGTTCGGCGGCTGGGATGGCTGGGGCGATGGCATGCAGAGCCGCGATTTCGTTTCGGTCGAGGACGTGGTCAAGGTCAATCTGTACTTCCTGGACCATCCTGAGAAAAGCGGCATCTTCAATCTGGGCAGCGGCCGGTCGCAGCCGTTCAACGATGTGGCCGAGGCCACCGTCAATGCCTGCCGCCGCCACGAGGGCAAGCCGGCGCTGACCTTGGCTGAGATGGTGCAGCAGGGCATTGTCGAATACATCGCGTTCCCGGACGCGCTGAAGGGCAAGTACCAGAGCTTCACCGAGGCTGACATCGCCAAGCTGCGCGAAGCCGGCTATCACGACGCCATGCTGTCCGTCAGCGAGGGCGTCAATCGTTACGTCGATTGGCTGATGAGCCGCCAAGGCTAAGCCTAGCCAACTTGCCATTCGGGCCGCGCCGTCGATAGACGGCGCGGCCTCTTTCATTTCAACGGCCGGAAATGTCCTGCTGCAGCCGCATTTGCGCGCGTGCGTCGCGTTCGGCCTGAACCTGCTGGTTTTGCAGGGTGTCGGCGACAAAATCGATATGCCGTTCCGCCGCCCGTTGCGCGGCGTCCGGCTGGCGGTCGCGTATCGCCTGCCAAATAGCCAAGTGCTGCGCGCGCAGCGCCTCGGCCACTTCGCCGACGGCGAACAGATTGGCGATATTGTCCTTGACGTGTCGTTGCAGCATGGCCAGCAGGCTGCCGGACAGGTGGGCGAACAACACATTGTGCGAAGCCTCGGCCACGGCCTGGTGGAACGCGACGTCGGCCTGCGCCTGCTCGGCCAGGCTGCCGCCGCGATAGGCCTGTTGCAGGCGGTCCACGCAGTGCTGCAGCCGCGCCAGGTCCGCCGTCGTCGCGCGGCTGGCCGCGCAGCGCGCCACCGTGCCTTCCAATACGCGGCGGAACTCCAGCAGGTCGCCATGCAATTCCTGGTGCTGATTCAGCAACGCTTCCCAGGGATCGGAAAACGCCGTTTCCAGGCGGTTCGTCACCCAGGTGCCGCCGCCCTGGCGGCTGGACAGCAGGCCGCGCGATACCAGCTGTTGTATCGCTTCGCGCAAGGAGGGGCGAGACACGCCGAATTCTTCAGCCAGTTGCCGTTCCGGCGGCAACCGGTCGCCAGGTTTGAGCACGCCGTCGAGTATGCGTTTTTCCAATTGCTGCACGATCATGTCGGACAGCTTGGGCAGGGTGACTTTCGGATAGGCCATGGCAGGGATGATTGGTCTGACCAGATGGGCCAGCATAACAAATGCCTTATCCATTGTCATGGCGGAGAGGGCTATCTAATTTTTGAGATTTGCTATAAAGACCTAGTACTTTTATCAGAGGAATGCCGCCATGTCCGACCTTCTGAAGAAGATTGACGCCCGGACCAAGCTGGCAGGCACCAATAAACTGGAAATCCTGCTGTTTTCGCTAGGCAACGATCAGCGTACCGGGCGCAAGGAAGTGTTCGGCATCAATGTGTTCAAGGTGCGGGAAGTGATGCGCACGCCGGAGATTACTTCGGCGCCAGAAATGCCGGCCTCGGTGGAGGGCATGGTCAGCCTGCGCGGCTCGCTGGTGCCGGTGATCGATCTGGGTAAATACACCGGGATCATGTCGGAGAAGCGGCCGGAAATCATGATCATCACCGAATACAACGGCCATACGCAGGGCTTCCTGGTGGAGACGGTGGACACCATTCTGCGGCTGGATTGGGCGGCGATGCGCGTCCCGCCGGACATGATCACCAACCGCATGGCGGGCTTGGTCACGGCGGTTACCGAGCTGGACAACGGCACGCTGGTGATGATGATGGATGTGGAGAAAGTCCTGGCTGAAACCTGCCTGGTGGATGAGGCCCAGAGCTATATCGCTATTGAGCCGGTGAAGGAGGACCGCCATATCTTCTTCGCCGACGACAGCGCGGTGGCGCGCAAACAGATCGAGCGCACGCTGGAGGCGATGCATATCCGCTATACCTCGGCTATCAATGGCATGCGCGGCTGGGAAGATCTGCAAAAGATGGCGCAGCAGGCTGAAGCGGCTGGGCATAAGCTCAATCAAGTCCTGCACCTGATCCTGACCGATGTGGAAATGCCGGAGATGGACGGCTATATGCTGACCAAGATGATCAAGGACGACGCCCGCTTCGCCGGCATTCCGGTGCTGATGCATTCTTCCTTGTCCGGCATGGCCAACAAGAAGCTGGGCGAGTCGGTGGGTGTGGACTCCTATGTCTCCAAGGATGAACCGCAGAAACTGGCCAGCAAGCTGCGCGAGATGCTGTTGTTGGATAAGGCGGCGTAGGCCACTTTTTCGTTTCCAGGCTCTTTGGCAGATTAGCGCCATTCAGCATGGCAGGGTGCGTCAGTCTGACGGCGGCGCACCCTTATTGCTGCCTTCCCGCATGATGAGTCGTGCTTTTCCCGGCCACCGTCATCACATCAGGCCCGCATCTCGACAGCCCTCTTGTCATATTGACGAAATCAAGCATTCACTCTAAAGTGGTTTTCATAAGAATAATTGGTCTTACCAATTTACAAAGGAAGCCATGAAGACGCCTGCCGACGTTTACCTGTTCGGCACCTGTCTGCTCGACCTGTTCCTGCCGGAAGCTGGCCTAGACGCCATCGCCCTGCTGGAAGGCTTGGGCGTGCGGGTGCATTTCCCCCAGGCCCAGAGCTGCTGCGGCCAGCCGGCCTATACCAGCGGCCATCCCAAGGATGCGCTGGCCGTGGCGCGCGCGCAGCTGGCCTGTTTTCCGGAAGACTGGCCCATCGTGGTGCCGTCCGGCTCCTGCGGCGGCATGATCAAGCACCACTGGCCTCGCCTGTTCGCCGGGGAGCCGGACGAAATGCAGGCTTGCGACATCGCGGCGCGGGTAGTGGAATTTTCCGATTTCCTGCTCAACCACCTGGACTGGCAGCCGCAGGACCTGGGCGCGCCGGTCAAGGTGGCGGTGCATACCTCCTGTTCGGCGCGGCGCGAGATGAATGTGCACCAGACCAGCTGGGCGCTGGTGGACAGGCTGCAAAATGTCGAGCGCGTGGTCCATGACCATGAGTCCGAGTGCTGCGGCTTCGGCGGAACCTTCTCCATCAAGCATCCGGATATCGCCGGCGCCATGGTGACGGACAAGGCGCAAGCGCTTGAGGGCAGCGGCGCGGTGGAGTTCGTCACCGCCGATGGCGGCTGCCTGTTGAATATCAACGGCAAGCTGGGACAGTGCGGCAGCGGCTTCCAAGGCCGCCACCTAGCCAGCTTCCTGCTGGCGCGCACCGGAGGCAAGCGATGAGCGCCCGCGCCTCCATCTTGCAAAAGCTGCGCGCCGCGCCGCGGCAGGAACGCGCGCGGCCCGATCTGGCCGGCCATTTTCAGCATTTCTCCAAGCCGGACGATGAAGTCGCCAGGCTGCGCCACTGGGCGGCGATGATGCGCGCGGTGAAAACCGACATCCTGTGGACGTGCGAGGCGGAGTGGGATGCAGACTTGGCCGGCTGGCTGGCCGCGCATCCGCAAGATTCCATCCTGCTGTCGGATACGCCGCATGGCCGCAAGCTGGCGCAGCGCCTTGAGGGCGTGGACAAGGCGCCGCGCATCGTCTGGTTCGACCGTGAGGTGGATGGCTGGAAGCCGGAATTGTTCGACGTGGCCGCCGGCTTCACCGCCGTCCGCTGCGGCATCGCCGCCACCGGCACGCTGGCCTTGTGGCCGGACGAGGCCGAGCCGCGGACGATGAGCCTGGTCCCGCCCTTGCATATCGCCTTGTTCGACGCCGCCACCCTGTACCCGGATTTCTATTCGGCGATGAAGGGAGAAAACTGGGCAGCCGGCATGCCGACTAATGCGCTATTGGTCTCCGGCCCGTCCAAGACCGCCGACATCCAGCAGACGCTGGCCTACGGCGCGCACGGCCCGCGCGAGCTGCTGGTGCTGGCGCTGCTGCCGCCGCATATCGCTATCCATGACGTGGAAGGAGACGGGCGATGAGCGAGCACAAGATCACCGTCTATCCGTCCCGCGCCTTCAAGGAAAATGCCAGGCTGGCGCTGACCGACGGCAAACTCCGGGCCAGCCTGCGCGGCGCGATGGATTTCCTGATGGCCAAGCGGCTGGCGGCGTTTCCGGACGAGGCCGAACTGGCCGCCCTGCGCGCCTTGGGCGAGGGCATACGCCAGCGCTGCCTGTCCAAGTTGCCGGAGCTGCTGGAACAGCTGGAGGAAAAACTGACCGCCAACGGGGTCAGGGTGCATTGGGCGGAGACGGCGGAGGAGGCCAACCGCATCATCCACGGCATCGTCGCCGCCAGGAGCGGCAAGCTGGTGGTGAAGGGCAAGTCCATGGTCAGCGAGGAGATCGAGCTGAATCATTACCTGGCCGGGCAAGGCGTGGAGGCGGTGGAGAGCGATATGGGCGAGTACATCGTCCAACTGGCCGGCGAAAAGCCCACCCACATCATCATGCCGGCCATCCACAAAACCAAGCAGGACATCGCCCAACTGTTCCACGAGCAGTTGCCGGACACGCCCTACACCGAGGACGTGGACGCGCTGATCCAGATCGGCCGCCGCGTGTTGCGGCAGAAGTATCTGGAAGCCGACGTCGGCCTGTCCGGCGTCAACTTCGCGGTGGCCGAAACCGGCACGCTATGCCTGGTGGAGAACGAGGGCAATGGCCGCATGTGCACCACGGTGCCGGATGCGCACATCGCCATCACCGGCATCGAGAAGGTAGTGGAAAAGCTGGAGGACGTGGTCCCGCTGTACAGCCTGCTGACCCGTTCCGCCATCGGCCAGCCCATCACCACCTACTTCAATATGATCAGCGGGCCGCGCAAGAGCGGCGAAAAGGACGGCCCGCGCGAGGTGCACCTGGTGCTGCTGGACAACGGCCGCAGCCAGGCCTACGCCGACGAGCAGTTGCGCAAGACGCTGCAATGCATACGCTGCGGCGCCTGCATGAACCATTGCCCGGTCTACACCCGCATCGGCGGCCACGCCTACGGCACCACGTATCCGGGGCCGATAGGCGAGATCATCTCGCCGCACCTGATGGGGCTGGAAAACACCCGCGACCTGCCGACCGCGTCCAGCCTGTGCGGCGCTTGCGGCGAGGTGTGCCCGGTGCGGATTCCGATTCCGGAAATGCTGATGCGGCTGCGCGAGGAAAGCCAGCGCCCGGCGCATGAGCGGGTGGCGCATCCCTTGCGCGGCCAGGGGGCGGCGGCCGGCGGGGCGGAAGGACTTGCCTGGAAGGGCTGGCGGCTGGTCAACGCCTCGCCTAATTTGTACCGGCTATTCGGTTGGGCGGCGACGCGGCTGCGCAAGCACGCGCCCAAGAACCAGCTGGGCTGGACGCAAAACCACCTGCCATTGACGCCGGCGCGGAAAACCTTGCACGAAATGGTGCGTGAACGAGAGGCGAACAAGGGGAAATCCGCATGACGCCAGCCCACGCCGCTTTTCTGCAGGATCTGCGCCGGACCTTGCCGGACAAGCGGATCTATACCGATCCGCTGTCCACGCTGGCCTATGGCACCGACGCCAGCTTCTACCGGCTGCGGCCGCAGATCGTCGCCAGGGTGGAAAACGAAGGCGAGGTGGCCGAGCTGCTGCGGCTGGCCAGGCTGCACCGCGTTGCCGTCACCTTCCGCGCCGCCGGCACCAGCCTGTCCGGCCAGGCGGTCAGCGATTCGGTGCTGGTTTTGCTGGGCGATGGTTTCAACCATGGCCAAGTGTTGGATGGCGGCGCGCGCATCCGTCTCAAGCCCGGCATGATAGGCGCGCACGCGAACGCGCTGCTGGCGCCGTTCGGCCGCAAGATCGGCCCTGATCCGGCGTCGATCAACACCGCCAAGATAGGCGGCATCGCCGCCAACAACTCCAGCGGCATGTGCTGCGGCACCCGCGACAACAGCTACCACACCATGCGATCGCTGCGGGTGCTGCTGCTGGACGGAACCGCGCTGGATACCGCCGATCCGGCCAGTGTGGCGGCGTTTCGCGAATCTCACGCCGGCTTGCTGGGCGGCTTGGCGCAGCTGTCGCGCGAGCTGGCCGGCGATGCCGAGCTGGCCGAGCGAGTGCGCCGCAAGTACCGGCTGAAGAACACCACCGGCTACGGCATTAACGCGCTGCTGGACTTCACCGATCCGGTGGATATGCTGGCTCACCTGATGATCGGCTCCGAAGGCACGCTGGGCTTCATCTCCGAGATCACTTTCCACACCGTGGCCGAGCATCCGCACAAGGCGTCGGCGCTGGTGTTGTTCGACGACCTGGAACATTGCTGCCGCGCGGTGTCGGCCTTGAGCGCGATGCGCGATGCCTGCGGCGTGTCCGCGGTGGAGCTGATAGACAGCCGCAGCCTGCGCGCGGTGCAGGGCAAGCCGGGGCTGCCGGATTTCCTGTATCAGCCGGTGGGGCCGGGCAGCGCCTGCCTATTGATCGAGCTGCGGGCGGAGAGCGAGGCCCGGCTCGACGAATGCTCGGCCCAGATCGAAACGCTGCTGGCTGGCTTCCAGCCCAAAGTCTCCAGCGGCTTCAGCCGCGACGCGCGCGAGTGCGAAACCTACTGGGCTTTGCGCAAGGGCCTGTTCCCGGCAGTGGGCGCGGCGCGGCCGGTGGGGACTACGGTGGTGATCGAGGACGTGGCCTTTCCGATACCCCAACTGGCCGACGGCGTGGCCAAGTTGAGCGCGCTGTTCGACAAGCACGGCTACCGCGAGGCGCTGCTGTTCGGCCATGCGCTGGACGGCAATCTGCACTTCGTGTTCGCGCCGGGCTTTGAAAGCCCGGCCGAAGTCGCCCGCTACGATGCCTTTATGCAGGACGTCAGTAGCCTGGTGGCCGGCGAGTACGACGGCTCCTTAAAGGCCGAACACGGCACCGGCCGCAATGTCGCGCCTTTTGTGCGCCAGGAATGGGGCGACGCCGCCTGGCACATCATGCGTCGCATCAAGGCGCTATTCGATCCAGACGGCCTGCTCAATCCCGGGGTGATCATCACCGACAACGACCGCCTGCATCTGGAAAACTTGAAGGCGATGCCGGTGGCGGACGATTTGGTGGACGGCTGCACCGAGTGCGGCTTCTGCGAGCCGGCCTGTCCCTCGCACGGGCTGACGCTGAGCCCGCGCCAGCGCATCGTCGCCTGGCGGCGCATCCGCCAACTGGAGCGGGAAGGCGAGGGCGCGATGGAGCTGGCGGCTTTGAAGGCCGGCTACCGCTACCGCGCCATAGCTACCTGCGCCGCCACCGGCATGTGCGCCACGCGCTGCCCGGTGGGCATCAACACCGGCCTGCTGATGAAGAAGCTGCAAGGCCCGAGCCGGCGTCCCGCCCTGGCCGGCTTCGCCGCGCGGCATATGCAGTGGATGACCGCGGCGGCGCGGACCGGCTTGCGGCTGGCTCACGGCCTGGGAGCACAGCGGCTGCATGACATGACCCGACGCCAACCGGGCGAGCGCAAGGTGATTCCGCTGATCCCGGCCAGCCTGCCGCGCGCCGCCGCGCCGTTGCCTCGGCCATCTGCCGGCGGCGAGCCGGTGGTGCTGTTCGTCAGCTGCGTCAACCGAACGCTGGCCGAGGACCAGGGCGGCGAGTCGGTGGCCGCGCATACGATCAATCTGCTGCGCCGCGCCGGCTTCGCACCCATCTATCCGCCCGGCCATGACGGCCTGTGTTGCGGCCAGCCTTTCGCCTCGGCCAATGCAGCGGATGCCTTGGCTACCAGCCAGGCCTCGCTGAATGAGGCGCTGCTGCAGGCCAGCGGTCAAGGCCGTTACCCGGTGTATCTCGACAACAGCCCGTGCGCGGCGCGCGTCAAACAGGCGCAGGCCGAAGGCCTGCTCGATGCACGCTTGCAGCTGTTCGACGCCGCCGGCTTCCTGGCAGAGAAGGTTCTGCCAAGGCTGGAAATCGCGCAGCGGCTGCCGCAATTGGCCTTGCACATCCCGTGCAGCGCCACCGCCATGGGCGCGGCGGGCAGCCTGAAGCGCCTGGCCGCCAGCTGCTGCGACGAGCTGACCGTGCCGGACATCGCCTGCTGCGGCTTCGCCGGCGACAAGGGTTTCACCGTGCCGGAGCTGAACGCCCACAGCCTGAGGAGATTGAAACCCGCCTTGCCCGCTAGCTGCCGCCATGGCGTGTCGATGAGCCGCACCTGCCAGATCGGCCTGACCGAACATGGCGGCATTCCGTACCACAGCATCGAGGCGCTGCTGGATTTCTGCACCACCCCGAGCGGCCTGTCATGAAGGCCGCCTTTTCAATGCTGATGTAAACCCAAGAAACGCAAGCCAGCCCTACCATGCCGCCGCGCGACCAGCCCATCGGCAGGGGAGCGGCTGCGCCTGCGAAACCAGGAATGAGGAGAAGCCACCCATGCAAGCAATCTGGACGCAACACTATTTCCCATCCGGCAGCCTCGCGCTGTCGGCGCTGATGGCCGCGCTGCCCATCGCTTTTTTCTTCGTCGCCTTGGCGGTGCTGCGGCTGAAGGGACACGTCGCCGGCACCTTGACGGTGCTGATCGCGCTGGCGGTGGCCATCCTGTTTTACGGCATGCCGGCGCAGATGGCGTTGGCGGCCGCCGCCTTCGGTTTCGGCTACGGCCTGTGGCCGATCGCCTGGATCATCATCGCCGCGGTATTCCTGTACAAGATCACGGTCAAGACCGGGCAGTTCGACATCATCCGCGCTTCCGTATTGTCCGTGACCGAGGACCAGCGGCTGCAGATGCTGTTGGTGGGCTTTTCCTTCGGCGCCTTTTTGGAGGGCGCGGCCGGCTTCGGCGCGCCGGTGGCCATCACCGCCGCGCTGCTGGTGGGGCTGGGCTTCAATCCGCTGTACGCGGCCGGGCTGTGCCTGATCGCCAACACCGCGCCGGTGGCCTTCGGCGCGATGGGCATTCCCATCATCGTGGCCGGGCAGGTAACCGGGCTGGATCCGTTCCTGATCGGCGCCAAGGCCGGCCATCAACTGCCCATCTTGTCAGTGATCGTGCCGTTCTGGCTGGTCATGATGATGGACGGCCTCAAGGGCGTGCGCCAGACCTGGCCGGCGATTCTGGTGGCCGGGGTGTCGTTTGCCGTCACCCAGTTTTTCACCTCCAACTACATTGGGCCGGAGCTGCCGGACATTACCTCGGCGCTGGTCAGCCTGATTTGCCTGACGCTGTTCCTGAAGGTGTGGCAGCCGAGCGAGATCTTCACGTTCAACGGCCGCCGCGCGCCGACGGCCAGACTGGCCAGCGGTTTCAGCCTGTCGCAGATCGTCCGCGCGTGGAGCCCGTTTCTGATCCTGACCGCGCTGGTGACGGTGTGGAGCGTCAAGCCATTCAAGGCCTTGTTCGGCAAGGGAGGCGCACTGGAGGGCTGGGTGTGGAAGCTGCATGTGCCGGGGCTGGACAAGTTGGTAGTCAAGACTGCGCCCATCGTTGCGCATGACACGCCGTACGAGGCCTTGTACAAGTTCGACATCGTTTCCGCCGTCGGCAGCGCCATCTTCTTGGCCGCGCTGCTGTCCATGGCCTTGCTGAAGTTCCGCCCGGCCGATGGCGCGCGCGCCTTCGCCGAGACCCTGGCCGAGTTGCGCCGGCCGATTCTGTCTATCGGCATGGTGCTGGCCTTCGCCTTTGTCGCCAATTATTCCGGCATGTCCAGCACGCTGGCCTTGTGCCTGGCCAATACCGGACAGGCTTTCCCGTTTTTCTCGCCATTCCTGGGCTGGCTTGGCGTGTTCCTGACCGGTTCCGACACCTCGTCCAACGCCTTGTTTTCCGCTTTGCAGGCGGCCACCGCGCACCAGTTGGGCGTATCGGACGTACTGCTGGTGGCGGCCAACACCACCGGCGGCGTCACCGGCAAGATGATTTCGCCGCAGTCCATCGCCGTGGCTTGCGCGGCGGTGGGGCTGATAGGGAAGGAGGCGGACCTGTTCCGCTTTACGCTGAAGCACAGCCTGATTTTCTGCAGCTTTGTCGGTGCGCTGACTTGGCTGATGGCGTATATGCCCTGAGCGGCATGTGGCTTCTCCCAAACCTTGCCGGCCCCGTTACCGACGGTTATTAGATTAGAAATAACGATTTCGCATGCGCTGATAGCTAATCGATATAATGGGGCCAGCTTTGGGAGAGTCACCGTGTACAAACATCTGGAAGATTTCGTCGGCGGCACGCCGTTGGTCAAACTGAAACGTCTGCCATCCGGCAACGGCAACGTGGTATTGCTGAAGCTGGAGGGCAACAATCCGGCTGGCTCGGTCAAGGACAGGCCGGCCTTGTCGATGATCCGCCGCGCCGAGCAGCGCGGCGACATCCAGCCCGGCGACACGCTGATCGAACCCACCAGCGGCAATACCGGCATCGCGCTGGCGATGGCGGCGGCCATGATGGGCTACCGCATGGTGCTGATCATGCCGGAAAACTCCAGCGCGGAGCGGGTGCAGGCGATGCGCGCCTACGGCGCCGAGGTGATCCTGACGCCGGCGGCCGGTTCGATGCCGGCGGCGATAGACCTGGCGCGCAGCATGGAGGCGGCAGGCGAGGGCCGCATCCTGGACCAGTTCTCCAACCCGGACAATCCACAGGCGCATTACGAGGGCACCGGCCCGGAAATCTGGGAGCAGACCGGCGGCCGGATCACCCATTTCGTCTCCAGCATGGGCACCACCGGCACCATCATGGGCACCAGCCGCTTCCTGAAAGAAAAAAATCCGGCCATCCGCATCGTCGGCGTGCATCCGGAGCCGGGCAGCCAGATCGCCGGCATCCGTAAATGGGAAGATCCGTATGTGCCCAAGATCTGCGACTTCTCCCGCGTCGATGAAATCCAGCATGTCGGCCAGCAGGAAGCCGAAGACACCGCCCGCTTGCTGGCGCGGCGCGAAGGCATCCTAGCCGGGCCGTCGTCTGGCGGCGCGCTGGCGGTCGCCCTGCGCCTGGATGCCCAACTGAAGGACGCGGTCATCGTGTCCATCGTCTGCGACCGCGGCGACCGTTACCTTTCCACCGGATTGTTCGACCACGCTTGACGCTGTGTCGACAGCGGCCGGCTTGGCGGCGATCGAAGGGTTGATTAGCATGTGGGCTTTGCCAATGGAATGCCATCATGCTGCGACTGTATGTTGATCACGATTTCCTCAGCCCCTATGCCATGGCGGCTTTTGTCGCGTTGACCGAGAAGGGCCTGCCCTTTACCGTCCTCACCCGCAATCTGGACGGCGGCGAGCAGTTCGAGCCCGGTTATCGCGCGCAGTCTCTGACTTCGCGCGTTCCCATGCTGGTGGACGGGGATTTTCATCTCAGCGAGTCGTCCGCCATCATCGAATACCTGGAGGACGCCTATCCCGACACCGCCCGCGTATTGCCTATGGATTTGCAGGCCCGCGCCCGCGCGCGCCAGTTGCAGGCCTGGCTGCGCAGCGACCTCTTGCCGTTGCGCGACGAACGTACCACCGCCACCGTATTCGGACGCAAACCGGCATTGCAACTCTCGCCAGCCGCGCAAGCTGCCGCTGACAAGCTGGTCTCCGTGGCCGAGGCGGTGGTGCCGGCCGATGGCGGCAATCTGTTCGGCGACTGGTGCGTGGCTGATGCCGAGCTGGCCTTGTTGCTGCGGCGTTTGACGCAGGACGAGCTGCCGGCCCGCTTGGCGGCGTATGCAGATGTTCAGTGGCTGCGGCCATCGTTTGCGGCTTGGCGGGCGCGCCAGCCCCGGTAGTCAGTCGCATATTTTCTATAATGCCTTGATGACAAGGCAGGGAATGGCGATGGCGCGATCACGGATCTGCAGGCGGCTGGCCTGTATCATGTTGGCCTGGGCTTGCGCGCAGCCAGCATGGGCGGCGCCTCGCGATCTGTTTTTCGTCACGCAGCTGTTCCCCCCCTTTATTACTGAGGATGCGGCGGGCAAGCCGGATGGCGGGCTGGTTGCTGTGCTGCAGGAGGCCTGCCGGCGCTTGTCCTGGCGTTGCACGGTGCAGGTGATGGTATGGAAGCGCGCCTTGCTGATGATCAGCCTGGGCGAGGCCGATGGCCTGGTCCTGGCGCAGGATGCGCCGGAGCGGCGCGCGGTGATGGAGCTGTCCCGGCCTGTCTTGCTCAGCAGTTATGGCCTGTATGCGCGCAATGGCAATCCTTTGCGCTATCGGCAGCCGGCCGATCTGTCTGGGCGGCGGCTGGCAGTGTACGGGCCGTCTTTGTCGCAGACCAATTGCGAAAAGCTGGTGCATGGCGTGCCGGGTGTCGAACTGGCCGTGGAGCTCGATCCGCAAACCGTATTGCGCAAGCTGTCTGCTGGCCGTTACGGCAACGAGGGGCTGGCTTTTTCCAATGATGATGTGGCGCGCTACTGGATCCGTCGCGATGGCTTATCCAATTTGCATCAGGCGGCTGAGGTGAAGACGCTGGCCTATCTGTACGGCTTTACGCGCAGCCGCGTGCAGCCCGGCATGCTGGATGAATTCAACCGCGCGCTGGATGAGATGTGCCGCGATGGCAGCTTGCAGAAGCTGGCCGCGCCTTACGGCATCCGCCCTGCTGCCTGCCGCTGAATGCGCGTTGAGCGGGCAAAGCGGTTATCATAAGGGCACATTCCGCCGCCACCACGGCGTCCCACGCAGCGCAGAACAAGCAAAACCATGTCGCAACATACATTTTCCCCGGACGAGAATGTCCATTGCAGCCCCAAGGGTTGGTATCAGTTGGCCAGCGAGCGGCCAGGCTTCATTCACGACGCGGCGCAGGCCGCCGCCATCGAACAATTGGACCGGCTGTGGCACCAATTGGTGGATTTCAAGGCCAAGCGCAATCGCTTTCTAGGCCGCAGCTTGCGCAGCCCGGAAGTGCCGCGCGGCCTGTATTTCTGGGGCGGCGTCGGGCGCGGAAAAAGTTTTCTGATGGATGCCTTCTACGCCTGCGTGCCTTACCGCCGCAAGCGCCGCATCCATTTCCACCACTTCATGGCGGAGACGCATCGCGAGCTGCGGAAGTTCGCCGGCAACAAGGACCCGCTGCTGGCGTACGCCGACCAGATCGCCAAAGCCACCCGGCTGCTGTGTTTCGATGAATTCCATGTGTCCGACATCGCCGACGCGATGATACTGGGCCGACTGCTGGGGGCCTTGCTGGAGCGCGGCGTGGTGGTGGTGACCACCTCCAATTACGCGCCGGACGATCTGTACCCTAACGGTCTGCAACGGCAGAACTTTCTGCCGACGATCGCGCTGATCAAGCGCGAGCTGGACGTGCTGAACGTGGACGGCGGCCATGATTACCGTCTGCGCGAGCTGACGCGCGAGCCGCTGTTCATGGTGCCGGCGGATGAGGCCAACGAGCGGCGGATGGAGCAGTTGTTTGTCAAAGTCGGCACCGGCGCCGAACTGCCGCAAAAATCCATCACCGTGCTGGACAGAGAGATCGCGGTGAAGCGGATGTCGCCCGGCGTGATCTGGTTCGATTTCATGGCGCTGTGCGACGGCCCGCGCGCGCAGACCGACTATCTGGAAATCGCCAGCGAATACCACACCGTGTTCCTGTCCGGCATACCCAAGCTCACTGCCAAGCAGGCGTCCATCGCCCGCCGCTTCACCTGGTTGGTGGACGTGTTCTACGATAATCGTGTCAAGTTGATCGCTTCGGCCGAGGCTCTGCCGGAGGACATCTATACCGAAGGCCTGCAATCCGGTGAATTCTTCCGCACCGCCAGCCGGCTGACCGAGATGCAGTCCAAGAGCTACCTGGAACTGCCGCACCAGTCGATGGCGCAAAGCCACGACCAGCCGCCGCCGGGCGTGGCCCTGTAAGGGGCCCGCGCGCGCTCAGTTGCGCGCCGGCTGCAGGTCCAGCTCTAGGATGTGGTCGGCGATCATGATGTCGCGGGCCAGATCCACCACGCTGATGTAGCTGCGGCGGTCCTGGGCGGACACCAGGAAGCTCCAGCTGGCGCCGGACTGGTCCGCGCGGACGCTGATGCTTTCCTCGTGCAGTCTCAGCCCGGACGGCGCCAGCCGCTCCGCCAGCCGCTCCACCGTCCAGTCGTGCTCCGGGCTCAGCTTGACGCTGACGAACAGACTGACCCGGCGCGGCAGCATGCTTTCAATCCGATTGACCACGGTGACGAAGACCATGCACAGCACGGTCAGCGCGATGGCGGCCGCGTAAAAGCCCACGCCGATCAGGATGCCGATGACCGACGACATCCACACCGAGGCGGCCGACGTCAGGCCGCTGATGCTCAGGCCTTCCTTCATGATCATGCCGGCGCCCAGAAAGCCGATGCCGGTCAATACCCCCTGCGCCACCCTTGTCATATCGGGGTGGACGGCGTCAGGCGACGCGCCGCCGTACCAGTAGCCGGAATAGCCGATGATGGTGATCGCCGCGGCCGATGCCATGCACACCAGGCCGTAGGTGCGCATGCCGGCGGCGCGGCCGTTGTACCAGCGCTCGTAGCCGAGCAGGCTGCCCAGACACAAACCGCCCAGCAGATTGCCGATCACCAGCAGATTGATCTGCCATTTGGACGCGCTCCAGTACAGATCCGACAATTGCGACCAGCTCCACTCCATGCATGCCTCCATGAGAGCCGCGCAAGCCGGCGCGGCGCAATGGCTTAAATCTCGCATGATGGCATATCCGCTGTCTTTGCCCAAGCATGCGTCCACGCAGGGCTGGCGCGCGAAGTGCTTACGCAGCGTTATTTCTTCACGTGAAAATATGTAGTGTGTGGACTACATATTTGCGTTTTCCCCCTTCCCCTATGCGGTGGCACTCTGCTATAAATCGATGCTGATCACGTTTTAGCAGGCATTCAGCGATTTTTGCGCTGCAATGTAGCAAAGGTACACAAGGAGAGCGCATGACTCGGGTACTGGTAGTCGGCAGTATCAATATGGATCTGGTGACCTCGGCCAGGCGCCTGCCGCAGCTCGGGGAAACGCTGCTAGGGGAAGGCTTCGCCACCTACCCGGGCGGCAAGGGCGCCAACCAGGCCGTCGCCGCCGCGCGCCTGGGCGCGCAAGTGGCCTTGCTGGGCTGCGTGGGCAATGACGCGTTTGGCCGCGAACTGCTGGCGCATCTGGCGGGAGAGGGGGTGGACATCCGCCGGGTGGCGACCGTGGACGGCCCGACCGGCATCGCCGCCATCACCGTCAGCGGCGGCGACAACGCCATCGTGGTGGTGCCGGGCGCCAACCACCAGCTGACGCCATCGCATCTGGATGCCGCCGAGCAGGCGTTTGCAGAAGCCGATGTGGTGCTGACCCAGCTGGAAATCCCGCTGGAGACGGTGCGCCATGCCGCGCTGCTGGCCCAGCGCCATGGCAAGCCGCTGCTGCTGAATCCCGCGCCGGCCGTGGCGCTGCCGGAAGCGCTGCTGCAAAGCGTCTCCTTGCTGACGCCCAACGAACATGAATTCCTTACCCTGCTGGCCCAGCCCGACGCCGACTGGCGTGCCCAACTGGCGGAGCGGCCGGGCAAGCTGGTGATGACGCATGGCAAACATGGCGCCTACTTCGCGCTGAAGCGCGGCGAGCTGCGCCACCAGGCTGGCTTCGAGGTGCAGGCGGTAGACAGCACCGGCGCCGGCGACACTTTCAATGGTGCGCTCGCCACCTTCCTGCCGCTGGGCCTGGAAGAGGCGGTGCGCCGCGCCAATGCCGCCGGCGCGCTGTCGGTCACCCGGCCCGGCGCCCAGGGCGGCATGCCCACGCAGGCCGAGCTGGAAGCCTTCCTGGAGAGCAAAGCATGAAGAAGCATGGCCATCTGAACCGCGACATCGCGCGCATTCTGGCATCCATGGGCCATACCGACAGCCTGGTGATCGCCGACTGCGGCCTGCCCATCCCGCCCGGCGTCGAATGCGTGGACCTGTCGCTGCAACTGGGCCGGCCCGGATTTCTGGAAACGCTGGACAGCGTGCTGGCGGATTTCCAGTGCGAGCGCGCGGTGTTTGCCAGCGAATGCCAAGATCGCAATCCGCCGGTAGCCGCCAGGGCCGCCGCCATGGCGCAGGATGGCGTGGCGCTGGAGTTCGTCAGCCATGAAACATTCAAGGCGCGCTGCCAGGCCGCGCGCGCGGTGATCCGCACCGGCGAATGCACGCCCTACGCCAATGTGATCCTGCACTCCGGCGTGATTTTCTGAGGACCCGCACCATGCAAGTAACCATGCGCGGCATCAGCAAGGCCTTTGGCCCGGTGAAGGTGCTGCAGAACGTGGAGTTCACGCTGCGCGGCGGCGAGATCCACGCGCTGATGGGCGAGAACGGCGCCGGCAAGTCCACGCTGATGAAGATACTCAGCGGCGTGCACCGCGCCGACGAGGGCGAGATACTGCTGGACGGCCGCAAGGCCGAACTGAGGAGCACCGCCGCCGCGGAAGCGGCCGGCATCGCCATCATCCACCAGGAACTGAACCTGATTCCGCAACTGTCGGTGATGGAGAACCTGTTTCTCGGCCGCGAGCCGTCCCGCTTCGGCGTCATCGACTTTGCCGCGATGCGTCGGCAGGCCAGGGCGCAGCTGGCGGCGCTGGGCGCGGAGGGCATCGATCCGGATGCCGAAGCCGGCAGCCTGTCCATCGGCCAGCAGCAGATGGTGGAAATCGCCAAGGCCTTGGCGCTCAACGCCCGCGTGCTGATCATGGACGAGCCGACGGCCGCGCTGACCGAGCGTGAGATTGATCGGCTGTTCGGCCTGATGGCTCAACTGAAAGCCGATGGCGTGGCCATCGTTTATGTCTCGCACCGCATGGAAGAGATCTTCCGCGTCTGCGACAAGATCAGCGTGCTGCGCGATGGCTGTTTTGTGGGCGAGCGCGCAATCGAGCGCACCGATTTCGACGAAGTGGTGCGCATGATGGTGGGGCGCGAGATCGGCGAGCGCTATCCGCGGCGCGATGTCGCGCCCGGCGCGGTGCGCCTGAAGGTGGAGAATCTGGCCGACGAGGACATGATCGCCGGCATCGGCTTCGAGGTGCGCGCCGGCGAGGTGCTGGGCATTGCCGGCCTGATGGGTTCCGGCCGCAGCGATATTCTGAAAACGCTGTTCGGCGCCAAGCGCCGCACCGCCGGCCGCGTCGAGCTGGACGGCGAGGCGCTGCGCGTGGCCGCGCCTGGGGATGCCATCGCCGCCGGCTTCGGTTTTGTGCCGGAAGACCGCAAGAGCAAGGGCCTGGTGCTGGGCATGTCGCTGCGCGAGAACGCGACGCTGGTGCACCTGGACCAGTACGCTCGGCTGGGAGTGGTGAACGCCGGCGAGGAGAGGCGGGCGGTGGACGGCATGATAGAACAGTTGCGCATCCGCACGCGCGACGCCGAGCTGGACGTCAAGTCATTGTCCGGCGGCAACCAGCAGAAAGTGGTATTCGCCAAATGGCTGGCGAATCCGCCCAAGGTACTGCTGCTGGACGAGCCGACGCGCGGCGTCGACGTCGGCGGCAAGGCCGAGATCTACCACATCGTCAACCAGCTGGCCGCGGCCGGCGCCGCCATCGTCATGGTGTCGTCCGAGCTGCCAGAAGTGCTGGCTTTGAGCAACCGCATCCTGGTGCTGCACGAAGGCCGCCAAGCCGGCATCTTCGACGCCGCCGGCTGCAGCCAGGAAACCCTGATGGCCGCCGCGACCGGCGGCGCCGTTCACTCCGAAACCAGGAAGCAAGCATGACCCCGCAACAGAAAGCCAATTTGCAACGCCTCGGCCCCTTCATCGCCCTGGTGCTGGTGGCCGTCGGCCTGTCCGTGATGAGCCCGGACTTTCTCACCGTCAACAACCTGCTGAACGTGATGCGGCAGGTGTCGATCAACGCGCTGATCGCCTTCGGCATGACCCTGGTGATCTTGCTGGGCGGCATCGACCTGTCGGTCGGCTCCATCCTGGCGCTGTCCTCGGTGCTGACCGCCACCCTGCTGCGCGCAGGCGTGGATCCGATGCTGTCCACCCTGCTGGGTATTCTGGCCGGCGCGGCGATGGGCTTGGTCAACGGGCTAGTGATCAGCAAGGGCAAAGTGGCGCCGTTCATCGCCACCTTGGCGACGATGACTATTCTGCGCGGCCTGGCGCTGGTGTTTTCCAACGGCAGCCCGATCACCGGCTTCGACAGCGAGTTCTTTTCCATGCTGGGCGGCGGCTATGTGGCCGGCCTGGTGCCGGTGCCGGTGGTATGGATGCTGCTGCTGTTTGCCGGCTTCTGGTTCCTGCTGAAGAAGACGGTGTTTGGCCGCCACCTGTACGCCACCGGCGGCAACGAGGAAGCGGCGCGGCTGTCCGGCGTCAAGGTGGACCGCGTCAAGCTGTGGGTGTATACGGCTTCGGGCGCCATGTCGGCCATGGCCGGCGTGGTGCTGACTTCGCGCCTGAATTCGGCGCAGCCGACGGCCGGCACCGGTTACGAACTGGATGCCATCGCCGCGGTGGTGCTGGGCGGCACCAGCCTCAGCGGCGGCCGCGGCTGGATTTTCGGCACCCTGATCGGCGCGCTGCTGATCGGCGTGCTCAACAATGGCCTTAACCTGCTGGGCGTGTCCTCGTTCTACCAGCAGGTGATCAAGGGCGCGGTCATCCTGCTGGCCGTTTTGCTGGATAGAAGCAACAAGAAGTGAGTCCGCGCGGCGCAAGCCGCCATCCGTTCATTTTTCTGGGAGTCTCAGCATGAATCGTATTCTCACCCCGCTGCTGGCCGGCGCGCTGGCATTCGGCATCGCCGCCTGCTCCAAACAGGGTCCGGGCGCCGCGCCGGCCGCCGAGGCCAGCGCCGCCGCGGCTGATGGCAAGATCACTGTCGGCCTGGCGGTGTCTACTCTGAATAACCCGTTCTTCGTCGAGCTGCGCGACGGCGCCGCGGCCGAAGCCAAGAAGCAGGGCGTCAACCTGATCACGGTGGACGCGCAGGACGACCCGGCCAAGCAGCAGTCCAGCGTGGAAGACCTGATCCAGAAAAAGGTCAATGTGATCCTCATCAACCCGACCGATTCCTCCGCCGTGGCCAATGTGGTGAAGGAAGCGACGTCCAAGGGCATCAAGGTGGTGTCGCTGGACCGCAGCGTCAACGGCGCCGAAGTCAGCGCCCATATCGCCTCCGACAATATCGCGGGCGGCATGATGGCCGGCAAGTACCTGCTGGACAAGCTGGGCGGCAAGGGCCGCATCGTCGAGCTGGAAGGCATAGCCGGCTCTTCCGCCGCCCGCGAGCGCGGCGAGGGTTTCCACCAGGTGGTGGACAAGAAGGAGGGCGTGAAGCTGCTGGCCAAGCAGCCGGCCGACTTCGACCGCGCCAAGGGCCTGTCGGTGATGGAAAACATCATCCAGGGCAACAAGGACATCCAGGGCGTGTTCGCGCACAACGACGAAATGGCGCTGGGCGCGGTGAAGGCGATCCAGACCGCCGGCCTGAAGAATGTGGTGGTGGTGGGCTTCGACGCCACGCCGGACGCCGTGGCCGCGGTCAAGGCCGGCACGCTGTCCGCCACCGTGCAGCAGCAGCCGGCGCTGATCGGCCAGTACGGCGTGCAGACCGCCAAGAAGCTGGCAGACGGCCAGAAGGTGGACAAGTTCATCCCGGTGCCGCTTAACCTGATCAAGCAGTAAACGTTCGACGGGCCGGCCGGCATGGCCGGCCCTGGTTCTTCCGTTTATCATCCCTGGCGTCGCCCACCTCAACCATCCTGATCCATGAGCAGTTTCAAGCGTCTCACCATAGACGACATCGCCGCCCTGGCCGGCGTGTCGCGCACCACCGCCAGCATGGTGCTGAACGGCCATGCCGAGCGTTACCGCATCTCGCCGGCCACGGTGGAGCGAGTGCGCCAGGTGGCGAGCGCGCATCATTTCAAGCCTTCGCAGCAGGCGCGCAGCCTGCGCAGCCGCAGCAGCAATAGCATAGGACTGGTGATTCCCGATCTGACCAACTCCACGCACGCCGAGTTGGCCCAGGCGCTGGAAAACGGCTGCCGCGCGCGGGATTACCAACTGCTGATGGTGACGAGCGACGAGGATCCGGAGCGCGAGAGCGCAGGCATCGGGCAACTGGCGGCGCGCCAGGTGGATGGGATGATCGTGGTGCCGTGCAGCGGCGACGCCGCACGCTACCAGCCCTGGACCGAACGGCTGCCGTTTGTTTTTGCCGACCGGCATATCCCAGGCAGCGGCATTCCGTCAGCCGTGACTGACGCCGAAGACAGCGTCCAGCGCTTGCTGGCCCCGGTGCTGGAAACCGGCGTGGACGAGCTGGTGTATTTCGGCGGCCAGCCGCAGTTGTCGGCCAGCCGGGAACGTCTGGCCGGCTTCCGCCGTGCTCTGGCGGCGGCGGGACTGGCAGAGGAGGAGGACTGGGTGGCGGAGCGCGATTTTCAGCGCGAGTCCGGCTACCGCATGCTGGCGGACTGGCATGCGCGGCGAGGCCGCTATCCGCGCGCGCTGTTCACCGCCTCCATCACCCTGCTGGAAGGCGTGCTCTCCTTCCTAAGGGAGCGTCACAAGCTGCGCGAGGCGCCGCAATACCTGCTGACGTTTGACGATCATACCTTGCTGGACTGTCTGCCGCTGCCGGTGGATGCCATATGCCAGGACAGCCGCGCGCTGGCCGAGGCCAGCCTGGGCCAGGTGCTGGCGCTGTTGCAGGGCGAAACGCTGGCCGAGCGCGATCTGCGCGTGCCGGCCAGCCTCAACTTGCGCCGGGTCTAAATGCCCTGCGTTGCCTGGCGCGCGGCGGGTTCGCGCGCATCGCGCATCAGCAGCGAGCCGATGAGGAAGGTGGACGACAGCAGCGCGGCGAACGCCGTCGCCAGCCCGTAATCGCCGCCGCGCAGGTCCACCAGTTTGCCGAACACATAGGGCGCCACCGTGGCCAGCAGATAGCTGAGAAACCAGAACAGGCTGAAGGTGACCGCCGCCTTGTCCGGCGTCATGCCCGGCTGTTCCTGCGCCAGCGTCACCAGGCTGGTGATGGGCAGGAAGATGAAGAAGCCGGCCACCAGCGCCGCGGCGGTGACCAGCCCCGCGTCGTCGCTCCATCCCCAAACCTGGGCATGCAGGCCGATCACCGCCAGCAGTTGCAGCAGCCCGGACAGCCGCAGCAGCGGCAGCCGGCGCGTCATGCGCCTGGCCAGCCAGATGCCGGCCACCGTGCCGGCCAGTCCGGCGAGCACCACGTATTTCGCCTGCTGGATGCCGGCGTTCTGGTAGAAGCTGAACAGGATCACGTAGAAGGACAGCGTGCCGCTGTAGGTGAAGGCCAGCAGCCAGTTGAAGCGCTCCTTCAGGCCCTGTCCCAGCGTGTGGCGCGGCCCTGAATCGGCCTGCTTCGCCTCCGCCGCGCCGTCCGCGCCGAAAACCAGCCACAGCGCCAGGCACAGCACGCTGCCCAGCGAAACGGCGAGCAGCGTGGTCTGCCAGTCATGAAACCAGCCCAGCATGACCGGCAGCCCGAACAGGATGGCGGCGGTGCCGATGTTGAAGGCCACCGAATTCAAGCCATTGACGAATGGGCGTTCGCTTGGCGCGAACCATTGCATGACGATGGGCGAGAAATAGACGATGACCAGCGCACCGCCCAGGCCCATCAAAAAACGCACCAAGAGCAGCCAGGGATAGCTGTGGACGAAGGGCGTCAGCGCGCCCAGCGCCATCAGCGCCATCGCCAGCGTGACGGCTTTTTTGGCCAGCAGGCGCGACAGGATGCCGGCGGCGATAAAGGTGCCCAGCAGTTTGGCGGCGGCCACGGCGTTGCTGATGTGGGAGCCGGCCGCCAGGTCGTGCACGCCCAGTTCGCGCATGATTTGCGGAATGAAGGCGCTGCCGCCGGCCCAGCTCATGCCAAACAGAACGTAGCTGGAGAACAGCAGCGTTTCAATCAGGTATTTGTTGGTTCGCATAGCGCTCTCGACCGAGATCAAAACCGCCAGTGTCAGCGAGCGCTTTGGCGATGAAACCTGTCCTTTCAGACAGTCCAGCTGGCGGCATGGCTGCCCAGGGGCATCGCCGGCAGCGGCCAGCGCGCAGGCGTCAGCGATAGTTCGGCCGCATGGCGCACGGCGAGCAATCGGCCAAAGCCCGAGTCGGTTTCCTCCAGCCAGGGGCGGACGTCTTCCAGCGTGGGCACGCGTAGGTCGATCGCGCCTTCGACCCTGCCGAGGCCGCGCAACCAGTGCGCGGCCTGCGCCAGCGACACTTCCACATGCCAACTGCCGCCTTGCTGCCGCTGGTGGTGCAGCGCGGCCATCGCGCCCAGCGCCGCCAGATAGCCGGCGATATGGTCCAGCGCCTGCGCCGGAAAGGCGCGCGGCGTCTCGGAGCCGGCGGCCTCGGCTTCGGCCAGGTTGAAGCCGCTGGCGGTTTGCGTCAGCGAATCGAAACCGCGTCGCCCGGCCCATGGGCCTTGATTGCCGTAGGCGCTGAGCGAGACATAGACGATGCCGGGCCGCATCCGGGCCGCGTCGTTTGGCGAGAAGCCAAGTCCGGCCAGCCCGCCTGGACGATAGCCTTGGATGAAGACATGCGCGTCGGCCAGCAGTCGGCGCAGTATGTCGCGATCCGACTCGCGCGTCAGATCCAGCTGCGCATTGCGTTTGCCGCGTCCCATGTCCATGTCCAGCGTGGGAATGGTCGGCAGTCTGGGCGAAGTGATGTGCAACACGTCCGCGCCATGCGCCGCCAGCACGCGCCCGCCCACCGGGCCGGCGATGATGCGCGTCAGGTCCAGCACTCGCACGCCGCCAAGGGGGCGGTCCGCATCCGTCAGCGCCTGCGCTTGGGCATGGTCCAGGCGGGTCAGCGAAAAAACAGCTTGCGCCGCCACCGCCCGGCCCTGAGGGTGGGTATCCCATTCCGCGAAGCTGCGCAGCGCGGTGGCCACCAGGCCGCGGGCGGCGGCGGCATCTTCAAAATCAAAGGCTGTCCATTTTTGCAGCGCCGCCGTTACCGCGGCCTTGTCGTACTCGCATTGCAACAGCTGCAGCACGCCCTGGCAGTGATGCGGGAAGTTGGTGTGGATGCGCAGCCAGCGGCCGTCGCCGCAGCGATAGATGCCGGCGATTTTGTCCCATGGGTCGCTCGGTTGAACGCCATCGACCCGCAGATAATGCTCGCTGCGAAATTCCGCGACGGCATGATGCAGATTGACGCTGACCGTTTGCCGTTCCCCGCCTCTTGCGTGCCAGAACGCCGCCGCGGCCAGACCGCTTGCGGCGAGGCAGGCCTGGGCAGCGGCATCCAGCGCAAAGGAAGAGGGCAGCACGGGGCCCTGGCCTTGGAGGCGCAATTGGCCGAGCCAGGCGGGATCCAGCAGGCTGTGCCGCCATAGTTGTCGAATGGCCTGCCCTGCAATGCGGTTCATGGCGCTTCTCTTGATTGAAAATGACATTTAAATGCAGCGGCCAGAAAAGGTCAATTTATAGCCGTTACTGTAGCTGGTTGGCATGGGGAAACTTCGCTGTCGCCGTCATGCTAAAGAGGAGGGCTTACCGTGCTTGGGATTCGCTGGCCTCTGTCGCCGCCAAGTGTTGCTGCAGCATGGCCAGGGAACAGGCCGGCTGGGTGCGCGCGACATGCAGACCGGCATCATGGATGATCAGATGGGATAGCTGATTGAGGCGGCGAAACTGGCCTGCGGGCAGGCCGTAAGGCTGCCAGGTTTCGCGCTTTTGCTGGCGGAATACTGCTGCATCGCTCCAGTAGAGAGTATTGAGCCACGCCTCCATGCCGTGGTGGTTCCCCTGCAAGCTGTACTCACCATGAAAGAACAGCAGCTTCAGCTTTTCCATCAGTCTTGGAAACAGGTGGGAAGAGGATTCCTGCCATGCCGCCTGTTGCATGGCGAATGGCGAGGGCGGCTTGAGCGCGCGCGGGTCGATATGCAGAGCTTGCTGTACCGCAGGTTTGGCCAGGTAATCGTCAAGCTGCGGGAAAGCAGGATTGGGAGGGAGGCGGATGTCTTTCGAATCTCGGCCGCTGCATTGCTCGATATAAAGCTCCAACTCCCTCGCCAACTGATTTGCGCGCTGGCGCTGCAGCGGCGACGGCGAGGCCTGGGCCTGGCGAAAATCCTGTAGCAAGGCTTCGGCATGGCTCTTTTCTTCGGTATGGATCAGCCGGTGCTGGCTGGCAAATTCGATGTGGCTCTGCAACTGGATCTCGGGCGCGATCAGCGCATTGCCCAAACCCAGCCCTCGCAAGCGGATCTCGGGCTGGCCGCCATGGTTGCCATCGAGGATGCGATGGGCCAGATGCGCTTGCGTGTGGCAAGCCTGGCCAACGCCGAACAGATAGCAGTCAAGCTGCCGGTAGCGGGGCCAGCGCAACAGGAACTCCTGCAGCGCGTGATAGGTTTGCTGACTGCTTTCCTCGTAGTTTGCCGGCTGGTAGCGCGGATGGCTCAGGAAGGACAATCCATGGCCTAGCGGCTGATCGATGATCAGATAGTTGGCGTGGAGGTGCCAGCTGAACGGATTGGCGTGCACGCAGCCGGATTCGTCCAGCAGATACGGGCCGTGTCCATCGAACAGGCATGCCAGGGCATTCTGTTCCGTTGCTTGATTGATCCAGACCAGCAGCGGCGCCTGTTCTGGATTGCTGGCGGCTTCGCTGAACCAGAAGTACAGCCAGCCGCCGGCATCATCGCCTATGGAAAGATAGCCGGACAGCTGGTGGGCGCGGGCGGGGCCGAAGCCGGGGAATTGGCTTATCACGGCGCTTTGGTCGAGAAACGGGTTTGCCTGAGTATTCATCGCTGATGCCCCATCCGTTGAATGACATTGGACTGGATTGCGCATCTTCTTTATAGACTTGCTATGGCTTGATGGAATAGAGCTTGCGAAAAATGCCGTGATTTTTCACATTCTGTTGCGGTTTAAGTTGTATCGACGCTTGGCCGCCTTGTTCGGGTAGGGCAGCGATGCCGATTCACGACCCAACCAAGACGGAGCTTTTCCATGCTGAGCCTGTACACCAATATCGCAGCACTGAACACCAAGTCCAATATGAACAGCACCCAAGGCGCGCTGTCGACATCGATGACGCGTCTGGGCACCGGCCTGCGCATCAACTCGGCCATGGACGACGCCGCCGGCCTGCAGATCGCCACCCGTCTGGACGCGCAAAGCCGCGGCATGACCGTCGCCATGAAGAACGCCCAGAACGGCATCTCCATGCTGCAGACCGCCGAAGGCGCGCTGGGCGAAGTGACTAACATCCTGCAGCGCATGAAGGACTTGGCCACCGAAGGCACCAACGCCACCACTACCACCGATGACAAAACCGCCATGCAGGCCGAGTATGACGCACTGGGCAAGGAATTGAAGAACATCATGGGTAACACCACGTTTGGTGGTCAGAAGCTATTGGACAAGACCACCGGCACATTGGGTAACGGCGACAAAGTGACCTTCCAGATTGGCGCGTCCAAGGACGAGCAGATGGTAATCGATACCAAGACATCGCTGACAGCACTGGACACCGCGCTAGCTGCTGCAGCCTCCACTTACGGCGCTGCTGCGGGTGGCGGCGCGCCGGCTGCAGGTACCGAGGTCGGCATTGCCGACACCATCGACAAGTTGAACACTGCGATCGCCAATGTCGGCACCTCCCGATCGGTGATGGGCGCCGCCGCCAACCGCCTGGACCACGTCGTCAACAACCTGAATAACGTGAACAACAACACCCTGGCCGCCAAGGGCCGCATCATGGATACCGACTACGCAGTCGAAAGCTCCAGCATGACCGCCAAGCAGATGCTGATGCAGGCCAGCACCTCCATGCTGAAGCAAAGCGGCAGCATGAACAGCCTGGCCATGTCCCTGCTGCAGTAATCATCAGGATGGCGGCGTATTTTGCCGCGGGAAAAGCCAGTGGCTATGCCGCTGGCTTTTTTATTATGTATTGGCAACGCCATGCGGCATGAGGGTGGGGGATAATGTGACTGACCGTATGCAATTGCCGCGCAAAGCTGGTTGTTCCACTGTTGTGGCGAATATAATTGCGCTTTTGTGTGTTGGACGATGAGGATGGCTATGCGAAAGGCCTGGTGGGTATGGTTAGGCCTGTGTCTGAGCGCTTGCGCTCTGGCTGATGCCGATCCGGTGGTGCTGACGGTGTCGGGCAAGATCGGACGCTTCACCGATGCCAAGCGGGGGGTTTATCAATTCCGCGACAGCGATTTGGCGAAGCTGCGGCAGCTGAGTTTTCGCACCGCTACCAGCTGGACGCCGGTGGTGACCTTCAGCGGTCCGCTGGTGAAAGATATCCTGGCCAAGGTGGAGGCCAGGGGCAGTGCGGTCAGAGTGTTGGCGATCAACTATTATCGCTACGATATTGCCGTTCCCGAATTGAATAGCCGCAATGTAGTGCTGGCGCGCCGCATAGACAACAAGCCGTTCGATGTCGCCCATTACGGACCATTGTGGCTGATGTACCCCTTGCCCGAGATGCCCGATGCCGAAAAAGGACCGCCGCTTGACGCCAAACTGGTATGGCAGGTCGAAGCGCTGGAGGTGATGTGACGCTGGCCAAGCTCAAAAAAACGCTGCGCATGCCGTGGTGGCTGATGTTGCCGCTGCTGGTACTGCTGTTCGCCGCGGTGTGGAACTTTTACCGCATCGACCGCGCCAGCCAGGCTTTGATTGATGGCGGCAAGAGCGAGCAGCTGTACTGGAATGTCGCGCAGTTGCATATCGAGCTGGAAAAGACCCGCGCCGAACTGATCGGCTATGCAGCCGCGCCGCAGAACCTGCCGGCGATGAAACAGCAATATCAATTGTTGCTCAGTCGCTATCAGGTGTTCGAGGCGCCTGACACCGTGCTGGTGCATCGCCAGCTCAAGGCCGTGTCCGGCTTCGATGAGCTGAAAGCCGCGCTCAGCCCGATGTTGAAAGCCCGTGACTGGCAATACATGACGCCGCAGGCGGCGCGCAAGATGGTGTCGCGCATCGATGCGCTGCGCCCGGTGCTGGCGAATTTCGCTGTACAGAGCCGCGAAGCCGAGGTGGCGGCGCGGATGGCGCGCACTCGCGCGCTGTCCAGTCAGCGCTCGCAGATGCTGGCCCTGCAGCTGGTGTTGTGCGGCGGCATCTGCGGCATCTTGTTGATGCTGATGCGTTTCCAGGAGGTGAAGACCCTGGCCGAAGCTCGTCAGTCGTTGCTGGATCAGGAGCGCGACGCCCATCAGGCGACAGTGGCGCTGGAGTTGGATCGCACCACCTTTCTGGGCGCGCTGGGGCATGAGATTCGCTCCCCTTTGCAGTCGATGCAGATGTGCATGGAGCTGGTGGAGCCGGCCATTTTGCCGGAACCGGCCGCGCAACTGGCGCTGAAGCGGATGAAGGCCGGCATGGCGCAGCTGACCAGCCAAGTGCACGACATCATGGACGTGTCGGCGATCAAGAACATGCAGCTGCGGCTGAATCCTGGGCGGATGAGCCTGAGCGGCGTGCTGCGCACGGTGGTGGACGTGATGCAGCCGCTGGCCGACGCCAAGGGACTGAAGCTGCTATGCGAGACTTCGGATCTGCCGGACATGGTGATGATGGACGAAATCCGTCTGCGCCAGATCGTCGGCAATCTGGTGTCCAACGCCATCCGCTATACCGACCAGGGCGAAGTCAAGATCCGCGCGCGCGGCCTGCGCAGCGAGGAGCAGCTGGAGTTGTGGCTGGAAGTCAGCGATACCGGCATCGGCATCGCCGAGGAAGACCGGCAGCGCATCTTCCAGCCGTTCAGCCAGGGGCGCAATCGCCGTCCCGGCAGCAGCGGCCTGGGCCTTTCCATCGTCAAGGAGCTGGTGCGATTGTTCGGCGGCCATATCGAGATGGACAGCGAAGTGGGTAAGGGATCGGTCTTCACGGTGCGGCTGCCGCTGCGCGAGGTGTTGGCGGGCCGAGGCGGGCGCAGCCTGCTGCTGGTGGACGACGACGCCCAGATTCGTTCGTCGGTGGCGGAATGGCTGGCTCAGGATGGTTTCCAGGTGCGCAGCGCCGCCACTTTGACGCAGGCGGCGGATTGCCTGTCGCAGCAGCGTTTCGACATCTTGCTGTTGGACATGCAACTGGGCGGCGACAGTGGCTATCTGTTGGCGGAGCTGGCGCGCAAGCAGCCGCAAAGACCGTTGATGCTGGCCATGAGCGCCGATCCGACCGAATTTGCCGATTCCCGCGCCAGCTGGTTTTCCGCCCGGCTGGGCAAGCCTTTCGATGGCCAGCAGCTGCGCGCGGCGCTGGCGGTGTTGCCGGCGTAATCCGCGTCATCTTATGGCATGCAAACAGGCTCCTTGCGGAGCCTGTTTGTTTTTGCGCGGATGCGGTTCAGTTCAATCCGGCCGGTTCCAGCGCGTTGGTGACCATGTTCTTGATCTGCAGCGCCAGGATGGAGCCGGGGGCCGGCTTGCCGATGTAATAGACGCCGTGCGTCTGCAGCGCCTGGGACAGCTCATTCTCGTGCTCCAGCGCGTAGCCGGTCAGCACGATGATGGGCACATTCGGCGAATGGCGGCGGATGGTTTCGATCACTTGCATGCAGCTACCGGGCTCGTCCAGCACCCAGTCCAGCACGAAAGCGTCGAAATCTTCCTGCGGCAGCGCCTGCAGCAGCGCTTGCGACTGGTAGTAAGGCAGCGCGAACAGACCTTGCTGCACCAGGATGGCGGACAACAGGTCGGCGTCCTTGTCGTCCAGCACCGCGACCAGCAGGCGCTTGCTGTTGGCGCGCTTGGGCGGACGGATGGTCAGGTAAGTGACTTCATGGCCGCCCTCTCCGTCGAACTGCGTGCCGGGGAAGACATGCCAACAGTCGTGCAGCCGTTTGGCCAGCAGCAGCGGGGCGCAGGAGTCGTCCGCCAGTTCTTCGCCCAGCTGGATCCAGCAATGCGCTTCGCCGCTCTGGTTGTTCAGATGCAGAATGGCCGGAATCAGTTCCTGCTCATTGGCGGCGGGCGTGGCCGGGGCATCCGGCTGCGCGCGGTTCACCAGCAGGGTGGAGGTGGGGATGTTCAGATATTGGGCAAGCTTTTCCACCTGGGCCAGCTGCCATGGGCTGCTGCCGTTCAGCTTGCGGTAGGCCTGGGAGGTGCTCAATCCCAGAATTTGTTCGATCAGACCGGCTTGCTGGGCTTCCGGCCAGTGGAAGTGTTCCAGCTGGGCGCGGATGTTGTCGCAGATGATCTGATTGGCGCACTTGGCATCGGACATGGTGAAGTACCTTCACATCAAATTCATGCTCTGCATGCTAGCACCCATCTTCTCGTCATGCCACTGTAATGTGCATTAAATGATAAAATTTCCTTATTTTGCAAACCATGCAATTGCATTTTCACAACATGCAAAAAAATCCAATGGCATTTATCCTTTTCTGGCAAGGGTTTCAGTCATTCTAGCGGCATGGCGCCGCATTACACGCGAAATGCCGCCCTTGCGCATGAAATGCAACAAGGTCAGCCCAGCGTACCCGTCAGGCTGACCTGGCGGTTTTCCGGCACCTCGTTGTACGACAGCACGTTCAGGCCGGGCGCGAACAGCCGGCCGTAGCGCGCCAGCAGCGGCCGGATCTGCGGCATCACCAGCAGCACCGGAGGCTGGCCCATCTGTTTCATCTGGTCGCGGATCACCGGCATATTGGCTTGCAGCTGCTGCAGCACGTTCGGGTCCACCGGGAAGCTGTCCAGCTGCGGCTTGCCGGTTTGCTGCGCTTGCGACAGCGCGGAGAGCAGCAGGTTTTCCAGCTCGGCCGACAGATTGAAGGCGCGGATCTCGTCGCGCGGGCCGGCGATGGCCTGCACGATCTGGCGCCTCAGCGCGCAGCGCACCTCGGCGGCCAGCATGATGGCATCCTTGGTGGTGTCGCTGGCTTCCAGCAGGGCCGTGGCGACAGGCACGATGTCTTTCAGCGAGATGCCGTCTTGCAGCAGCTGGCGGTAGGCGCGCAGTTGCTGCACCGGCGTCAGCGCCTGGCCCAGCGCGGTTGCCAGCTTGGGGGCGAGCGCCGACAGCCGCTCGGTCAGCGCCGCCACGTCGTCATGGCGGAACAGCTCGGGCAGGTTTTCGCGCATCACCTTGTTCAGGTGGGTGGCCATCACGCTGGCGCAGTCCACCACCTGATAACCGAGGCCCAGCGCCTTGCTCTTGTCGGTCAGCGCGATCCACGTCACCGGCATGCCGTAGGCCGGGTCGATGCCGGGGATGCCGTCGATGTCGCCGTAGACCTCCGGCGAGGGAATGGCCATCAGGCGGTCGGCGTAGACCTCCGCCTCCGCCACGGTGGCGCCGGAGATCTGGATGGCGTATTGCGAGGGTTTGAGCCGCAGGTCGTCGCGCAGGCTGATGGCCGGCAGCAAGAGACCCATCTGTTCGGACAGGCTTTGCCGCACGCCCTTGACCCGCTTGGCCAGCGGCGCGCCCTGGCCGGCATCCAGCAGCGCCACCAGCCGGTAGCCCAGCGTGACGCCCAAAACATCGGAATAGGGCAGCGTGCTCCATTCCAGCTCGATTTCCGCCTCGCCCTGAATGGCGGATTTGACCGCGGTTTGATTCAGCGCGGCGGCGGCCGGCGGCTGGCGCGCGTGCATGCGCCAGGCCACATAGGCCAGCAGCGCGGCGAAGCCCAGGAAGGTGGGCCAGGGCATGCCGGGGATGATGGCCAGGATCAGCATCATGCCGGCTGCGCTCATCAGCACCGTCGGCGAGGCCAGCATCTGTTTGCCCACCTGGGCCGGCATGTCGCCGTCGTCGCTGATGCGGGTGACGATGATGGCGGCGGCGGAAGACAAGAGCAGCGCCGGAATCTGCGCCACCAGGCCGTCGCCTATGGTCATCAGCGCGTACTGGCGGAAGGCGTCGCCGGCGGACAGGCCGTGCATCAGCGCGCCGATGGCCACGCCGCCGAACAGGTTGATGATCAGGATCAGGATGCCGGCGATGGCGTCGCCGCGCACGAATTTGGACGCGCCGTCCATCGCGCCGTAGAAGTCTGCCTCGGTGGCGATGTCGCGGCGCCGCTGCTGCGCCTGCTCCTGATTGATCAGGCCGGCGTTCAGATCGGCGTCGATTGCCATTTGCTTGCCCGGCAGCGCGTCCAGCGTGAAGCGGGCCGACACCTCGGAGATTCGCTCGGCGCCCTTGGTCACTACCATGAAGTTGATGATCATCAGGATGACGAACACCACCATGCCGACCACGAAGTTGCCGCCTATCACCACATTGCCGAAGGCCTCGATCACCCGGCCGGCGGCATGCGTGCCCTCGTGGCCGTGCAGCAGCACCACGCGGGTGGAGGCCACGTTCAGCGACAGCCGAAGCAGCGTAGTGGCCAGGATGATGGTGGGGAACACCGAGAAATCCAGCGGCCGCCGCGCCGACACGCTGACCAGGATCACAATGATGGCCAGCACGATGTTGAAGGTGAACAGCATGTCCAGCGCCAAGGGCGGCAGGGGCAGCATCACCATGGCCAGAATGGCCAGGAGGAATAGCGGGGCGGCCAGTTTGTGGCGGCCGATATCGGCAAGCAGTTTGGTCAGCGAGTTCATGATGCGGCTTCGGGGTCGGACAGTTCGCGGGGGACCGACAGGTCCGGCAGGGTGGGGAGGTTGCGGCGGTTGCCCGCCTGGAACGCTTTCAGTTGCAGAACATAGGTCAGCACCTGCGCCACCGCGCGGTACAGCGGCGCGGGAATCTGCTGGTTGACCTGGGTGGTGTGGTAGACGGCGCGCGCCAGGGGCGGCAGCGGCAACACCGTCAGTTTCAGCTCGTCGGCCAGCTGGCGGATGTACAGCGCCATCTCGTCCACGCCCTTGGCGACGATGAACGGCGCTTCGGCCCGATCTTCGTCGTACTTCAGCGCCACCGCGTAGTGGCTGGGGTTGACGATGATGACATCGGCGCCCGGCAGCGCCTTGCGCACGCCGCGCTGCGCCAGTTGGCGCTGCAGCTGGCGGATGCGCTGGCGCACTTCCGGCCGGCCTTCGGTGTTTTTGTACTCTTCCTTGATTTCCTGCTTGCTCATTCTTTGTTGTTTCAAGAACAGGAAAACCTGCAGCGGCAAGTCGGCCAGCGCGAACAACAGGAATACGGCGGAGAGCTTGAGCAGGCAGCCCAGCAGCAGATCGGCCGCGCCGGCCAGCGTGGGCAGCAGCGGCATGCTGTGCAGAGCGAAAAAGTCATGCAGCGAATCGCTGGCGATGCGATACAGCAGCCAGCCCAGGATCAGCGCCTTGGCGATGGATTTGCCGATCTCGCTGGCGTGCTTGGGCGAGGCCAGCCGGGAGAGGTGCGCCAGCGGGTTCATGCGCTCGAACTTGGGGCTGAGCTGCGACAGCACAAAGACCCAGCCGCCGGGAAACAGGCTGAGCAAGAGCATGGTCAGTGGGATGACGGCCAGCGGCGCCAGCATTTTCAGGATCAGCAGCAGGGTGCCGGCAAACAGCTTGGACCAGCTGTTCTCCAGCGCGCCCTGGCCGGCCAATGAGGCGAAGGCCAGCGCGAACAGCCGGCGAAAATCGTCCAGCCAGTCCGGCGCCAGCCAGAAAACCAGCTTCAAGGCCAGGATCAGGCCCAGCGCGGCGGCCAGGTCTTTGGAGCGCGGCACCTGGCCTTGTTCGCGCGCTTTGCGCAGCCGCTGCGGCGTGGCCTTTTCGGTCTTGTCGCCCTGGCGCGCCTCAGCCATGGCCCATCCCCAACAATTGGTCCAGCAGGCGCAGCGTCTGCCCGCTCAGGCTCAAGTATTGCGGTGGCAGCACCTGCATCAGCAGGGTCAGCGTGCCGAGGCCGAACAGCGTCACTACCGGGAAGCCCAAGGAAAACAGGTTCAGCGCCGGCGCCACGCGGTTGATCATGCCGAAACCGGCCTGCACCACAAAGGTGGCGAACACCACCGGCAACGCCAGCACCACCGCGGCCGACATCACCCAGCCCACGCTGGCCGCCAGCACCGGCAGCGACGCCTGCGGAATGCCGCTGCCCAGCGGCCAGGCGCGGAAGCTGGCGTACACCACCTGCACCAGGACCAGATGACCGTCCATGGCGAAGAACAGCAGGGCGGCCAGCAGGTAGAGCAGGCTGGAGACCACGTCGGAGCTGTTGCCGTTGCCGGGATCGTTCATCACCGCCATCGACAGCCCCATCTGCGACGACAGCAGGAAACCCAACAGCGACAGAATGGACATGGTCAATTGGAAGGCCAGGCCGAACAGCAGGCCGATGATGACCTGTTCGACGCTGGCGGCCACGCCGTGCATGGAGAACGGATCAATCGGCGAGTGAGCCGGGATGATAGGCAGGCAGGCGACGGCCAGCGCCAGTGCCAGGCCGATGCGCGCCGGCATCGGCACCATGGCGTCGCCGACGAAGGGCGCGATGCTGAACGCCGCCAGCAGCCGGCAAAACGGCCACCAGACGGCGGGGATGATATCCAGCAGCTGGGCGTACAGGCCCTGCATCTAGCCCACCTGGCTCGCGGCGCGCTGGAACATGGCGACGCAGAAGTCCATCAGATAGCCGGTGATCCAGTGGCCAGCCAGCGCGATGGTCAGCAATACGATCAGCAATCGAGGCAGGAAGGACAGCGTCTGTTCGTTGATCTGGGTGGCGGCCTGGATCAGGCTGACCACCACGCCGACGATCAGGCTGGGCAGCACCAAGAGCACCACCAGCGTCACCACCACGCGCAGGCTGTCGTTGACGATGTCGACCGCGATATCGGGCGTCAGCATAACTGTCCTTGCGAAATGGCAGAACTAGCCATGAAAACGCACGAAAAGGCACGGACGGGCCGGCTAAGGTTTGCCGCGCATGGCGTGAGAAAAAACGCGTGCAGATAATCGAAAGCCGGAGTCGGGTATAAAAAGGACATGCAGTGTTTCCGTGTCGTTCCTTGTGTTTCCGTGGCCATTTTCTTCAATAAGCCTGGATGGACGTGACCAGGGTGTTGACGGTCAGCGACCAGCCATCCACCAGCACGAACAAGAGCAGTTTCAGCGGCAGCGAAATCACCAGCGGCGACAGCATCATCATGCCCATCGCCATCAGCACGCTGGACACCACCAGGTCTATCACCAGGAAGGGGATGAACAGCATGCAGCCGATCTGGAACGCCGTTTTCAGCTCCGACAGCACGAAGGCCGCCAGCTTGACGGTAAAGGCGTGGTCTTCCGGATGGGCGATGTCGCCCTCGCCGGACAGCTTGGCCACCTGGGCCAGCGCGGTCTTGCTGGTTTGCGCCAGCATGAAGCGGCTGACCGGCTTGGCGGCGATCTCCAGCGCCTGCTGCATGGTGATCTTGTCCTGATCGAACGGCACCATGGCCTCGTTCCACACCTGCAGGCCCACCGGCCGCATCACCAGCAGGGTCAGGATCAGCGCCATGCCGGTGATCAGGCGATTGGGCAGGCCTTGCTGCAGGCCCAAGGCCTGGCGCAGCAGGGACAGCACGATGACGAAGCGGGTGAAGCTGGTCATCATCAGCGCCAGGATGGGCAACAGGCCCAGCGCCGTCATCAGGATCAGGATCTGGGTCTTGATCGTGAAATCGACCGGCATGCCGCCGGCGCTGCCGGACAGCAGCTTCAGCGGCTCGGCCCAGGCGGGCGCGGCGCAGAGCAGGCTGGCGGCGAGCAGCGCCAGCAGGGTAAGGACGCGCTTCATCAGGCCAGGCTGTCCAGCTGCAGGTCGTTCAGTTCCACCACGCGCAGGCCGTAGTTGTCGCCGGACACCACGACTTCGGCGCGGCCTATGGTCGTGCCGTTGACCTTGATGTCCAGCGGCTCGCCGGCCACCTTGTCCAGTTCCACCACCGAACCGGGGCCAATGCGGCACAGGTCGGCCAGCGAGATGTCGGCGCCGCCGACTTCCAGCGTGAGCTTGACCGGAATCTTGCGCAGAAACGGCGTCATGTCGCGGGCGGGCGCGGCCGGCTCGGCTGTCGGCGCCGGCATGTCCAGTCCGTCCAGAATGCCGTCCAGGTCGAAATCTTGGTTGTGATCCATCGGGTTTCCTTCGGTGCTCATTCGATATCGGCGAAGCCGCTCAGGCACAGCTTGCCCTGGCGCTCCGCCACCTGGGCCGAAAACAGCGGCGTCTCGCGCACGCAGACCTCGGCGCGCGGCGGCAGCGATACCGGCAGCACGCTGCCGGGTTTCAAATCGAGGATGGCGCCCAGCGGCAGCTCTTGCTGCAGCAGGCGCGCGTTCAGCCGCAGCTGCAGCGTCTCGTCGAAGCGGGCGTGTTCGGCCGGGCCGGGCAGGCGCGGCCGCTGGCCGGACAGGCTTTGCAGCAGCGCGTCGAAGGCGGCATGGTCCAGGCGCAGCCGCAGCGCGCCCAGCGGCCGGTCGCCGTCTGCGACGTCCAGTTCCAGTTGCCAGGCCGGCTGCGGCGCGAAGCCTTGCGGGCGGACGGCGATGGCTGGAGCGTCGCGGCCAGCCAGGCGGTGGATGACGCCGGCCAGCCGCGGCAGCAGCCGTTCGGCCAAGGTTCTCGCCAGCCTGCGCTCGGTTTCCGTCTCCGCCGGCAGCTCGCCTTCCGCCGCGGCGCCGTCGGCGCCGAAGCGGTAATCGAGTATGCCCAGCAGCAGGCCGCGGTCGAAGTGGCTGCCCAGCTGCCAGTCGTCCAGCGCATGCCATTGCCAGCGCAGCTCGTCGGCGGCGGGCAAATGCTGGTTGAGCGCAGACAGGCGGAAGCCGGCGTGATAGCGCCGGTTCAGCTCGCGCTCGAAGAAATCGCCCAGATCTTGCCGCAGCGCGCGGGCGAACAAGGGCAGCAGGTGGGTCGGCCGGCCCAGGGTGCGCAGATCCAAGGCCTGCAGGCGGGCGCCGTCCTCCGGCGCAACGATTTTGGCTTTGGGCATGACGGTGTGTCGTTCGTGGGGAGGCTGCGGACAACCCCCGGCTATTACTGGGAGTGTGCATCTTACTGGTTGGCCGCTTGTGGTAAAGGGGGAAAATTCACGCTAACCGTTGTGAAAAATACCGGCATTTAAATAAATCATTGAGTTTAAAATCCGGCAGCCTGCATCAAGACTTGTTAGCGCAGTCAATAAACGGCGCGGGCTTCAAACGATTTGAACTCTAAGGATGGGATATGGCCGCCAATCTCGGTTTGATGATTCATGCCGACCGCAACCAGCTGCTGGGCGAGATGCACGCGCTTGGCCAAGGCGCCGTAGCGGCGCCTAAGCCCTCGCTGGACGAGACGCCGGCCGCGCACAGCTTCGGCCAGGCGATGGTGGCGGCGGTGCGCGACGTCGATCAGCAGAACCGTCTGGCGTCGGAAAAGATGACCGAGGTGGATAGCGGCCAGAGCGACGATCTGGTCGGCGCCATGCTGATGAGCCAGGAAGCCAGCCTGTCCTTCTCCATGCTGATGCAGGTGCGTAACAAAGTGGTCGGCGCGGTGGACGAGCTGATCAAGATGCAGCTGTAAGGGGCGGGCAAGTGGTCAAACAACTGCGCAGCGGCTTCGCCGCGGTACAACAAAGAATGGCCGGCCGCCGTTTGCTGCCGGACAACGCCTGGCGCACGCTGCTGCCCATCGTGCTCTTGGCCATAGGCGTCAGCGTAGCGGCCACCTTGTGGCTGTGGCGCGACGATGCCAGCTACAAGCCGGTGTTCGGCGCCCAGGAGAAAGTCAACAGCGCCGACATGATGGCGGCGCTGGACGCCGACAAGATTCCGTACCGCATCCATCCGCAAACCGGCCAAGTGCTGGTGCCGGATGCGGATCTTGCCCGTGCGCGCATGCAGCTGGCGGCCAAGGGAGTGGCGGCGCAGTTGCCGGCCGGTTTGGAGCTGCTGGACAAGAATGACCCCTTGGGCGTCAGCCAGTTTGTGCAGGACGTGCGCTTCCGCCGCGGCCTGGAAGGCGAGCTGGCGCAGAGCATCATGGCGCTGGAACCGGTGCGCGCCGCCCGCGTGCATTTGTCGCTGCCGCGCAGCACTTCCTTCGTCACTGCCGGCAGCGAGAAAGGCTCCGCCTCGGTGGTGGTGACGCTGAAGCCGGGCCAGCAGTTGTCGAATGAGCAGATCGCGGCGGTGGTCAAGCTGGTGGCGGGCAGCGTGTCCACGCTGGAGCCGTCTCAGGTGACGCTGGTGGATCAGGCCGGCGCGCTGCTGTCCGGGCGCATCGATCTTGCCGACGGCAATCTGGCGGCGACCGACAGCGAGGCGGCCAAGCGCTTCCGCCAGGAGGCCTTGCAGAACGCGCGCGACCTGTTGACGCCTGCCTTGGGCGCCGACAATTTCAAGGTCAGCGTGACGGCCGACGTGGACAACGACCGCGTCGAGGAAACCCGCGAGAAATACGGCGAGGCGCCCAAGGTCACCAATGAGGCCTCGCGCGAGGAGATCAGCACCGAGCGCGCCGCGCTGGGCGTGCCGGGCTCCCTGAGCAACCGTCCGGTCAATACCGATTCGTCCGGCGCGGCCGGCGAGAAAGCCGGCAACAGCAAGAATGCCGTCACCCGCCAGTACGCCTACGACCGCAACATCACCAATATCAAGAAAGCGCGCGGCACGCTGCGCCGCCTCAGCGTGGCCGTGGTGCTGAACCAGGCCGCCGCGCCGGGCCGCAACGGCTGGCAGCCGGCCGACCTGGCCAATATCGACAAGCTGCTGCGCAATGGCTTGGGCATCAACGCCGAGCGCGGCGATGTGCTGGCGGTGTCCACGCTTCACTTCGCCGCCGCGCCGCAGGAGGAGCCGATCTGGCAGCAGCCGGAAACCTGGTACGAAGGCGCGCGCTGGACGGCCTACGCCGTAGCGCTGCTGCTGGCCTATTTGCTGCTGGCGCGGCCGTTGCTGAAGATCGCCCGCCAACTGGCCGAACACAAACTCCGCGACTATACGCCGGACGAACTGGACGTGACGCCGGAAGACCCGCTGTTGGACAACCGCCCGCTGCGCGAAGCCGCGGTCCAGCGGCAAGCCGCGCTGGCCGCCGCGCCGGGCGACAGCGCGGTGGTGCCGCTCTTGGAAAATTACGATCTGCCGCCGGCCGGTTCGCCGGTGGACGTGATGGTGGAGCACCTGAAGGGGCTGGCGGCCAAGGAGCCGGAGCGCGTCGCGGAAGTGGTCAAGCAATGGGTGCAGAACAATGGACGCAAACAATAATCCGGCGCCGGAGTTTCCGGCTCACGTTCCCCCGCAACCGCCTGCCGGCCATGGCCAGATGAGCGCCATCGAACAAGCCGCCGTGCTGCTGCTGTGCATGGGAGAAGAGCCGGCCGCGGCCGTGCTGCGCTGCCTCAGCCGGGAGGAACTGCTGCAAGTGACGCAAGCCATGTCCGGCATGAGCGGCATCAAGGTGGACGCGGTGAAAACCACCATGCAGCGCTTCTTCGATGAATACCGCGAGCAGAGCGGCGTGCACGGCGCCAGCCGCAGCTTCCTCAAGCGCTCGCTGGAGCTGGCCCTGGGCGGCGACATCGCCGGCAGCGTGCTGGACACCATCTATGGCGACGCGATCCGACCCAAGATGGCGCGGCTGCAATGGGTATCGCCGCAATGGCTGGCCGACCGCATCGCCGTCGAGCACGTGCGGATGCAGGCGGTGTTCCTGGCTTTCCTGCCGCCGGCCTTGGCCGGCCAGGTGGTGGATGCCTTGCCGGCCGCCAGCCGCGACAGCGTGCTGGTCAATGTGGCCAGGCTGAAGGATGTGGACCGCGAACTGCTGCACGAGCTGGAAGAGCTGGTGGATCGCTGCCTGGAAAGCCTGCATACCCAGAGCACGGCGGTGGAGGGCATGCAGCAGACCGCCGACATCATCAACCGCCTGCCGGGCGACCGCAGCCGGATGATGGAACTGCTGCGCGCGCATGATCCGGACATCGTCGACGAGATCGAGGTGCGGATGTACGACTTCTTCATCCTGTCGCGCCAGACCGAAGAGGTGCTGATGCGCATCTGCGAGGATATTACGCTGGAACAGTGGGCCATCGCGCTGAAAGGCGCCGAGCCTGCCGTGCGCGACGCCATCATCCAGACCATGCCGCGCCGCCAGGCGCAGAACTTCGAAGCGACGATGCGCCGCTCCGGCCCGGTGCCCAAGAGCCGCGTCGAGGAAGCGCGCCGCGAAATCATGGCCCAGGTGCGGCAGCTGGCCGATGCAGGCGAGATCGACCTGCAGCTGTTCCCCGAGGAAGTGGTCGAGTGAAGGCCTGGAGACCGTTCCGCTTTCCGCCGCTGATCGAGGGCGCGCCGCTGGCGCCGGCCGCCTCGGCCGAGGTGCAGGCGTCCGCCGCCGACGGCTTCCGCCAGGGCATGGACGCCGGCTACCGCGAGGGCTACGACAGCGGCGAGGCGGCCGGCCGCGATGCAGGCTACCAGGCCGGCCTGGAGCAGGGCCGCGCCGAAGGCGTCGCCGCCGTGCGCGCCGAAACCCTGGCCGGCTTGAATCAACTGGCGGCGCCGCTGGAGGCAGCCATCGAACAATTGCGCAAGCTATGCCGCGATTACCAAGCAGCGCAACGCGACGAAGTCGTCGATCTGGTGGCCAAGGTGGCGCGCCAGGTGATTCGTTGCGAACTAGCGCTGAAACCGGTGCAGATTCTGGACCTGGTGGAAGAGACGCTGGCGGCCTTGCCGCAAGGCGCGCATGCGCAGGGCGAAGTGGAAGTGCTGCTCAATCCGGAGGAGTGCCAGCGCATCCGCGAACTGGCGCCGGAGCGGGCCGCGCGCTGGCAATTGTCTGCCGATCCGGCGCTGGCGCCGGGCGAATGCCGCGTGCGCGGCGCCGAATTCGAGGCGGACGCCGGCTGCCAGCAGCGGCTGGAGCATTGCGTGGCCAGTCTGCGCGAGCAGCTCATGGCGGAAGAGGGCTAAGCGATGCTGCGCCAGGCGCTGAGCCAGCTATCCGTGCCGGACACGCCGGTCGCCACCGTCAGCGGCAAGCTGGTGGGGGTGAACGGCCTGCTGCTGGAAAGCGTGGGCTGCCCGCTGCATACCGGCCAGCGCTGCCTGGTGGAAACCGCCGGCGGCGGCTGGTTGCAGGCGCAAGTGGTGGGCTTCCGCCGCGAAGTCTCCTTTCTGATGCCGTTCAAGAAGCCGGTGGGGCTGACCACCGGCGCGCGCGTATTGCCGGCGCCGGACAGCAGCGGCCTGATGATAGGCGACGGTTGGCTGGGGCGCATCGTCAATGGATTGGGCGAGCCGCTGGACGACAAGGGGCGCCTAATCGGCGACGCGCCGCTGGCCGCGCACCCGCCGCAGATCAATCCCTTGAAGAAAAAGCCGGTGGATAGGCCGCTGGACGTCGGTGTGCGCGCCATCAACGGCTTGCTGACCATAGGGCGCGGCCAGCGCGTCGGCTTGTTCGCCGGCTCTGGCGTCGGCAAGAGCGTGCTTCTGGGCATGATTACCCGCCATACCGAGGCCGATGTCGTCGTTGTCGGCTTGATCGGCGAGCGCGGCCGGGAGGTGCGCGAGTTCGTCGAGCATGCGTTGGGGCCGGCTGGGATGGCCAAGGCGGTGCTGGTGGTGGCCCCGGCCGATGAATCCCCCTTGATGCGGCTGAAGGCGACCGAGTTGACCCACACCATCGCCGCCCACTATCGCGACCGCGGCCGCAATGTGCTGTTGCTGGTGGATTCGCTGACCCGCTACGCCATGGCGCAACGCGAAGTGGCGCTGGCGCTGGGCGAGCCGCCCGCCACGCGCGGCTATCCGCCGTCGGTGTTCGGCCTGCTGCCCAGCCTGGCCGAGAGCGCCGGAAACGGCGAAGGCGGCGAGGGCAGCATGAGCGCCATCTATACCGTGCTGGCCGAGGGCGACGACCAGCAAGATCCGGTGGTGGACACCGCGCGGGCGATTCTGGACGGCCACATCGTGCTGAGCCGCGAGCTGGCCGAGCGCGGCCACTACCCGGCCATCGATATTTCGCGTTCGGTCAGCCGTTGCATGAGCCAGCTGGTCGATGAAGAACACGCCGCCGCCGCGCGCGACTTGCGCGCGGCCTGGAGCCGCTACCAGGAAGTGCGCGGCCTGCTGCCGCTGGGGGCGTATGTCCCCGGCGCGGATGCCGCCACCGACCGCGCCTTGCGGCTGCAGCCGCGCATCGAGGGGCTGCTGCGCCAGGCGGCGGGCGAGGCCGCGCCGTTTGCTGACACGCGCCATCAACTGCAGGAGCTTGCCCGCGCATGAATCCGCCGATCCGCCAGTTGGACCTGTTGCTGACGCTGCGCCGCCGCGACGGCGACAAGCTGGAGACCGAGCTGGCCGCCAAGCGCCGGCTGCAGGAGCGCTATCGCCGCAATATCGAACGCCTGGAGCAGCTGAATACAGCCAGCGGCGCCACTGCCGCCGCCGGTCACCCGGCGCTGGCGATGAACTGCGCCGGCTACAAAAGCCATCTGGCCGGGTTGAAGCAGACGCAACAACAGGATTTGCGGCTGGCGGAGGCCGATGCCGAAGTCAGCCGCGGGCGGCTGGAAGCGGCGCGCCGGCGTGAGGAGCAGGCGCGGCAATTGCGCGAAGCGCTTGCGCTGGATTGGCGGCATCAAATGCAGCGGGCCGAGCAGAAACGAACGGATGAAACCGCTGGCCAGGCCTGGCTGAGAGGGCGCGGCGCATGGTGAATATTCACGACATTTCAGTCTGGGTCCGCGACGGTCGCCACTTCAATGGTGCAGACCATTGATTAGCGGACGAAAGGGATAGCGATGGCGATTGACTTCAACGCGATGCCGCCCAGCACCTGGGCGGACAATCTGGCCAAGAACAGCCTGGGCAATTTGCAGAACGCGCTGGACAGCCAGAACAAGGCTTCCAAGGCGCGCGGCGACGCGCTGAACCAGCTGCAGAAGGCGCTGCAGGATTACAAGAGCAGCCTCACTACGCTGAGTGGCAAGAAGAGCCTGGTGGCCATGAGCGCCAGCGCGACGCCGGACGGCGCGGCCACGGTCAGCGCCAAGGGCAATGCCCAGGCCGGCAATTACAGCGTATTTGTCGAGCAGTTGGCCAGCGCTCAGCAACTGCTGATGGGCGATTTGGCCGGCGCGGCCGCGAAAGCGGGAGATAAAATCACGGTCAAGCTGGCCGGCGGCGACAGCTTCACCGTACCGCTGGACGGCGCGGACAAGGATGGCGACGGCAAGCTCACGCCGGGCGAATTGGCGCTGGCGATCAACCGGGCAGACGGCAATGCCGGCAAGGTCAACGCCATGGTGCTGAACAGCAACGGCAGCAGCCAGCTGGTGCTGTCCGCCGGCAAGAGCGGCGAAAAGAACGCGATTTCACTGGACCTGAGCCAAGTGACCGATGCGAGCCTGAAAGCCGGCCTGTCTTCGCCCAAGGAGCTGAGCAAGGCCCAGGACGCGGTGGCCTGGCTGGGCGGCAAGACAGCCGGCGTGCGTCTGCAGCAGGGCTCGAACACCTTCGACAACATCGACGGCGTCAGCTTCACCGTCAACAAGCTGAGCAAGGACGGCGATCCGCCGCTGCAACTGGCCATCAGCCGCAGCGACAGCGACACCACGGCCAATGTGCAGTCCTTCGTGGATGCGTACAACAAGATCTACAAGGCGATAGCCGATCTGTCGCAGCCTGGTTCCAGCGGCAAGCCGGGCGCGGCTTTTGCCGACGACTCCAGCGTGCGCGCGCTGAAGGGCCAGCTCAATGCCATCCTGCGCCAGTCTTACGACGGCATCACCCTGGGCCAGCTGGGCATCAGCGCCAGCCGCGACGGCACGCTGACGCTGGACAGCAAGAAGCTGGGAGACGCGCTGAAGGCTGCGCCGGACGCGCTGGATCGTTACTTCAACGCCACGGGCCAGAACGGCGCGCTCAAGCAGAGCAGCGACTATCTGGACAAGTGGCTGAATTACAGCAACGGCCTGATCAAGCAGCGGCGCGACAGCGGCGACCGCGAACAGAAAGACCTGGGCCGCCGCCAGGACGCGCTGCAGCAGCAATATCAACAGTTGTACCAGCGCTATCTGGCCCAGTTCACCCAATTGCAGAACATGCAGGACCAGATGAAGCAGACGCTGGGCATGCTCAATTTCAACTGATTTCAAGAAGACGGGATCGAGATCGTGGATTACGAAGCCTACCGCAGCTACCACGCGGTGAATCTGGAGTCGCAGACCCACGCCGCCAGCCAGGTGGAACTGGTGTTGGTGCTGTTCGACGGCCTGCTGGAGGAGATCGCGCGCGCGCGCGGCCATCTGCAACAGCGCCGCTACGAACAGAAGGGCGAGAGCATCAGCAAGTGCATCAATATCCTGAATGGCCTGTCCAGCGCGCTGGATTTCGAATCCGGCGGCGAGGTGGTGGCCAATCTGGCGCGCTTGTACGACTACTGCGCGCATCGCCTGTACCAGGCCAGCGTGGAGCTGGACATCGCCGCGCTGGACGAGGCGGAACAGCTACTGGCTACGTTGAAAGGCGGCTGGATAGGCGTGCGGGACCAGCATGACGCGGCCTGAGGTGGCGCGTTGCTGCCAAGCCATCGCCGATGCCGGCGCGCGCCGCGATTGGGCGGCGCTGGCGGCGCTGGACCAGCGCGTGCGCGCCAGGCTGGAGGCGCCGGATTGCGATCTGGACGGCGAAGAAAAATCGGCCCTGGCAGCCGCTTATCGCGGCGCGTTGGCGAGCAGCCGCGCGGAGTTGGACGCGTTGCAGAACCGGCTGGCGGACATGGGCCGGCAGCGCGAAGGCCAACTGGCCTACGCGCAATTCAGTGAATGGGAGCAAGCATGAGCAGAGTGGCGCCGCCGCTTCAGATGACGCAGCCTCCGCTTGGCGACGACGCCGTCGCGCCGGCATTGGGCGACGGATTGCCGGCCGACGACGCGCCGGCCAATGACTTTGCCTATGCGATGCAGGCGGCAGATCAAGCGGACATGCCGAAAGCCGCGCCGCCGAGCGCGGCGGAGGCATCCGGCGGCGCGTTGGCCGTCGTGACCGGTCTGGCGCCAGGCGCGGCGGCTGCGCCGCGGCACGAGCGGCGGCTGCCGGACGACGCCGACGATGATCGGAGGGCGGTCGATCCGGTCGCGCAGGCTCCCGCCATGCAGCCATCGCCGCTGTGGCAGGCGCTGCTGCCGCAAAACCTGCCGGCGCAGACTCAAACGAGATCGGCCACGGCAGAGGCGGCCGCCGCGCCGGTGCAGGATGCGGCCTCCACGCAGCGGGCTTTGTCCATGCCTGTCGCGCAGATCAAGGCTTTGGCCGAACAAGCCGCCGAACTGGCGCCATCAAGAGAGCTGCCAATGCCGGCGCTGAATGCAGCCGCCTTGTCCTTGCCTCCCGCCCACGCGGCGGAGGCCGGCAAAGCGGCGGAGGGTTTCAGCCTGGCCTTGCCGGCCGCGCAGCCGGAAAGCTGGAGCGGCAAGCTGCAGGCGGCGCTGGGCGAGCGGCTGCAGGTCTTGTCCAGCCAGAACATGGACCGCGCCACCCTCCGGCTGGACCCGCCGTCGCTGGGCACGCTGGAGATCGCCATCCGCCACCAGGCCGGGGCGTTGACGGTGGAATTGACCGCCTCGCATGGCGAGGTGGTGCGCCAGCTGCAAAACATAGGCGACGCGCTGCGCCAGGACTTGGGCAGTCGCCAGTACACCCAAGTGGCGGTGGACGTGAAGGAGGGCATGCCGTCCGGGCATGGCCAGGGAGGGCGCCACGGCCGAGAACCTCAGCGCGAGGAGCCGGGCCGCGCATTGGCGCAGGATGGCTGGACTCAGGCCGATGGCTTCTCGCTGGATCAGGGCTGAAGCAATTTAACGAGGTGATGGATAGATGAATGGCAAACCCCTGATCGCCGCGGCGCTGGCGGCCTTGCTGGCGGCTGGCGCGGTGGCCGGCGGCTGGTGGTATATCCAGCAGGGCAGCCATGCCGCGCCGCAGGCGCCCAAGCCGGTCGATTACCGCTTTATCACGCTGGACAAGAACATCGTGATGCTGAAGAGCGAAGCCGGCGGCGATCCGCGCTATATGGCGGTGGACCTGGTTTTTCGCAGCACGCCGGATGACGAGGCCAAGGTGAAGGAGCAACTGCCGCTGTTGAAGAGCGTGGCGGTGCGCGCCTTGTCGCAACTGAGCCGCGAACGCGCCAACGCCTTGGGCATAGACGACTACCAGCGCCTGCTGGACAAGGCCTATCGCGCCGCCTTCGCCCGCGAGCGGATGGCGCTGCCATTCAGCGAGGTGATGGTCAGCAAGCTGATCATTGAGTAAGCGCGATGTACGCCGAAAGCTATGCCTCCCCTTGCCAGGCTGCCGACGAGGCCAGGCACGTGGCCACGTATGCGCCGCTGGTCAAGCGCGCGGCGCGCCAGTTGGCCAGCCAGGCCGGCGGCGTGTTCGACCGCGAAGACATGGAGCAGATCGGCCTGATGGCCTTGCTGGATTGCCTGCGCCGTTATGGCGGGGAGCCGGACGAGCGCTTCGCCGGCTTCGCCATGCTGCGCATTCGCGGCGCCATTCTGGATGAATTGCGGCGGCTGGATTGGCGTCCGCGCGCCGTGCGGCAGGAAGCGCACCGGGTGCGCGACGGCCTGCGCGAGCTGAGGCGCAAGCTGAGGCGGGAACCGTCCGAAGCCGAGGCGATGTCGCTGCTGGGGCTGGACGCCGAGGCCTACCGCGACGCGCTGCTGGCGGAAAACGCCGAGGCGATGGCCAGCTTCGACGAGATGGTGGCCGCCGGCGTGGAGCTGGCGGGCGAGGGCTCGCCCGAGGCCAGGCTGGAGCGGCAGAGCGAGCTGGCGCGCGCGCTGACCGCGCTGAACGAGCGCGAGCAGCAGGTGATCCAGCTGTATTACGAGTTTGAACTGAGTCTCAAGGAGATCGCGGCGGTGCTGGAGCTGACCGAGGCCCGCATCTGCCAGATCAACAAGAGCGCCCTGAAAAAGATGCAGGCCTGCCTGATGGCCGCCTGAAGCAAGGAAACACCCCATGCAGCAATTGTTTGGCATTCTGATCGTGCTGGTTTGCGTATTCGGCGGCTTCATGCTGCACGGCGGCGCGTTGTCCATCATCTGGCAGCCGACCGAGCTGTTGATCATCTGCGGCGCGGCGCTGGGCGCCGTGGTGTTGGGCAACCCGCCGCATGTGCTGAAGGAAATGGGCGGCCAGATCAAGCGGGTGGTGATGCGGAAAAAACAGGGTGCGGAATTCCAGCGCCAGCAGCTGCTGCTGATGTACGAACTGTTGATCACCGCCAGCCGCGGCCTGAAGGCGCTGGATCAGCATGTGGAAGCGCCGCGGCAGAGCGCCTTGTTCAACCGCTATCCGCTGGTGCTGGAAAGCCCCAAGCTGCTGGCCTTCATCGTCGACAACTTCCGCTTGATGGCCATGGGCAAGATCAATGCCCATGAGCTGGAGGGCGTGCTGGACCAGGAGCTGGACGCCATCCACGAGCAGTTGAACCAGCCATCGAAGTCGCTGCACAAGATTGCGGAGGCGATGCCGGGCTTCGGCATCCTGGCCGCTGTGCTGGGCATCGTGATGGCGATGAATACCGTGGCCCAGGGCGCCAGCGCCGGCGAGATCGCCGCCAGCGTCGCCGCGGCGATGGTGGGCACCTTCATCGGCATTTTCTTTTGCTATGGCGTGCTGGACCCGCTGTCCAATGTAATGGGGCAGCTGGTCAAGGAGGAGCTGTCCAATTTCGAATCGGTGAAAGTGGTGCTGACCACCCACGCCTCCGGCAAGCCGCCTTTGCTGGCCATCGACGCCGGCCGGCGCCTGGTGCAGTTGAACACCAAGCCCAGCTTTTCGCAGCTGGAAACATGGATCAATACCCTGGAAGGACTGGCTTAAACCATGGCGGGCCTGAAGAACAAGGATGGCCAGGACGGCGCGGTGATCAAGCGCGTGGCGCGCCGCCACGCCGAAGACGCGCACGGCGGCGCCTGGAAGGTGGCGTTTGCCGACTTCGTGTTGGCGCTGATGTGCTTGTTTCTGGTGTTGTGGGTGCTGGCCGCGCGCGATCAGGAAAATCTGCAGCAACTGCTCACCACCTCCGGCGGCAGCCCTCTGCTGCAGGGCAACGGCCGGCAGATAGACCATATGGGCAATCCGCCCGGCACGTTGATTCCGCGCGATCCGATTCCCGGCCATAACGGCAGCCAGGCGGCCAGCAAGTCCATGGTCCGCGACAGCGACAAGCGGGCGGTGAATGATGAGCCGGAGCGGGAGCGGCGCAGCTACGACAGCGAGGCCGATCTGCGCAAGCTGGCGGCGGAGTTGTCCGAAATGAGCCGCAAGGCGGGGCTGGAGAGCAATCTGCAAACGGTGATCACGCCCTATGGTCTGCGCGTGACGCTGCATGACACCGACAAGCAGGGCATGTTCGAGCGCGGCAGCGCGATTGTGGAGCCGCGTTTCCGATTCTTGCTGCAGCAGATCGGCGCCATGCTGGGCGAAATCGACAACCGCCTCTTGCTGGTGGGGCATACCGACGCGGCGCAATACCACAGCGCGGGCGGCTTCAACGCCCTGTCCAACTGGTCCTTGTCCAGCAACCGGGCCATGGCGGCCCGCATGCACATGCTGCAGGGCGGGCTGGTCGGCGAGTCTGTGCTGCAAGTGGTCGGCATGGCCGATCGCGCGCCGCTGGACAGCGCGCACCCGCTGGCGGCGGTGAATCGCCGCATCGAGCTGTTGATCCTGACTTCCGGCCAGGCGCAGGCGGTGGTGTCGATGTTCGGCGCGGCGGCAAAAGGCTCAACCGGCATCCCGGGCGTTTCGTCCGCGCTACCCAGCGCGTCAGAATTGAGCAATCTCAAACGGGATACCATCGGAATACGTTAATTTTCTGTTAATATTGTGTGTCCATAAAAATCCTTGCGGTGCAAGGATTTTTTTTTGTGAGAATTTCACACAAATTTTAAGCAAATTATTTACAATATCCCAATAGTTGATAAGAATAACGACTTGAGAGTCATATTCAATAATATAAAATGTCAATCAATGACTTTGACATTCAGCGATGGGTGTCAGTGAGTCGGGGATGTGTTACCGAGATGAAACAAGAACAAGCAATACAGATGTTGCGGCAGACGCCGCTGTTTGGCCATTTGGCCGAAGAGCAGCTGGATAGGGTTCTGGAGGAGGGCGAGACGATCCGCCTGGCCAAAGGTGAGGAGTTGTACTCGGAAGGCGATGCTTCCGACGAGGTTTACCTGCTGTTCGCCGGCTGCATGCAAGCCTATGTGGCGGAGCCGAACGGCAAGAAGTATGTGCTGCAGATCAGCATGCCGGGCGACATGCTGGGCATGGAATCGTTTGTCGACGGCGGCATCCGCAACAGCAGCGCGGTGGCCGACGAGGACAGCATGCTGCTGCGCTTCTCTCGCGGCATGCTGTGCCAGTTGTTCGACAGCGAGGATGGCCTGCCTGGCTGCCATATGGTCCGCGGCAGCATCATGCGCTACCTGGTTTCCCTGGTGCGCCACATGACCATGCTGGCGCGCAACCTGGCCTTGCTCGATGTGTATGGCCGCGTGCGCATCCTGATCAATCAGATGCTGGTGGAGCAAGACGGCGTGCTGATCCTGCGCAAGCAACTGACGCAGCAGGAAATCGCCGATCAGATCGGCTCCTCGCGCGAGATGGTGGCGCGCATCCTGAAGGAGTTGATCTATGGGCACTATATCCGCATGGAGAACCGCCGCATCGTGGTGTTGAAGATGCTGCCGGAAAACTTCTGACGCGGCCCGGCCGCGCCGCCAATGAGGCGGCCGGCCTTTTTGCCATTCCAGCTTAAGTTCGGCGCGCTGGCGTCGCCTTGTATCGGTATCACACCGTATACGGACAGCAGGCATTCTGATGCAGATCTCACCCCATTCCTCCTGGCGCGGCGAGCAGGCCGCAAACCTCAAGACCGAAAACCGCCCGGCAGCGGAAGCCGTGCCGCGCGCGCCGACGGCGCAGGACTCGTCCGCCTCGCTGGCCGCTGGTCTGCGCGCCATGCCGGAAATCGACCAGGCCAAGGTGGACGCAGTGCGCGCCGCGCTGGCACGCGGCGAGGTACGCTTCGATCCGCAGCGTTTGGCCGGTCTGATCGAGCGATATCACGGCGGTCGTTGATGGATAGAAAGCAGCTTTATCGCGAGTTGTTTACGACCATAGCAGCGGATCTGGCTGATTACCCGTTGCTATTGGAGAGTCTGGAGGCGCAGTTTCAGGCCGCGCTGGCGCATGATGCGGCAGGTTTGGAAGCGTGCGCCTGCCGGATCTCGGAGCTGTGCGACCGGCTGGAGCGTAGCCGCCACGCCCGTCAGGCATGGGTGCGGGATTTGCTGCCTGCCGGCGCCGAATTGTCGATGAGCGCGCTCTTGGATGCTTTGCCGCCAAACCTGCGGGAGCAGGGCGCACCGCGTTGGCGGCGGTTGTGCGAGCTGGCTGCGGCGTGCCGGGAGCGCAATCTGCGCAATGGCCAATTGTTGCAGCAACGGCAGGCCCTGTTGCGGCGGGTGCTGGAGGGGGAGTCCGATGTTTACGCAGCGCAGTGAGCGAGCGACCGGTTTTGACTTGCCCTTGGCGGAGTCCGTCGCCTTGCCGCTGGACTTGCCCGGCGGCGGCGCCGGATTCGCCGAGCAGTTTTCGGGTTTGCGCCGCGAGGTGGAATGTTTCATCGCCAATGGCGAGCCGGGTCCGGCTGCGCAATTGACGCCGGAAGCCTGGCGCCTGAAGCAACAATTGCAAGCCGCGGGTCAGTCGGATGCGGCTGCGGCTTCTCTTGGCAGGCAGGCTTTTCTCGATGAGATGAAGCCGCATGCGCAGGCGGCTGCGGCGAAGCTGGGCGTCACGCCGGACATCGTGCTGGCGCAGGCGGCGCTGGAGTCGGGCTGGGGGCGCAAGCCGTTGACTTTGGCGGATGGCGGCAATAGCCATAATCTGTTTGGCATCAAGGCCGACTCGCGCTGGCGCGGCGGCGTCGCGGCGGCGCTGACCACGGAGTTCGCCGGTGGACAAAAGCAATCCCGGGTGGAGTCGTTCCGGGCTTATCCCAATTACCAAGCCGCTTTTGACGACTACGCCAGCTTGTTGGCGAGCAATCCTCGCTATCGCGCGGCGTTAGGCGTTGGCGGCGATGCGCAGGCGTTTGCACGGGGTTTGGCGAACGGCGGCTATGCCAGCGATCCGGGCTACGCCGGCAAGCTGGCCGACCTGGTTGCGCAGCTGCGGCGAACGGCGCGCTGATGCGGGGTGGAAGGGCAGGCAAAATCGGCGTCAAAGCACGCCGATTTTTGTTTTAGGCTTTTTAGGGGAAATAAAAAGGAAAAAGCCGAAATCTTGAGATTTCGGCTTTTTAACTGGTGGAGGTAAGCGGGATCGAACCGCTGACCTCTTGCATGCCATGCAAGCGCTCTCCCAGCTGAGCTATACCCCCA